>JAKISP010000060.1 GCA_021648525.1 Gammaproteobacteria bacterium
TCAGAATTCAACCCGTTTTCAAAGATAGGTATTGAAAATACGAAATACATGCAGGTATTAGTAATATCGCGAATGTGTTTATGGGTGGTTTTTTGAAAAGGGTCTATTTCTGGATGGGCACTAGTTAGCTTGTTTTAGGCACCATTCAGAATCCTGTAGCCATTGTGAAAAATCATCCGTTGATTTTGGCATGCTAATATAGTTTCCCTGCGCCATATCACAGCCCATTTTGTCGAGAGCATCCCATATTTCTGGTGATTCAACTCCTTCTGCGATTACCTTTCGGCCCATATTGTGGGCGAGGTCGATGGTCGAACGAACGATAATATAATCGTCTCTATCATTGATCATATCGATCACGAATGACTTATCAATTTTAATTTCATCCATCGGTAGCTGTTTGAGGTAGGCGAGCGATGAATAGCCTGTTCCAAAATCATCGATCGAAAGATTGATCCCCATATCCGATAACTCTCCAAGCACTTTCATCGCGCTAACAGGGTCTGACATCACGGCGCTCTCAGTGATTTCCAGCACTAGATAGCCAGTATCGATGCCACACTCATTGCAGGCTTGCTGAATGTGTTCTGTTAATTGAGAATCGTGCAAATTATGGGTGGAGAGGTTTACCGCTACTTTTAGTATGTGTCCCATTTTGTGCCATTGATGGCAAGTGCTTAATGCCTCACGTATCACCCATCGTGTAAGAGGTCTGATTAGCCCTGTGTGTTCTGATAATGCAATAAAATGGTCTGGTGTCATCAGACCAAAACGAGGGTGTTGCCAACGTACTAACGCTTCTACTTCGGCTACATTGCCTGTTTTGAAATCAATCTTGGGTTGATAGTGCAATCGCAGCTCATTATTGTCGATGGCATGCCGTAACTCAGTGGTGAGGGCAAGGCGGTCACGGCTATGTTGGTCGAGTGATGAGTCGTAGAATGTGTAGTCGCCGTTATTTTTTTTTGCGACGTACATTGCAATATCGGCATGTCGCATGAGTGTTGATGTGTCGGTGCCGTGTTCAGGAAACAGCGCAATCCCGATACTGGCACCAACATGAAATGGCTGTTCTTCCAGTAGAAAGGGCTGGTCGATAGCATGGATAATGGCGGTGGCGATATTAGCCGGTTCTTTTCTACCTTCGATGGCGGGAAGTAGAATAGCAAATTCATCACCACCGAGTCGTGCGACGGTGCATGATTGATGCAGCGCTTCACGCATGCGCATGGCTACTTGTTGCAGAATAATATCGCCATAGTGATGGCCAAGTGTGTCATTGATCTCTTTAAATCGATCAAGGTCGATCATGAAGAGTGCAAGCTTTGTCTCATTGCGCTGATTGGTCAGAATTGACTGGTTTAGACGGTCTAGTAGTAAAACGCGATTGGGCAGATCGGTTAGTGAATCGTGCAGCGCCTGATGTTCTAGCTCCTCATTGGCGGCAGCCAGTTCACTGGTGCGAATAATCACGCGACGTTCCAGTTCATCATGCAGTTGTTTTAGTTCATTCTCCGCATTTTTTCTTGCCGTGATATCGTGAGTGACATAAATATAGTGTGTCTGATCATTCACGATCATTTTACTGATAGCCACTTCTAATGGAAAAATGGCCCCGCTTTTGCGGTAACCTTCAGTCTCCTGAAGTTTGCTTTGAGTGGCTGAGACGATGTTATTGGCATTTATGCCATGTTGTTCTATCTCTAACAGCGCATTGACATCGAGCAGGATGTTGATGTGCTCTTTGATGAGTTCACCTTTGGTGTAATCAAAAAGGCTAATAGCTGCCGGATTAAGTGACTCAATCATTCCTTCAGTGTTGGTAATGATGATGCCATCAACCACATTGTCCATGACCGAACGCAGGTGTGCTTCGCGTGCGAGTGAATCCTGACTATGTTTAATCAGTGCTTTTTTCATCGTCTCAAGATTGTCGGTCAGGCTGGCAACTTCAGAAATAGATGAGATGACATTGAGTTGTTTGTCTGTATTGCCTGATGCGATGGCGCGAGCATCATCACGCAATTTTCGTATCGGTCGGGTTAATTGCTGGCCTAGTAAGCCAGAGAGGATTAGCGTAATTAAAATGTACGCAAAAGCCAGTACGATACTAACCTGGTAGGTGTTTTGAATCTGCTCGGCAATCGGTTTTTCATCAAAACTGGTCTGTAGAGTGGCGGTTGTCCCCTGGTTAGTGATGAGCGGCGTACTGATGTGGTAGGTATTATCATCATGTTGAGCAAATTGTTGATCTTCTTTAAAAGGGATGAGCGTTGTGGTGTTTGACTGGCCATGAATGGCATTGCCCATTTCATAGACCAGTGTTGCAGCAAGAATCTGATTACTGCTGATAGCAGCATTGAGCAGGCTATCTATTTCCTGTTGATTGATATCATGCGATATGAGTACCGCTAGTAGTGCTGATTTTGAATGGGCTTGCTCGATAAACCTTGATTCATAGCCATCTTTGACGACGATATTGATGCCGAGAAACAGAGCGGGGATCAATATGGAATGAATAAGCAGTTCCCCCAGTACCATGCGTCCGGTCAGGGTGCGAATAAAGCTGGTTATTCGGGTTATCCTGGTCATTATTAAATTTTAGTTCAGATCCATCTGGGCTGTAACCTGTTTATCATCACACATATTACTTACTTAGCCAAATCACCATTCAAAATATGCTAATTGCGGCTTTGTGCAGGCGAAGAGTGCTCTTGCAAGATTCGCTTTATTTTACTTTTTCGATCAGCGCATAGGCGGAATGGTTGTGGATCGATTCAAAATTCTCTGATTCCAGCGTGTAGGCGGTAATGCGATCATCAGCATTCAGGCGGGCCGCGACATCACGTACCATGTCCTCAACGAACTTGGGGTTATCATAAGCGCGTTCGGTAACGAATTTTTCATCGGGGCGCTTTAATAGACCAAAAATTTCACACGAAGCTTCCTGTTCGACGATATCGATCAGGTCTTCAATCCATACAAACCCTTCGGTGCGTGCGGTGACGGTGACATGTGAGCGTTGATTATGTGCGCCATAGTCTGAAATTTCTTTGGAGCAAGGGCAGAGGCTGGTCACCGGCACTACGACTTTTATGGTCATCGTGGTTTTGCCGCCAGTGATTTCACCAATCAGAGTGACGTCATAATCAAGCAGGCTCTGTACCTTGCTGACTGGCGCCTCTTTATTGATGAAGTAGGGGAAGCTCATTTCGATATGGCCCGATTCTGCATCCAGCAGATTAGCCATGTTGACCATGATTTCATCGAAAGACTCAACGCTAATCTCACGTTCATGCGAGTTCAGTAACTTTACAAAACGGGACATGTGAGTCCCTTTGAAATTATGCGGAAGATCGACATACATGTTAAATGTCGCGATGGTATGCTGTTCGCCTTCACTGCGATCTTTTACCCGCACCGGATGGCGGATGTCTTTAATGCCGACCTTGTTGATGGGTATCTGGCGATTATCCGGGCTGTTCTGTACGTCGGCGATCTGTGTCGTGTCGTTCATTATGTTTGTTCCTCTGAATAACGCACACAGGCGCGTTCGGTTTCCCATAGTGTAATCGCGCTGACACGCAGCACCTCACTGTTGAGCTTGTCTGATAGTCCTTTAAAAAGGAACGCCGCAATATTTTCAGCGGTTGGATTAATCTCATCAAATGGCGGCACTTCATTGAGATAGCGGTGGTCCAGTTGATCGGCAATCGCGTTGGTCTCTTTTTTGATCGTCTTGAAATCGATGCCGATGCCGAGGTCATCCAGTTTAGTGCAAACCACCTCTGCTTCAACTTTCCAGTTGTGGCCGTGTAGACGACAGCAGTCGCCAGGATAGTTACGCAGCGAATGTGCGGCGGCAAAGTCGGTAACGATCTTGAGTGTATAACGAGCGGGCATGGCTATAATCTTGACTGAATTAGTGGGGATTAGTGGGGGCGGCTATTGTATTGCAAGACGCCAGCTGATGAAAGTCCTTTACGCTGTTGATGATGCCTTCCTTACTGAGGCCGTAGGCTTCAAGCAGTGACTCATGGTCACCTTGTTCGCAATATTCATCTGGCAGGCCGAGGTTGATCATCGGTATCACAATACGATGGGCTGCCAGCACCTCGTTTACTGCGCTGCCAGCACCGCCCATGATGACGTTTTCTTCAATGGTCAGCAGCAGATCATGGCTATTGGTCATCTCAAGGATGAGTGTCTCATCGATCGGTTTGACAAAGCGCATGTCGATCACCGAGGCATCAAGCGCTTCACCTGCGGCTAGTGCAGCTTGCACACGGCTACCGAAGGCGAGAATGGCGGTAGATTTTCCTTTTCTGAGAACGCGCCCCTTGCCAAGTTCGATTGCTCGCATCTCTTTTTCAACGGCAGTGCCCGGGCCGCGGCCGCGTGGATAACGCACGGCTGTTGGGCCGTTATGTTTGGCGGCGGTATAAAGCATCTGGCGACATTCGTTTTCATCGCTCGGGGTCATCACCACCATATTAGGAATGCAGCGCAGGTAGCTGATATCAAAGCTGCCAGCATGGGTCGCACCGTCGGCACCGACCAGACCCGCGCGATCGATGGCAAAGAGCACGGGCAGGTTCTGGATTGCGACATCGTGGATCAGCTGGTCATAGGCGCGTTGCAGGAAAGTTGAGTAGATCGCCACCACCGGTCTGATGCCATCACAGGCGAGTCCTGCGGCGAGTGTCACTGCATGCTGCTCGGCAATACCAACATCATAAAAACGATCGGCAAAGAGGCGTGAAAATTTAACCATGCCGGAGCCTTCACACATTGCCGGTGTAATCGCAATGAGGTTGGGCTCTTCCTTTGCCATATCGCATAGCCAGTCACCGAAGACCTGAGTATAGCCAGGGCTGCCAGACTTGCTCGCGTGCATTTTTCCACTGCTGGGGTCAAACGGGGTAACGCCGTGATAGGTGCAGGGGTTCTCTTCAGCAGGCCGGTAGCCGCGCCCTTTTTTAGTGACCACATGCAGGAACTGCGGCCCTTTGTGTTGCTGCAGGTTTTGCAGCGTCGTAATCAGTGTTGGAATATCATGCCCATCGACCGGGCCATAATAGTGAAAGCCGAGTTCTTCAAAGAGTGTGCCGGGGATCACCATCCCTTTCATATGCTCTTCGGCGCGACGTGCCAGTTCACGCATCGGCGGCACGACACTTAACATCTTTTTGCCACCTTCACGCACCGAGGTGTAGAGCTTGCCGGAGAGTAGCTTGGCAAGATAGTTCGACATCCCGCCGACATTGGGCGAGATCGACATCTCGTTATCATTGAGGATCACCAGCAGGTCGTTATCGAGATGGCCAGCATGGTTGAGTGCCTCAAAGGCCATACCAGCGGTCATCGCGCCATCGCCGATAATTGCCACTGCCTTGCGCTTGCTACCGCTCTTTTCAGCGGCGATTGCCATCCCGAGTGCCGCGCTAATCGAGGTGCTGGAGTGGCCCACACCAAAAGTGTCATATTCACTCTCTGAGCGTTTGATAAAACCGCACAGGCCATCTTTTTTGCGTAGCGTATCCATTCGCTCACGGCGTCCGGTGAGGATTTTATGCGGATAGGCCTGGTGACCGACATCCCACACGAGGCGATCATCCGGGGTGTTATAGACGTAATGGAGTGCCACGGTCAATTCAACCGTGCCGAGGCTGGATGAAAGATGCCCGCCTGTTCTGGCGACCGACTGAATCAGAAACTCACGCAGTTCACGCGCGAGCGGTTCCAGCTCTGTTTCAGATAGCTGGCGAAGATCCGCTGGGGAATCAATCTTGTGTAGCAGTGGATACTGTTTATTGTCAGTGGTTGTCATCAAGCTCTAATCGGCTGTTTTTACGCAATCGCGCAATATAACATAAAAAGCACTGATTCTGGCTGTTCGAGTACACCTTCTATAGATCAGAAAAACTGAGCTAATTAGGGCGTTGTACGATGTATTCCGAGATCCAGCGTAGTGAATCTGCTCTGCGGCCTAGAGTGGTCAGGTTTTCCAGCGCTGATTCATGCAGCTGTTGCGCCTTCTGCTTCGCCCCATCCAGCCCCAGCAGTGCGGGGTAGGTGGGTTTATTACGAGCAATATCGGCTCCCTGGCTTTTGCCCAGCACGTCGGTAGATGCTTCGATGTCGAGGATATCGTCGCGAATTTGAAAGGCAAGCCCGATATCAGCGGCGTATTGATCGAGGCGGGTGAGTAGTGCCTTATCACAATCAGGCGCACTTAATGCGCCGAGACGGACACTGGCACGGATCAACGCACCGGTCTTTTGCGAATGCATATATTGCAGTGATGCCAGCGTGAAATCTGTCCCTTTACCATCCGCTTCGAGGTCGATCGCCTGACCACCCGCCATACCGAGGGAGCCGCTCGCATGGGCCAGTGTCGCAACCATCTGGATGCGCTGTTCCGCAGCCACTACAATTGACAGGTCGGTGGCCAGAATGTGAAATGCCAGGGTCTGGAGGGCATCGCCCACCAGTACCGCCGTCGCCTCATCAAACGCCTTGTGGCAGGTGGGTTTGCCGCGGCGCAGGTCATCGTCATCCATCGCGGGCAGGTCATCGTGCACTAGCGAGTAACTATGAATGAGCTCAATCGCACAGGCAGGGCCATCGAGTGCTGTGGCGCTGACGCCGAGTGCCTTGCCGGTGGCGTAGACCAGCAGGGGCCGAACATACTTGCCGCCAGAGAGAGCCGAGTAGCGCATGGCCCGATGCAGGGTGTTGGGTGTGCTATCTTCACTCGGCAGCCAGCGACCGAGAGCCGCCTGCACCTGCTCTTTAGATTGAGAAATCAGTTGCTTGAAGGCAGTGCTGTGATCGGAGCTGGTGTCAGTGGCGCTGGCTAAATGATCAGTCACGGTCGGTATCAAAGGGTTGAGTACTGGCATCCGTGCTGTTTTCCAGCAGAATCTCGACTTTCTGCTCGGCGGCCTTCAGTGCCTCCTGGCAGGTACGAGTGAGTAAAATACCGCGCTCAAAGTGCTGCAGCGACTCCTCAAGGGTGATTTCACCCGCTTCCATCTGCTCGACCAGCGCTTCGAGTTCTTCGAGGGCGGTTTCAAAATCGGGTGGAGAACTCTTTTTGCTGCGCTTTTTTGTGACCAAGACTGACTCCATACTGCATCAATGGCCCTCAACTGGGGCGGGTTTATTCTCGGGCTGGATTCTACTATAAAAATCGGCGGCCGACATAAATGGGCAGAAAAGGCGCTTTTATTCGTCGCCAGCTTGGTGCTAGACTCCATGCCCGTCGGCAACCCCATAAAAGCATGGTCGTCATTGAACTGGAACAGGGAACAGGAACGTACATGAGTAAAGATTATGATGCCTCGTCGATTGAGGTATTAACCGGTCTGGAACCGGTACGCAAACGCCCCGGTATGTATACCGACACCACGCGCCCCAACCATCTGGCGCAGGAAGTGATCGATAACAGTGTCGATGAAGCGGTGGCAGGCCATGCCAAAACACTCTCGGTCACACTCTATAAAGATGGCTCACTGGAGGTTGAGGATGACGGCCGTGGTATGCCGGTCGATCAACACCCGGTAGAGAAGATCCCCGGTGTTGAAGTGATCATGACCAAACTGCATGCGGGTGGTAAGTTCTCCAATAAAAACTATCAATTCTCTGGTGGCCTGCATGGCGTCGGTGTCTCGGTGGTCAACGCGCTCTCTAAACGTGTTGACGTTAAGATTAAGCGTGATGGCAAAGAACATACCATGGCGTTTGAGCACGGCAATAAGGCTGAAGAGCTCAAGGTGGTTGGTACCGTTGGTAAAAAGAATACCGGCACTTCTATCCGTTTCTGGGCGGATGGCAAATATTTCGATTCAGCCAAATTCTCAGTCTCGCGCCTACGCCATGTGTTGCGCGCCAAAGCGGTGTTGTGCCCAGGTCTGCATGTCGCCTTTTTTGATGAGAAGACGAATACCCGTGAAGAGTGGTATTTCGAAGATGGCCTGCGTGACTATCTGAATGACGCAGTAAAAGGCTACACCCTGTTGCCCGATGAACTGCTGATTGGCAGCCTGGCCTCAGAGCGTGAAGCAGCCGACTGGGCCGTCGTCTGGTTGCCAGAAGGGGGCGAGCTGGTGACAGAAAGTTACGTCAACCTGATCCCCACGGGGCAGGGCGGTACTCATGTGAATGGTCTGCGTACCGGTTTGACCGATGCGATCCGTGAGTTTTGTGAATACCGGAACCTGCTTCCACGCGGGGTGAAGCTTGCGCCGGATGATGTATGGGAACGTTGTGCCTATGTGTTATCGATAAAGCTGGAAGACCCACAGTTTAGTGGCCAGACCAAAGAGCGTTTGTCGTCACGTGAATGTGCCGCGTTTGTCTCGGGTGTCGTCAAAGACTCTTTCAGCCTATGGCTCAATCAACACACCGATGCGGGTGAACAGATCGCGATGTTGGCGATCAGCAATGCGCAATCACGTATGCGCGCGGGTAAAAAAGTGGTGCGTAAAAAGATTACCACTGGCCCCGCGTTACCAGGAAAACTGGCCGATTGTAGTTCGCAGGACCTTGAGCGTACCGAACTCTTTTTAGTAGAAGGTGACTCGGCGGGTGGCTCTGCCAAACAGGCGAGGGATCGTAGTTTTCAGGCGATCATGCCGTTGCGCGGTAAAATTTTGAATACCTGGGAAGTTGACTCGCAGGAAGTACTCGGTTCGCAAGAGGTTCATGATGTCTCGGTCGCGATTGGTGTAGAGCCGGGTTCCGATGATCTTAAGGGATTGCGTTACGGTAAAGTCTGTATTTTAGCCGATGCGGATTCTGATGGGCTGCATATCGCAACCTTGCTTTGTGCGCTATTTTTAAGGCACTTTCGTCCATTGGTCGCAGCAGGGCATGTCTATGTTGCGATGCCACCCCTCTATCGGATCGATATTGGCAAACATGTTTTTTACGCCCTCGATGATGACGAACAACGCGGTATATTAAGTCGCATCGAAGCTGAAAAACTCAAAGGAAAAATCAATGTACAGCGCTTTAAAGGGCTGGGTGAGATGAACCCACTACAACTGCGTGAAACGACGATTGATCCTGATACCCGTCGACTGGTTCAGTTGGTACTTGACAGCGGTGATGATACTGACGAGATGATGGACATGTTGCTGGCCAAAAAGCGTGCCTCAGACCGACGCAGCTGGTTGGAGAGTAAAGGGAATCTGGCCGAGGTTTGATAAAACCTCAGCCATAAGAAGGCAGGGTTGTCTTAGAAACTGTAGACCAGCGAGACCGCTGTTTCAGTATCGACCTTTTTCTTCAGGGCAGGTACCTTAGAGGTGTGTTTCGCTGTAAAGGTGACCTTCATCGCGAGGTCGCCATTGATCTGGGACTTAAGCCCGGTGACCGACTTTGTGATGGTAATATCTTCACCAATTTCAGTGAAGAAATCCTCTGTGAAAACCGCGTTCTGACTGATATCCCATTTGAGGTTACCGGAGAGATAGAGGATTCCTTCGTTATCGTTTGAGCCGTCATCAGGTTTGCTCTGGCGTATACCAGGGCCACCTTCAACATCGAATTTGAGTGTTGATTTTTGGATAATGTGGCGCCCATAACCGAGGGTTTCGGTGGCCTGGTATTCAAAACCACTGAAACGGTCATCTTCATAGCTGAAACGGCCAAAGGCGTAGCTGACGTCATTGATTTTGTAATCGGATTTGGCAACCAGCACATAGCGCTCGGCAGTGCTGCTGTCTTTGTTATTACTGTGCAGGGTATTGAACAGGAACAGGTGCTTCCATTGGTCGCGTTCGTTTACCAGCTTGGTGTTGAGGTTGAATGTGCTGGTCTCAGTGTTACCCGTGGTGCTGACAATCCCCAGTTCAGCTTCGCCGTTCCATGAGCTGGCAGCGTTGGCGAGGGCAGGTGAGAGGATGGCAAGCGTGGCAAGGCCGATGAGATGCTTTTTAAATGACATGTTCTGCTCCATTTCTTGATTTGTCGATGAGATAATAGTGAGACGGAATCTACACGAATCAATATGTGAATTCAATGTAGCTATATTGAAGGTGCACCTTTTCTGCCAAATGCAGCTAATGATGGTGTTAGTTTATGATTAAACACGCCGCTTACTGCCAGAGCATCACTGCTAACGATGACAGTTCCATTCGTAAGCGCAAAGCAAACCACAGGGTTACACTTTTCTGGTTCCCACGCTCCTGCGTGGTAACCCATACGGCTCGCGTTTAGACTGGCCAGTGTATGCATTCCCATGCAGGAGCGTGGGAACGAGAGAGATCTAATTCTATATTAGAAACTATAAACCAAAGTAACAGCCGTCTCAGTATCGATTTTATCAATGCCGACTGGCACTTCAGAAGTTTTCTTGACGGTATAAGTCATCTTCATCGCAAGGTCTCCATTGATCTGGGTTTTGAGGCCGGTGACCGATTTGGTGATGGTGACATCTTCACCGATCTCACTGAACAGATCCTGAGTGAAGACAGATGTTGCGCTGACGTCCCATTTCAGGTTGCCTGAAAGGTATAAGATCGTTTCAGAGTCTCTGCTACCGATTTCTGGTTTGCTTTGGCGCAGACCAGGGCCGCCTTCGACGTCAAATGTAAAGGTCTCTTCGCGGATGATGTGGCGACCGTAACCGAGGGTTTCGGTGGCGCGGTAGTCGAAGCCGCTGAAACGGTCATCTTCGTAGCTGAAACGGCCAAAAGCGTAGCTAACATCATTAACCTTATAGTCTGATTTAGCGGTAATCAGATATCGCTCGGCGGTGTTGCTATTTTTGCTACTGGCGTGCAGCGTTTGGAGGGTAAACAGGTTGTGCCACTGTTCGCGAGTATTTTCCAGCTTGCCCTTGAAATTGGCGGTGGTGGTCTCGGTATTGCCGCTGGTGGTGACCAGACCTAGCTCTGCTTCGCCGCCCCATTGGCTATCACCAGTGACTGCAAAGGCCGCTGGGCTGAGGGTGAGGGCACTAAAAAGTACGATATTCCTGTTAAATGACATGGCACTATTCCGTTTTTCTGGTAATTGTCGATGAAATAATTCTGAAGCGGGTAATCTACGTGAAGTGCCATCTGAACTCAATACAGTAAATTAAGAGGGGTGGGGTATTCGGCGCTGTCACTTGTCGTGCAGCTGCGTATAATAGGGCCAATTTGGGATTTGAGTAAAAAATGGGTTGTACTGTAGATGAGTGACATTTCATGAGTGATATTTCAGGGCGCGAAGACGACGGCATCGAACGGATGCCGCTTAAAACCTTCACCGAGACGGCCTATCTCAACTATTCGATGTATGTGATCCTGGATCGCGCACTGCCGAATATTGGTGATGGCATGAAACCGGTACAGCGACGCATTGTCTATGCGATGTCTGAGCTGGGGCTTTCGGCGACGGCCAAATTTAAAAAATCGGCACGTACCGTCGGTGATGTGTTGGGTAAATTCCATCCGCATGGCGATTCTGCCTGTTACGAGGCGATGGTGTTGATGGCGCAGCCATTTTCGACCCGCTACCCATTTATCGATGGCCAGGGGAACTGGGGCTCGACCGATGATCCCAAGTCTTTTGCGGCGATGCGTTACACCGAATCGCGCATGACTCGCTATTCTGAGCTGATGCTCTCTGAGGTCGGGCTGGGCACAGTCGACTGGGCACCTAACTTTGATGGCACCATCGATGAGCCAACGGTTTTACCGGCACGTGTACCGAATGTATTGTTGAATGGTACCACGGGTATTGCGGTCGGTATGGCGACCGATATTCCGCCACATAATATGCGTGAAGTGGTCAGTGCCTGTGTGCATTTGCTGGATGAACCGAAGGCAGATCTGGCGGCGCTATGTGAGCATATTAAGGGGCCAGATTTTCCGACTGATGCAGAGATCATCACGCCTAAGGCCGACATTTTAAAAATGTATCAGAGCGGCCATGGCAGCGTACGGATGCGTGCGCTCTATGAACGTGAGGATGGCGATATCATCATCACCGCACTGCCGCATCATGTCTCGGGTGCTAAGGTGCTGGAGCAGATTGCGAGCCAGATGACGGCGAAAAAACTGCCCATGGTGGAGGATCTGCGTGATGAGTCTGATCATGAAAACCCAACTCGTCTGGTGATTACACCACGTTCAAACCGTGTTGAAATTGAGCCGTTGATGTTGCATCTGTTTGCAACCACTGACCTGGAACGTACCTACCGTGCGAACTTTAATATCATCGGCATCGATGGGAAACCGCAGGTTAAAGATCTACGCGCGTTGCTAGTAGAGTGGTTGGTCTTTAGAACGGAAACGGTGCGTAAGCGTCTGCAATACCGTCTTGATAAAGTGAACCGTCGTCTGCACTTGCTGGATGGCTTGCTGGTTGCGTTTCTCAATCTGGATGAAGTGATTCACATGATCCGTACCGAAGAGAAACCAAAACAGGTGCTGATGAAGCGCTTTGAGCTCTCTGAAGAGCAGGCCGATTACGTCCTCGACACAAAGCTGCGCCAACTGGCGCGCCTGGAAGAGATGAAGATTCGTGCCGAGCAGGAAGCGCTGGCGAAAGAGCGAGAGACATTAGAGAAAACCCTGGGTTCTAAAACACGCCTGAAAACGCTGATTCGAAAAGAGCTGATCGCTGATGCAGAAGCGTATGGTGATGCGCGTCGTTCACCGATTGTTGAACGGGATGCCGCAGCTGCGATGGATGAAACCGCATTGACACCGGCAGAGCCTGTGACCGTGATTTTGTCAGAAAAAGGGTGGGTACGTTCGGCCAAAGGGCATGAGATGGACCCCACCTCGATTACCTATAAATCGGGTGATAGTTTTGCCTCGGCTGCGCGTGGCCGCAGTAACCAGCCTTCTATTTTTATCGATAGTACTGGTCGTTGCTACGCGGTGCTTGCGCACACGCTGCCATCGGCACGAGGTCATGGTGAACCGCTTAGTGGCCGTTTGAATTCCCCCGATGGTGCTAGTTTTAAAGGGGTGATGATGGGGGGTGCGGATGACCAGTACCTGATCGCCTCCGATGCGGGTTATGGCTTTGTCTCCAGACTCAGCACCATGATTACCAAAAATAAAGCGGGCAAGGCGTTATTGTCACTACCGAAGGGCGCACAGGTGTTAACCCCAGCGCCAATACGTAATACAGCAACGGATCTGGTTGTCACCATTACCACCGAAGGGCGGATGTTGGTTAATCCGGTTAGTGAACTACCCGAACTGGGCAAGGGCAAAGGGATCAAGGTGATCGGCATTCCTTCTAAGCGTATTGCCGAGCGAGAAGAGTACGTGGTTGCGATGACGATTGTGCCGGAGAAGGCGACGCTGGTGGTCTATTCTGGCCAGCGCCATCTAAACCTTAAAGCGAAAGATCTGGCGGCGTATGAAGGCGAGCGTGGGCGTCGTGGTAACAAGCTACCGCGTGGTTTTCAGCGGGTTGAGCGGGTTGAGGTTGAGGAGAAGTGATTTAGCTCTTTTTCGTCGTAAGCGAAATTAAAAAGGACTGCCCACTGGGTGGTCTTTTTTTATGTGCCTTGAGGTGTGGGTTTTTTAGTTCATTTTTCCTGATATGTCGTCATGTGAATGACATAAATCACATCTCATGTCAGTAGATTGTAGTGATTCATGATGTAATCAATCAGACTGGTGATCACGGTTTAATTGCCGAAATGCTTAGAAAGCAAACGCTCTGGGTGGTGTCAATGAATAGATATAAACAGATTTTACTAATACTAGTTGCAGCATCTATTACTGCATGTGGTTCCACCCAAATTGTTCATGTTCCGAGTTACTTTGGTCCTCAGCCGATTGAGCAAGGTAGTGGCGTGGCTGTTTTGCCAGATTCATCTCGTTATGAGGGAGAATTTCAGAATGGTCTGTTTCATGGAAAAGGAAAACTTTCCGGGTCAAATGGTAATCGGTATGAAGGTGAATTTGATCAAGGCTTGCTAAGCGGACAGGGCACAGCCGATTCCAGTAATGGAGATCGCTATGTTGGTGGGTTTGTCGATGGAATGCGATCGGGGCAAGGTAAGCTGACCCGCGAAAATGGTGAGTGGTATGAGGGGGCGTTTGAAAAAGATACTTTTCATGGGCAAGGGGTGTTTACCTACGCATCGGGAGATCAGTATCGTGGTGAATTTGTTGATGGAGTTTTTAGTGGCAAGGGGCATATTACCTTTGCGAATGGCAATTCATATGAAGGTGGGGTGGCGAACTGGTTATTTGAAGATGAGGGTGTTTTCCATTACACCTCGGGTAAGCAATACAGTGGTCAGTTTAAGACCGGTGTCCCGAATGGTCAGGGGGTGATTGAGTACAGTAATGGTGACCGGTATGAGGGGGGTGTGAACGGCTGGAATCAATTTCATGGCGAGGGTTTATACACCATGGCCAGTGGCGATGAATATCAGGGCCAATTCGAGAATGGTGTGACTAGCGGGGTTATTCTAGTGCGTAAAAAATCAGGGGAAGAATCTTATCAAGGAGAGCTTAAAGATTGGACATACAGTGGCAGTGGAGAGCTGACCTCGGAAGATGGCAGACATTATAAAGGTGAATTTGAGTATGGTGTCTATAATGGTCAAGGGACGTTAACAATTCCTGGTTCTGGTACCTATACCGGTGCGTTTTTATATGGCAGTTACCATGGTGAGGGGGAGCTTGAATACACTGATAAAAAAAATGAAAAGAAGCGAGTTGCTGGGCAATGGGCGCGTGGTAAATACGTGGGAGACAATGCACATGCTTATGTGGCAGATGGAATCACGAGGTTAAATTCAGAAAAAATTTTATTTGAACAGCCACAAAAAGTTGCGCACGCAATTCAACAGCTTTTACCACAGCTACCGGGAAAAACCGACCTCTACTTTATTGGTTTTGGTAGTGACGGTTCACAAAACGTATTTATGAACGAGGTGACGCATTCAGCGGGTGTAATGGATGAGCTTTACGGTACTGGTGAGCGCACGGTTGAACTGATCAATAATCTGCAGACACTTGAGCAGTTGCCGCTGGCCACTGCAACAAACCTGGCGGTAGTACTCGATGGCGTGGCGAGTAAAATGGATTTAGAAGAAGATATATTATTCCTTTATCTCACCAGCCACGGTTCGAAGGAGCATAAGCTTTCGGTTGAAATGGAAGAAATGCCACTGGAGGAGATAGGGGCGGTACAGTTAAAGAAGATCATCGATGAGGCCGGGATTAAATGGAAAGTGATACTCGTTTCTGCCTGCTATTCAGGTGGTTTTGTCGAGGTACTAAAAGATGATCATAGTTTAATCATCACCTCTGCCAGGGCGGATAGAACTTCATTTGGTTGTGGCAATGATTCTGAATTGACCTATTTTGGGCAGGCGTTTTTTAAAGAGTCACTAAATGATAATGCCAGTTTTATTCATGCGTTCCATGCTGCGAAAGAGTCAGTGACAAAAAGAGAACTGGAGGAGGGGTTTGAACCCTCTATGCCGCAGATAAACTATGGTTTAAAAATTGAGGCTAAATTAAAACAGCTAGAAAGAAAATTACATCGATAAGATAGCTCGCTATTTTTTTGGTTCTTCGTAGAACCTTTAAAATAAATGTAGCACGGGCTGAGCTTCCAGCGAAACCCGGGGAATGTGGCACTGCCCTCCCGGGTTTCGCTGGAAGCTCAGCCCGTATATGGTCTCCCCCCGTTTTGCAATCTTTGTGATATAAATAACAGGAACAGGATTGCGGT
>JAKISP010000061.1 GCA_021648525.1 Gammaproteobacteria bacterium
TCCTCTTGGTTTGTGGTTTTTTGTTCAGACTCTAAACTTAACAAATCCAAGAGGGTTTTTTAACCGATTACAAGAATATTTCTTTATTTTTCATGGTATTGAAGATTTCTGGATGGGCACTAACTAGTCAGATGAAAGTTCTGATACCAGGTATTCGCAGAGCCGAAGGTTAGTGAAAGGGCAAGGTTAACATCATGAGTTGCTGGCTGGGGGCAGAGTAATTGATATTACTTGTTCGATGATATAGGCCAGGACAACAGTGATCTAGCAAGGAAAAATCAATTATCAATCACCTGGAAAAAAATAAAAAAAGAGCAGGCCTACTAAATAGCTGGGCGGCTCACCTAAACATTATGCGTCAAAGGAAATGTAGTGAAAACAATTAGCAAGGGGCTTCTTTATTTTTTTGCCTTAGGCATCTCTGGTTATGTGGCATTTGTTTACGGTTTTTTGCCATTGGGTTCGCTTGTCCACCCAGATATGAAAGGGTCTTTTCTTGCTCATCCCTATGGCATATATATACACGCCTTTGCATCAATCGTTGCCCTGGCTATCGGCCCATTTCAGTTTTCATCCAGGCTCAGAGAAAATCGACCAAACTTACACCGCTGGTTAGGGCGTAGCTATCTGGCAATAGGTGTAATGGTTGGCGGTTTCGCTGGGCTTTACATGTCACAATACGCATTTGGCGGTACTGTTGCAAGAGTTGGTTTTGCATTTCTTGCAGTATTATGGATCTATACGGGGTTACGTGCCTACATTGCTATTCGTCGAGGTCTCATTCATGAGCATCGGAAGTGGATGATTCGTAATTATTCTTTAACGTTTGCTGCAGTTACCTTGCGACTATACCTGCCTATATCTATGGTTGGAGGCATCGACTTTGCTATTGCTTACCCGGTCATTGCGTGGCTATGTTGGGTTCCTAATTTAGTTTTTGCGGAGTGGTGGTTCAATTCAAAAAATAAAATTAGACCTCAAGTCAGGTAAATGAATAAATCATTTAAGTGGGAGGTAAACCACGCATAATAACAAATTAACTATGCCACTACACTTAGTCTTATTCAGTGACAGGAAGTGCCGTTCTGTCCACGATGCGGCGCAACACAAAACTGGAATGAACACCACTGACCCCTTCGATACGGGTGATTTTATTGAGTAGCAATGTCTGGAAGGCATCCATATCTTTGACGATGACCTTGAGTTGATAGTCGGCGGACTGGCCGGTTATCAACAGGCACTCCAGAACCTCGTTCAATTCGTTTATCTTCGACTCGAAATTAGCAAAGCGCTCCGGTGTGTGATGATCCATCGAGATATGGATCAGCGCCATCAACGTGAATCCAAGTTGTCTGGCATTGACAATCGCGCGGTAGCCTTCAATGATGCCACCCTCTTCAAGGGCCTTCACTCGGCGTAGGCAGGGAGAGGGTGAAAGCCCGATGCATTCGGCCAGCGCCTGGTTGCTGATATTACCCTGCTGTTGCAGGACCTCAAGAATCTCTCTGTCGTAGCGGTCTAGTGGCATGTTAATGCGTCAGCTTGTGGTGGCAGGTTATATGTTGCGTGTAATTATACTTATTTGAATTTTAATTGCTATTTATTTGTATAAATCGGCAATAATAGCAATTTAATATCGTGTTATCTGGTTTATCATGCTTCTATCATTAATTTAGTGCCGCTGCTCTTTTTTGCATTGAGGCGCGATATAAATAGCAGGAGTTTGAGAGTGAAAAGCTTTGATCACCGTAAATATCGTCCAGCCCCTTCAGTCGCCATTACCAATCGTCAGTGGCCCAGTCGGCGTATTGAGAAAGCGCCAATCTGGAGTAGTGTTGATCTAAGGGATGGTAATCAGGCGCTGGTTGAGCCGATGAGCGTGACACAGAAGCGTTTGATGTGGGCGCAGTTACTGAAGCTCGGTTTTAAGCAGATCGAGATTGGTTTTCCGGCAGCCAGTCAGGCGGATTATGATTTCGCGCGCTGGTTAATCGAAGAAGATCAGATCCCCGAGGATGTGCAGGTACAGGTGTTAGTGCAGGCACGTGAGGCGTTGATCGTTAAAACCTTTGAGGCGTTAAAAGGGGTGAAACAGGCGATTGTGCATGTCTATAACTCAACCTCGACCGTGCAGCGTGAACAGGTATTCGCGATGGATCGCAAGGGGGTGACAAATATCGCGGTCCAGGGCGCGCAGTGGGTTAAACGTGAAGCGACGAAACATCCCGACAGTGATTGGCAGTTCCAGTATTCGCCAGAAAGTTTCACTACCACCGAGATGGACTATGCGGTGGAGATTTGTGAAGCAGTCATTGATGTGTGGCAACCCACACCACAACAGAAGTGCATTATCAATCTACCTGCCACGGTTGAGTCGGGTACCCCCAATATCTTTGCCGATCAGGTGGAGTATTTCTGCACTCATATTAGCCGACGTGACAGCATCATTGTTTCATTGCATACCCATAACGACCGCGGCTGTGCGGTGGCGGCAGCTGAGTTGGGTTTGATGGCGGGTGCTGATCGTGTTGAAGGTACCTTGATGGGTAATGGTGAACGCACCGGTAATATGGATGTGATTACGATGGCGATGAACCTCTATAGTCAGGGTATTAATCCTGAGTTAGACCTTTCTAATCCGGATGAGATGGTTCGGGTCGTCACTGAATGCACGCAGATTCCAGCTAACCCGCGTCACCCATGGGTGGGTGAGCTGGTCTACACCGCTTTCTCTGGCAGTCATCAGGATGCGATTCGAAAATGTTTAAAACAGCAGCAGGCAGATGCGCAGTGGCAGGTCGCTTACTTGCCAATCGACCCGCAAGATCTGGGGCGTGATTATCAGGCGGTCATCCGTGTAAATAGTCAGTCCGGCAAGGGAGGGGTTGCCTTTGTGCTGGAGCGTGACTATGGGCTGAGCCTGCCGCGCTGGATGCAGGCGGAATTAGCACAGCTAGTACAAAAGGTGAGCGAAGCAGGTGGTGGCGTGGTGGATGGCGAAACGATTTATCAACTCTTTACCGAACACTTTGTGAAGGATAGTGTGCCGGTTGCTTTGAGTGGCTATCAACTTGAAAATAACGGCACGTGTGACACGCTTGAGTTGCGTATCATGGCTGATGGTGTTGAACGGTTAGTAACGGGTGCTGGTGAAGGGGTAATCTCTGCATTTGTTGATGCGTGGCAGCTTTACAGTGGACAGTTGTTATCGGTGATTGACTATAGCGAGCATGCGATTGAAGAGGGCGCCGATGCTGAGGCGATCGCCTATGTGCAGCTGGAAATTGCAGAGCAACGTTTTGCTGGTGCCGCGTTTGATCACGATACGGTGAGTGCATCGTTAAAGGCGCTGATCTCGGCATTGAATCGGGCGTCGTTAGAGAAAAATAGTCTGTGTGATATTCCAGTGTGTACGACGACAGGGAAGAGGGCCGTTTAATTGACTTTGATCGCTTTAAAAATTAGAGTAAATAGTCTATAGTAGAGTTATTGCTCTATTTTAAGGCGCATAAAATGAAGATTGTTATTGTGGGTGGCGGTATTGCAGGTCTGGCAGCAATGCAAAGCCTGGTTAAGGCTGGATATCAGGTTAATCTAATCGAAAAATCACCGCACTTAAGGGCGCAGGGTGCGGGCTTGATGCTTGGCATCAATGCAATGAAGGTGCTTGAGTCACTTAGATTAAGTGATGAGGTGATAAATAGCGGGCAATCACTTGCCGCAATCAATATTGTGGATGCAGCGGGTGTATTGATCGGAAAATCAGATAACGCGTGGATGGAGGTTAAAACCGGTTATAAGACAATTGGGATAGATCGTGGAGCGCTTCATAATCTATTGTCTAAAGGGCTTGTGCCTGGTGATATTCGTCTTAATGCTACGATCAGCTCTTTGGTGCAACGGAGCAAAAAAGTGATCATCACGGTTAATGATGGTAAGAATGAGGAATACGATCTGCTGATTGCTGCCGATGGGGTTCATTCGTCAACTCGCTTACTAACCGGAGACACCTCTCAACTGCGCCATTCAGGCTATACCTGCTGGCGCTTTGTGGTAGATAAACCATCATTAATGGAATCAGGGCAGTCCTATGAATACTGGGGTCGTGGGAAACGCTTTGGTTTGGTGCCCATTGGTGGTAACAGGCTTTATTGTTTCGCAACAGTGAATGCTTCGGTTGCTAATTGTCATTATAAAAATATAGATGTGGATGAGTTTAAGGCGTTGTTTTCAGGGTTTGATGGTACTGTTACGAATCTCTTAAAAGGTTTGAGTGATGATGTGCGGCTAATTCATGATGACTTGAACGACCAGATAGCACTTTGTATGCAGCAAGGCCGCGTCGTGTTTCTGGGTGATGCAGCGCATGCTGCTACGCCCAATATGGGGCAGGGAGCGGCAATGGCACTTGAGGATGCTGCGGTATTGAGTGAGTGCCTGGCTGTAGAAAAGAGTATTGATGATGCGGTACTTGCCTATGAAAGGCGCCGAGCCCCCAGAGTTAAGACAATACGAAATCGATCGTATATGATTGGTAAAATTGCGCAATGGGAATCTCCTTTAGCGTGTCGTCTGCGAAACGCTTTATTGCGAATGATGCCGCCGAATGTTTTAAGTAAAGACCTGTGTGATTTACTGTTAAAGTATTAAGGGTGATTGATTGTCTACGACAAAAAATAAAATTTTAGATATCGCACTGCGAGAATTTAATAAACATAGCACCAGGGTAGTGACAACCAATCATATTGCCGAGGCTTGTACGATAAGCCCGGGTAATCTTTATTATCACTATAGAAATAAAGAGGCGATTATTTTCTCCTTATTCGAGAAGATGGTTTCTGAATGGGATGATGAGGTACTGAATCTGGAAAATAAATCACCTGATGAAATTCTGTATCAGCAGTTAAATAAGACGTTTGAATGCATCTGGAAATATCGTTTTGTTCATCGGGAGCTGGCATCGCTACTGGATAAAGATAGCGCATTAAAGAAAATGTGTAATCTAGTGTTTCAACGGCGCTTGAAAGAGATAGAAGGATTTTTGCAACTGTTTGAGCAGATGAATGTGCTGCGGCCGCTTAGCAAAGAACAGCGAGGATTTATTGCGCAAACGGCACTCTATTATGGATTATTCTGGCAGCCTTATCTTGAAGTGGTTGGGGAGAGACCAACTAAAAAAAATGTGATGCGTGGCGTGCAGATGATTCAGCTGTTGCTGGAGCCATATCAGCGTGTATCACCCTGAATGCAACGTATAAGACTGTGGGGTTAATAGTAATGATCAAAGCAATATTGGGGGCTATTGGTACTGCCATTGCTGCGTTGTCGGTGTTGATGATCATCGTAGATGGCGTTGCAATCATATTAACCTATGCCTCGCTTCTGTTTGCACTCTTCTTGATAGGCGGAAAAAACAGCAGAATACTTAAAGTTTATGGCGTTATGTTTGTGCTTGCGCATTTGGTATTAGGTTGGCGAATAGTCAGCGATACCAGTCAAAGTCATGCGCTCAATCGGGATGCACCGATGGACTTTCGCTCTTTCGATGCCTGTAGTGATAAAATGTTGGTGAGCTTCAGGTTGAACTAACACCGAAAAATAGAACTGAATTTTCGAGGTGTATGAGTCAGTCAAAGCGGCATTGATGAGCACTTTGGTATTATTTGAGGGCAGAGTGTTAGTCATTCAGAGATGCCATGCGCGATCAAATCAGTGGCTAAATTTTAAAAGGAGAGTGGCATGGATTCACGTGCAGCAGTAGCCTGGGGGGCTGGTCAGCCTCTAACGATTGAAACTGTGCAGGTCGCAGCACCCAGGGCAGGCGAAGTGCTGGTGAGGATGGTGGCGACCGGGGTGTGCCATACCGATGCCTTTACCCTGTCTGGTGCGGACCCTGAAGGTATTTTCCCATCAATACTGGGCCATGAAGGTGGCGGGATTGTGGAAGAGGTGGGGAAGGGGGAGACCACGCTGGCGGTGGGTGATCATGTGATCCCGCTTTATACGCCGGAATGTGGCCACTGTAAATTCTGCACCTCGGGTAAAACGAACCTTTGTCAGGCGATTCGCGCGACCCAGGGCAAGGGATTGATGCCTGATGGCTCTTCGCGTTTTTCCTGTCATGGCAAAACCATTTACCACTATATGGGAACCTCTACTTTCTCGGAATATACCGTGGTTCCTGAAATTGCACTGGCAAAAATCAATAAAATGGCACCGCTAGATAAGGTCTGCCTGTTAGGTTGCGGTGTTACCACGGGTATTGGCGCGGTACTCAATACCGCAAAAGTAGAACCGGGTTCTACGGTGGCTGTCTTTGGCCTGGGCGGTATTGGTTTGAGTGTCGTTCAGGGTGCGGTGCTTGCGAAGGCAGCGCGTATTATTGCCATCGATATTAATCAGGATAAGTTTGAAATGGCTCGGCAGCTTGGCGCGACGGATACGATAAACCCTCAGGATTATGACGCACCGATTCAGGATGTGGTGGTTGATTTAACGGATGGTGGCGTCGATTATTCATTTGAATGCATTGGTAATGTAGACCTGATGCGATCGGCGCTGGAGTGTTGCCACAAAGGCTGGGGTGAGTCGGTGATCATTGGAGTAGCCGGTGCCGGACAGGAAATATCAACCCGCCCCTTTCAATTAGTGACGGGCCGCGTATGGCGAGGCAGCGCATTTGGGGGTGTTAAAGGGCGCACAGAACTACCGAGTTATGTTGAACGGTATATGGCGGGGGAGATTAAGGTGGATGAGATGGTGACACATACCATGCCATTGGATGATATTAATCGTGCCTTTGAGTTAATGCATGAAGGCACCAGTATTCGCTCGGTTATTTTGTTCTAGTGTAACTAATCAGGGCAATCTGACCCGTTACTATGTCATTTTTCACAATGCTGAATATCACCATTATCTGGATTCGTCGTTTATGGAACAGTTAAAGACACATGCTAAAGTCCGTTGTTTTGACGGTTGGTTATATAACTGCTCGCACGACTCTGCGTCTTGCAATAGTGAGATGCGCTTTGCGATCTTCTTGCCACCACAGGCGGAAACTGAGCCTGTGCCAGCGCTTTACTGGTTATCTGGTCTCTCCTGTACTGAAGAGAATTTTATGGCAAAGGCCGGCGCGCAGCGTCTGGCATCTGAGTTAGGGGTGGCGCTGATTGTACCGGATACCAGTCCCCGCAATACCGGTATTGCGGGTGAAGACGATCACTGGGATCTGGGCAGTGGTGCCGGGTTTTATCTCAACGCCACTCAGCCGGGTTGGTGTGAGCATTACCAGATGTATGATTATGTCACGCAGGAATTGCCGACACTGATAACAACACAGTTTTCGGTAGACCCAGCGAGGAAGTCTATCTTTGGCCACTCTATGGGTGGGCATGGTGCCCTGGTTATCGCATTGAAAAACGGGCAGGCCTATCGTTCAGTCTCTGCGTTTGCCCCGATCTGTGCGCCGAGTCGCTGTGCGTGGGGTGAAAAAGCATTTGGCAGTTATCTGGGGATGGATCGTGCCGCCTGGGCCGCTTATGATGCCACCTTGCTAGTACAAGATCATACATTTGAAAACACCATATTAATTGATCAGGGGAATGCTGATGATTTTCTTGATCAACAGTTAAACCCTTTAGTATTTAAAGCAGCCTGTGAGGCATCGGGACAGGCGCTAACGTTACGATTCCATGATGGTTATGACCATAGCTATTTTTTTATCGCCACTTTTATAGAAGACCATTTACGTTTTCATGCAAACTATTTATTTGATCAACGTTAAAGGTGTGACGGTGATTGTTTTTACCAGTAATCGAAACGCATTTAAGATAGTCGATACGATGATAGCAGCGTCCATTGGTGGTCACTATCCTTCATATGACTGGTTTTAAGTGCTTGAATAACTTGTTTTTAAGTAGTCTACAAATACTCTCAATTTTTGCGGTATGTAGTCCATTTTCTGAAAATAGGCCCATGCCTGGAATATTTTACTCTGGTGGTCGGTTAAAAGAGGGGTTAATTCAGCGCGACTTAACTCTGCGCTAATGAGCAGGGCTGGGATGTAGACAATGCCTTGTCCTAGCACTGCGGCGTTGATGAGCACTTCGGTATTGTCTGAAGGCAGGGCGTTAGTAATAGTGACGGATTTATTGTGTTCAAATGCCCAGCTCATATCTTGCCGTGTTCCATAGGCGAGGCATTGATGTTGCGATAAGGCTGTGATCGTTTCAGGTATGCCATGTTTGGCCAGGTATGCTGGGGATGCAAACAGGCGGTTGCGATAATCGCACAGCGGCACACCGACGGTTGTGCTTGAGTCAAAGGTTTCTAATTTTCGACAGATAGAGATATCTGCGTTAAACAGCGGTAGCTGTTCGTAGGCAGTCGCCTGTAGCAATACATCGATACCTCTGTGTCGATTTTTAAACTGTATTACTTGCGGCAATAACATACGGCTCAATAGTGGTTGTGGTGCTGCAATGGACAGTTTGCCTTTTGGGGTTTTACCCAAATTGCTGGTTTCATCCAGTAGGGTTTGCCATTGGCTACTGAGCGGCCGTATCTGTTGGTAGAATCTGTCGCCTGCCTCTGTCAGGGAGATGCGCCGGGTGGTACGCCGTAGTAATTGCACGCCTAATTGTTGCTCTAGCGCTGCCAGGCGTTTGCTGACGACGGATGGACTGATGGACATCGCGCGTGCCGCCGCCGCGAGGGAA
The DNA here is from genome assembly GCA_021648525.1 of Gammaproteobacteria bacterium. GTDB lineage: Bacteria > Pseudomonadota > Gammaproteobacteria > SZUA-140 > SZUA-140 > SZUA-76. The sequence goes on from JAKISP010000061.1 coordinate 8,718, forward strand.
CCCTGCTCAACGACCTGTTTAAACAGCAGTGCGCGATTAAATGCATCCATAAAGGATATTGCCTATGTTTTGATTCATTCTATTTTGAGATTAATCTATTTTCAATATGGCTGATTATCTCTATTTTGGAAATACTATATCATGGACGCTTTGAAAACAAATTAAATAATGGAGTATGAATATGTCTGTCATTGAAATTGTTAGCTGGAAAACAAAGCCAGGGGTGGCTGATAAGGAGATCGAGGCGGCACTGGTCGCTATGGTACCGGATCTTAACGCTTTACCAGGGTTTCTGTACCAGTCGGCAGGTAAAGGCTCGCAAGGTCGCTGGGTTGATGTCTACTACTGGGACAGCGTAAAGGATGCCCATGCTTCAAATGAGTTGATAGCTGACAAGGCATCACTGGCGACTTTGTTGGCGCTGGTTGAACTGGATACTATCTGCATGGAAGTGATAGAACCGGTGCAGGCATCGTCTGATACGGTTACGTTGGGTGAAGGAGGACGCTGAGGCAGGCTGCTGGAGGGGTGATAATCCAGCACCACATCTGCACGCATCCCGCGTATAATTACGGTACCGTGTTAATTATCTCCCATCATGTCTCTATTCCTGTTGATGAAATCGAATTGTCTGCGATTCGAGCGCAGGGTGCTGGCGGTCAGAATGTGAATAAAACGTCGTCTGCGATCCATCTGCGTTTTGATATCAATGCATCATCACTCCCTCAGTTTTATAAAGAGCGACTGTTAAGCCTGAAAGATCGCCGTGTTGCGAAAGAGGGGGTGGTGGTGATTAAGGCGCAGCAATTTCGCACGCAGGAGAAAAACCGTGAAGATGCATTGGCACGCCTGCAGTCGTTGATTAAATCAGTCTCGGTGGTACAGGAAACAAGGCGGCCAACTCGTCCCACAAAAGGATCGCAGGCACGGCGAATGGATAGCAAGACGCGCCGCGGTCAGCTTAAGGCGATGCGCAGCAAGGTGGCTGAGTAGCGATGGTTACTTGATCGTTTTTTAAATGCCCCTGCATGCTAGTTTTCTGGTTCCCATGCTCCTGCGTGGGAACCCATACCTGAGCGGGAGTTAGCACCGTATGCATTCCCACGCGGGCGCATGGGAACGAGAAAGTGGGCGTACCAGGAATATTTTCTTCGGTCACATGGGATCAGAAGATTGACCCATCGTTTCTAAGTTGTCGCTAAACTAGTTTAACGATCGGGCGAAAGCTGCGGGCGCATGGCGCGCTGATACTGGTGGACTAAAGTAAAATCCCTGTATTTCGTCGCAGCCATGGTGACGTAGAAATTCAAGTTGCTGCGCTGTTTCGACCCCTTCGGCAATGACACGGTGACCCATACTGTGGGCCATCGCAATCACCGCGGTCGCGATGGCTGCATCATCACTGTTGTTTGTAATATCTTTAATAAAGGACTGGTCAATTTTTAATTCATCAATTGGAAAACGTTTCAGATAGGACAGTGATGAATAGCCAGTGCCGAAGTCATCAATTGCCAGCTTGATATTCATCATTTTTAATTTTTTGAGGGTAATGAAAACGGTATCAATATCACGCATGAGCATGCCTTCGGTTATCTCGACGCCGAGATGGCGACCGCTTATTCCTGTCTCTTCCAGTACTTGTGCCAACACATCGGCGACACCGCCATGCGCGAATTGTCGCGGTGAGAGGTTAATTGAAACACGGAAATCCAGCTGCTCGTCAAGCTGCCATTCTTTGATATCGTTGCAGACTGTTTTTATTAACCATTCACCTATCGGGATAATAAGCCCCGTCTCTTCGGCGATAGGGATAAAATCACTGGGTGAAATGGCACCCAGTTCGGGGTGTTGCCAGCGTATCAGCGCTTCAGCTCCGATCACTTTACCATCTTCTAGTTTGACCTGTGGTTGGTAATGAACATGAAGTTCACCGCGTTGAATAGCGGGGCGTAGATTCCGTTCCATCACAAGTCGCTCCATCGCTCGTAAGTTCATGTTGTCGGCATAGAACTTAATGGTGTCACCGCCTGCTGCTTTGGCCTGATACATGGCACGGTCAGCATTGCGCAGTAGCGTCTCGCAATCATCACCGTCGCGAGGATAGAGGCTGATTCCGATGCTTATATTCACTGCGACCTCATGTCCCTTCAGGCAAATAGTAGACGAAAATCTCTTCAGGACTTTTTCTGCGATCGGCAAAACATCACCTTCGCTGCTCAGATCATCAATGATCATCACAAATTCATCACCACTCAGGCGTGCGACGGTATTGTGTTTTCGTCCGAGCGCTAGCAGGCGTTGTGCTGTTATTTTGATTAATTCATCTCCCGCTTCGTGACCGAGGCCATCATTGACCTGTTTGAAGCGATCTAAATCGAGAAAGAAGACGGCAACGAGGTTACGTTTACGATGTGCCTGAATAATCGCTTGCTGAAGACGGTCATTTAATAACAGCCGTTTAGGTAGCCCTGTTAATTCATCATGGCTAGCCTGGTGCTCAAGGGAGCGTGCGAGGCGACGTGATTCCGAGATATCACTAATAGCCAGGACGACACCAATCGCTTCCTGATGTTGATCATGAATGGTGGACAGCGAAACACGAATATCGTGGTTTTTTGCATGTTGATTGATTAATAGATTGTCACCGGGAAGACAAATGCTGCTATTTGCACTCAAACATTCACTTAAAGGCCATTGAACAGGCTGGTTATCTAGCTCATTTATTACCGTGAGTGCGGCACTCAGGTGTAACCCACGTACTTCATCAAGTGTGCATGCCAGTAATTTTTCTGCCGCTGGATTAATATAATCAACAATACCTTCCGCACTGGTCGTTATGACGGCATCACCAATGGATCTTAATGTAACCAGTGCCCGTTTTTTTTCTTCCATGAGGATACGCATCGCGTTTTGCTGGTCTACCTGGCGCACTGTCGTGACGTCCGCAATACTCAGCAATACACCCGAGCGCGATTCAATGTGAGGGTTATACGGGGTCACCTGAAACCACAGGTCACGCCCGTGGATGCTAGCTGAAAAGTGTGAGGGTATTTGCTGTAACAGAGCAGCGCCGACGGCATCATTCCAGTTTTGAACGCCATCAATATGTTCAAGTGGTTGTAGTAGTCGGCCTAGACTCAAGCCTCGCAAAGTGGTGGCATTATTCTGGCAAAGGTATGTCGCCGCTTTTTTGTTAGCAAATATCACTTTGCCCAGTGTATCTATGATGACCACGCCACCCGCCATCTGACCGAGGCTTTCACTAATGAAATGGTGTACATCATCCAGCTCTTTCGTTGTCTGTTCAACCTGAAGAACCTGTCGTTGCAGTGTGATGATTGGTTTTTGATTTGCCTGCTTCTTATTATGAACGGTCCAGGCGTGTTCAATAAAGTTATTGAGCAATATCTGTTGATTGTGATCAGGGGCAGTTGTCGCTAACCAGACCAGACCTAAATGCCAGCAGCCTTCATTGTTGTGGTAGGTTTTCCAGAAACTATCCGCTTCAGCTACCCAGTGTTCATTGTCTAACGGTTGTGATCGGGGCGTCGGATGAGTACCCCAATGGGCAATGATAGATTGATCGTTACTATTTATTAGCTGAGCACCTGAAAAGGGCAGGAGTTGAGCGAGAAATTCAAGGTTTGTCGTCAGATCATTGTGATCGGTACGAGTGTCGCCAGGGTCATGTTCCAGACGTGTTAGTTCTCGTTTCATGTAGTGCATCGCATAGGCTAACTGTTGCCAGCTCCACAGTGGATAGCTCAGGGCGATGACAAATATGATTGCTGCTATCGGTAGCCATATATGGGTGAAATAGAGGGTAAGCGACGACAGCAGGAATATTGACCCCATCAGGGCCAGGGCTGAAAATGGTGCCCAGCGCGGCCGACAGTAGGGATAAATCAGGAGTGGTAATAGCACTAGCAGCGCACTCAGAAGGTAGTGCCAGTGCGGCTTGATCGCCTGTAGGGTGGTATGGTTGAGCAAACTTTCAAGTACCTGGGCATTCAACTCGACCCCCGGTATGCCACGGCGTTTATCGGCATTGGGCGTCTGTAGCATGTTGCTTAAGCCACTTGCACTTGCGCCGACCAGGACATAGCGGTCGCGAAATTGATCGGCTGCAATGTTGCCCTGTAGTACGTCAATATATGAAAAATGGGTGAACTGTCGGTTTGAGGCGTGGAAGGGGATGAATACCTGATAGTCACGTACCCACGCGGTGGAAGAGGCGCTGCTGATATCTGGATTGCGCTTCCCTGGTAGCTGTTGCCATTGGTCGGGGGCGGTCAGCTGTAACATCGCCAGTGGTAGCGAAGGCCATTGTGGGGAGCCTATGCCTGCCTTGAGAAAGGTACGCCGGACGATACCATCACCATCCACTTCGATCCCTACATGTCCAAGGGCAGCTGCCGCGTTAGCCAGTGGCGGTATAGGCAATGCCGTCAGTAAATTCTGTTCTGTCTGAGATTGCGCCATGATAACCGGTAATACAACGCGGCCACTACGAGTAATCGCTTGCGTCAATGCAATATCATTGACGACGTCCTGGCGATCAGGTTCGGAAAATATAATGTCCATGCCAATGGCTTTGGCACCCGCGCTGCTTAAATGGTCGATCAGTTCGGCGTGTACACTACGTGGCCATGGCCAGTGCCCCAGACTCTCAAGGCTATCATCATCAATGGTAACGATCACAATGTCATCTCGCCTTGGTTCAGACCAGTTTGATAGTTGTGTATCGTATAACCACTGATCCCAGCGCCATAGCGTATCTGAAAAGATCAAAAGCAGGACTGCGCTCGGCAGGGCAACCAGCATTACGATGCGTGAGCTTAGCCATGGGCGAGCGCTTTTAGCCTGATTCATAGCACTATCAGTAGACTTAAGAGTAAAAATCCCACTGAAAATAGCCAGAATGGTGGGGTTTCTGCGATCACATGGTAGGGGTCGCTATAGGGGCCGGAATGGCCCGCTGCGTCAACGACTCGCACACGCAGATGGTAACTTGCCTCAGGCGGCGGCTCAAATTGGACGTTAGTCCTGTTGGTGTTAATTGTCCGCCATCGATTTTCGAACAGGGGGTCATATGCGATCTGTAATTCATAAACGATGGCCATTTCAATCGCATCCCAGCTGACCTCTATTTGTTCCTTCCGAGTGACCGTGGCAGTTAGCATCTGCGGTGCTGCTATTGCATTCAATACAGTCAGTGCCTGTGGTGTGCTAAAGATACCGGCTTTTCCTGTGGCATTGATGCCTGCAATTTGCCAGTAGTACTGGCCAGGTGGCAAAGCTTGTTCGGGCTGTAAATGAGTTGTCTTTATATTGTCTACATTGATTAGCAGGTTTGAAAACGTTTCATCCGTTGCGAGTTTAAAATGATAGTGGGTAGCATAAGGTGATGCTTGCCACTGAAAATTAATCTCATGATGATAGCGTGCCGCACCGGGTGCTGGGGTGGTGCTGGCGGGTGGCTCTGGAATGATGTCGATGGAAAATGGGTGAGTACCGTCAAGTCCCTCCAGCCCCTCACTGTCGACACCGCGGACCTGAAGCAGATAGTCGCCATCGTCAAGTATGGGCCCTTGCAGATTGAAGTCAGGGAACAGGCGGTCAAAGATCGGCGCGTTGGGTTTGTCCGCCGGTGTAATGAATGCGCGGTAGGCGTGGGCACCATCAAGTGGCGTCAGGGTAAAACGTGGGGTTTTTTTTGTTATAACAGTGGCGAGCCCGATCAGGCTGGGGGCTGCCAGCAGTGGCCGTGGCGGAGCAGGCGGCTCACCAACATTTATCACGGTGCCGAACCCTTTGTCGACCACCACCGAGGCTTCATCTACGCTGACAATAATATTACCGTGCGAAACCTCGGTACGAGAGACTTGTTCTGTGTCGTGCATGGTGGTACGAAAGCGGGTACCCCTGACAGATGACAATGCGGCTGGGGTCAATATCTCAAAACGACCTGAGGGTGGTTTGACTGGCTTGACGTCACTCTCGATACGCCCATCCTTAAGGCGTAAGCGGCTATCGACCATACCTGTTTTGCCGTAGATACTGAGGGTGTCAAATGTTAACTGGCTATTCTCCTGAAGCAAGATGATTGAGCCATCTGCCAGTTGCAGTGTGGTCATCGAATGCGCCTCAGAGCGAACGGTGTCACCGACATGTAAGGTAGTATCCAGGGTTAATAACTGCTGGCTACCATCGGCACGATCGAGATGAACTGTGCCCTGTAAATGCTGCACGACAACCACGGCTGGTGTCACTTTAAGCCACGCAACTGGAATCCTTAACTGCATCCCTGGCGGGAGTCTCTGAGGTCTTTGAATTTGATTAAGTTGCTGCAGTCTGGACAGATTGTTCATCCCTTTCAAGTAGGTCTTATTAATGTTCCACAGGTTGTCTCCTGGGGCAATGGTATAGATCCACTCTTTTTCTTCTGCCAGTACCTGGTGTGTAGTACCCAATAGCAGTAAAGTGCCAGAGAATATAGCAAGCAAAACAATAATCTGGCATTGAAAGATCGACGAGAAGCGCTGGTTTGCCAGTCTGTTTTTATTATTAATCATTATCCATGGTGCTTTTAGGCTTTAGGCATTGTGATGAGTATATATTATGAAGTTCTGATAGTCCGCAGCTAGTCATTTCCGTTAGTGTAATTGAAAACTATCTATTTTACCCTTTAATAGAAAAACGGATAAGTTATAATCAATAGAGCCTCTTGCAAAACTCATCAGTGGTGAACAAGACGAGTTTGCAGTTCGCTTCTAGAGGCGTTGAAATGATGCTTATTTACATTTCATTGCTTAAGGTGGATCCATTTTTCCTCAAATATCATCC
>JAKISP010000062.1 GCA_021648525.1 Gammaproteobacteria bacterium
TGTTTTTAAAGCGCTTCCTCAAGCGGCTAGTGTTGAGGATATCGAAGCGCTACTGCCCTGGAACATGAGTCTGGAATCAGCTGCCGTTAAATGAGCTTCTGCTAGATGGGGTTTGTTGAGCGCTTACATACATGCAGGTATTAGTAATATCGCGAATGTGTTTATGGGTGGTTTTTTGAAAAGGGTCTATTTCTGGATGGGCACTAACTAGTCTCCTGTTGGTACTAGCGTAAACTCTAATACGTTCTCCATATTGGTCAGGGTTTCGGTGAGTTTCCTGAAATTTGTTGTATCAATCGCATCGATCGTCATCTGGTATTGAAAGATTTTTCCTTCACGATCGAGTTGATAGCTCAGTTTTGCACTATTAATCGTATGCTCACTGATCAATGCCCTCAGGTCACCCTCGGGCATAATCTCATGGCGTGGAAAGCGTACGACTAACTGACCATAGTGTACCGACGGAATGACCCGCTCAACCCAGCGAAAGAGCGATAGCACCCCAAGGGTAAGCATGGTTGCGAGGAAACCGGCATAGTAAAGCCCCATCCCGATCACTACACCAATTGATGCTGTCATCCAGATTGAAGCCGCGGTGGTCAAGCCGCGTACTGATAACCGTTCTTTGAAAATAACGCCTGCACCGAGAAAACCGATGCCAGTCATAATCCCCTGTGCCATCCGGGTTGGGTCGACACGAATCGTTTCAATTGGGGCATGTAGCACCAGATCCCACTGAAAAACACCCAGCACCATTAACAGTGCGGCGGAAATGCAGACCAATGTGTGTGTGCGGAAACCGGCGGGGCGACCATGGTGTGAGCGTTCAAGGCCAATCAACCCTCCCGCTAAGGCCGCTAGTAATAACCTGACGGTAGTGACTACAAATTCGTTTTCCATCAATGGCTCTATTTTACGCTGCTTCCGTTATGGCTTTACTCTCTTATTAATTAACGGCAGGTAACGAAAGTTTGCTACCTCTTTATCCCTGAAATATTCACTTTTTAGAGCCGTAGTAAAAAACCGGGTGCTGTAATGAGTTTGTTGCCAGAATATTTTAGGGAAGAAGAGGTTTGTACTATGCTTTTTTAACTTCAGGTTGCGGTGTCATGGTGTTTCACCTTGTATGGGGTGTATCTGTTGCGTGTCACCCTGATGTGCGTGGTTGGCAATAATGTTAAAACGGTAATGTGCGAAAGCCCAGGTGGTTTCGATCAGTTGGGTGAGTTCAATGTGGAACTGAGATTCTTCACCGTGGATCTTCAATTTGTCGCCGACGTGATATTGTTTGACAGGCGCAATCAACGTTGTCGGGTGGGTGAGCGGATCGACATTGGGGGTTAGTAATGACAGATGTAATTCATCTGGACGATCTTCGACTTCAAGCATGCTGCTCTTAACGGCTGCGCCATCTTCTGCAAGGCATTGAATGCCAAGCTCATAGCCCTGGTCGAGATTATTGCGGCTCCATTTGACGGTACCGATATGCCAGCCATCATTGAGTGTGTCTTGCGAAGGGCGATAGGTGATCAGTGCGCCGGTGGGCAGGTATTGGGCCGGATCATTGTAGTGAAGTGCAAGGCCGCCGAGGCTGCTGTTTTTTTGCTGAGCAGAAAAGGTGCTGGGATGATTAGTAAGTGAAGTGGTTTGGACTTCAACTGGATTGGCCGGGTGGATGGGGTGGATAATATGCTGGGTACAGCTTTCATTGTTGATGAAGTGATGGCAGGCGTTTAGTCCATTGGCGATGGTGATCTCTTTATCTGTTCTGGTGCGCCTGGTGAGTCGTTCTGGACGGATGATTAATGCGCGCACTAAGCGTTTGTCAAGCGCACATTGGGATTTACCCGATGGCAAAATTTCAGCGATGTCTAGCAGGCGTAGTGATGGCAGTTCAAGGTCGAGTTGGTTGAGACTGTAATGAGTGGGTGGCTGGTCACTCTCCAGGTCGATATAAAAACGGCCCTGTAATTTTTCAGGTGAATCGCTGCGGATGATCTTGCATTGTTGTGCCCAGTTGCGCAGTGATTGATAGGCGCGCATTATTTCATGCGGCATCAGGTGAAAAGGGTTGGCCAGTGAAAATAGCAGGATGCGTTTATAGGTGCGTTCAATCGAGAGCACTTTTCCCTGTTTGGCTTTGTTGTTAAAACCAGAGCTGAAGGGGGTGGCTGGAATATTGTAGGTTTCGGCGATGTAATAGAGACGGTGGATCTCGGCCCAGACTTCGGCGGGTGGGGTGGTATAGACCAGGTAACTGTGCAGTAGGCGTTGTGATAAGTGTTCAATTGCCTGGTATAACGCACCGCAGAGGTAGTGAGTGTCGCTGCCGGTGGGTACGCGACGTTTGTTATGGCGGGCCTGCTTACCACCGTGCGCTCTGAGTGGCAATGGCAGTGGTGATTCGTTGATAATAATCAGGTAACCATTAGCGGCTTCATCCAGCATGGCCTGAATATTGTCGAAGTGTTCGCGCTTATTGGACGTAAACGGCAGGCGTGGGTGTTCATAATATTGTGAAATTCGCTTTATCAGGGTGTTGATGAGCGGACTAAAGAGTGCCAGCGCATGGGCGCGTTGGCCAATCGTCATGTTGTAGTTATTGAGGTCGCGCAGTGCGGCTGTGGTGAGCTGAATAGTAGCGCGGTGGTCGGCAAGCGGCAGGGCACGAATCCAGCGACGGATCACATCAGGCGATGTTTCAGATGTATCTGACTGAGGGCGGGTTATTCCACTGTTGCTGGTCTGCATCGGGGGTGATTACTCATGGCGAGTGCCTGCGATCCTGGCTGATGTTGAATGGTGGAGCACGCTGAACAACGGCTTCCCTGTGATAATCTTAACGATGTGGTGCGAATTATAGAGAGAATAGAACAGATTGGGGTTCCCAATCAATGTGCCGGGCGATACAGTACGTTCAGGTGAAAAGTAATGAGAAGAGAGAGACGTATGTGGGTAGACACATTGGCGGGTAGCATGAGCGGCCTGGGAAAACCTGTAAATAAAAGGCTTATTGTCGTGGCCGTATTGTTGTCAATGCTAGCGACTGCTAATGCTTTTGCCAAAGGTGGCCCCCGTGCAGCACCGGTGGTGGTGGGTGAGGTGAGCGAACGTATGATGGCGCCTACCGTGATGGTGGCGGGTAGCGTGGTGAGCCGTCTGGATGCAGCGGTTGCTGCTGAGATGATGGGGCGACTGGTGTGGGTGGCTGAGGTTGGTGATCGTTTTGAGCAAGGTGCAAAACTGGCTCAGATCGATGATACGCAGCGCAAACTGGAAGTGGAGGAGAGTCGTGCAGGACTAGCCCAGGTAAAGGCGAGACTAACCTTTTTTGAAAAAGAGCTAACGCGTTTGCGTAGCCTGGCAAAACAGAATAATGCGGCACGCACGATGTTGGAGCAGACTGAGTCTGACCGTGATGTAGCACGTGCCGATCTCAGTGCTGCGCGAGTGCGGGTGAAGCTGGCGCAGGATCGTGTGGCACGGAGTGTATTGCGCGCGCCTTTTAGTGGTACCGTGGCACAGCGGTTATTGCAGCCGGGTGAGTGGGCTGAGAGTGGTACCGAGGTGATGCGCCTGGTGAATACTGATCTGGTTGAAGTACGTGCGATGGTGCCGTTGTCATCGCTTAAATTCGTAAGCAAAGGGGCTGAATTACGAGTGCAGGCTGACGGTGTGGTGCATTCTGCTACGGTGCGTTCATTGGTGCCGGTGGGTGACTTGCAGTCTCGTTTGATGGACTTGCGGCTTGATCTTGATGGTAACCCCTGGCCTGCTGGGCAGGGGGTGAAGGTTGCAGTGCCGACCGCGCAGGCAGTAAAGGCGGTAACCGTCCATCGTGATGCGATTGTGTTGCGTCGTAGCGGCGCCTATCTCTACCGGGTGAATGCAGAGAGCCGTGTTGAGCGAGTGGATGTGACGCTGGGGGTTGCCTCGGGTGATTATATTCAGGTGGTGGGCGAGCTGGCAGTGGGCGAGCTGGTGGTGACGGTCGGTAATGAGCGTATGCGCCCTGGTCAGCAGGTTCGTGTGAAGGGCGGAGCGAGCGAGTGAATCTGACGCGTCTATCACTTGGCAACCCGGTTGCGGTTGCGGTTGCCTTTTTGCTGGTGGTGCTGTTTGGGCTAATCAGCCTCGATCGCCTGCCGGTTCAGTTGACGCCAGAGGTACAGGCACCGGAGATCAGTATCTCCACCGCGTGGCGTGCGGCGGCACCGGAAGAGGTTGAGTCGGAGATCATTGAGCCGCAGGAGGATGCGTTGCGCGGCCTGCCGGGGGCGACCAGGATTCTTTCCGAGGCGAGCCGCGGCAGTGGCAAGATTACCCTCACCTTTGTGGTCGGTACTGATATGCAGCGCGCACTGCTGGAGGTGTTGAACCGCCTCAACCGTGTGGCTAAATATCCTACGGATGCGAATGAACCGGTGATCAGTTCGGTCGGTGGTGATAGCCGCCCGATTGCGTGGTTTATCATCAAGGCGGTTGATGGCAATGAACGACCTATTGCCTCGTATCAGGACTATATTGAAGAGGTGGTGCAGAGCCGCTTTGAGCGTGTACCCGGGGTTGCGATGTCCGAGGTGCGTGGTGGGCGCGAAAACGAACTGCGTATCACCTTCGATCCCTATAAAGCAGCCAACCTTAATATTCAGTTGCCCGATGTGGTGGAACTGGTTGGCGCAGAAGATATTTCTGCCGGTTTTGCGGATGTGGGCAAGCGCCGTTACACGGTGCGCTACACGGGTGCCTATACCGCGAGCGACATGGGCGCGATGATCCTGAAATGGCGTGAAGGCAGTCCTGTCTACTTGCGTGATGTGGCGAAGATTGAAGTGGCGATGGTCGATCGCGGTAGCTTTGTGATTCAGAATGGCGAACCTGCGATGGCGGTCAATGCCCACCGTGAGACTGGTGTGAATGTGTTGCAGGTGATGGACGGGCTACGTGAAGCGGTAGCAGAATTACGTGAAGGGCCACTGTTACGTGCCGGTCTGTCGCTTGAACAGGTCTATGATGAGACCATTTACATTGATCGCTCAATTGAGATGGTAACGAGTAATCTGGCGCTCGGCATCTTATTGGCAGTGGGTGTTTTGTGGTGGTTTTTCCGCAAATTCCGAGCCACCATGATGGTCGCGCTGGCGATCCCGGCCTGTGTTCTGGGCAGCTTTATCTTATTAGATGTCGCTGGACGTTCATTGAATGTGATTTCGTTGGCGGGGCTAGCCTTTGCGGTCGGGATGGTGCTTGATGCGGCGATTGTGGTGCTGGAGAATATTATCCGCCTGCGTGAGAAAGGGGTCGATGGGGTTGAGGCGTCGGCGCAGGGGACTAGTCAGGTGTGGGGGGCATTGTTGGCCTCGACTGCAACGACGGTGGCGATCTTCTTGCCTGTGGTCTTCCTCGCTGATGAGGCGGGGCAGCTATTTGCTGACCTCGCATTGACGATTGCGGTGGCCGTCTGCTTTTCACTGATCGTCGCGGTAACCGTGCTACCAACCACCGCGATGAGCTGGTTGCGCCATGCCAAAATGGAAGATCCTCATCGCCACTGGTGGGTGGCGATGACGGCAGGAATTATGCGTATTACCGGGCCAAAGATGCGTCTGATCTGGATTGCTGGACTGTTAACGGTGCCGCTGGCATTGGTTTTCCTGATGCTACCGAAAGCAGATTACCTACCAGAGGGGAACCGTAATCTGGTGTTTAGTTTTATTAATCCGCCGCCAGGTGCCAATATCGATTTTATGGAGCATGAGATGGGACAAAAGGTGGCGGATGCGATGGCCCCTTATTTGAGCGGTGAACAGCAGCCACATGTTGATAACTATTTCTTTGTCGCCTTCTCGCGCGGCATGTTTATGGGCGCGCGCACGGTTGTGCCTGAGGAGACTGGGCAATTAGTGCCGCTAATCAATGGCATTATTGCCGGATTTCCCGATACGATCGGTTTTGCCTTTAAGGCATCGCTGTTTGGTGGGTTGGGTGGTGGCCGTTCGATTGATATTGATATTCAGGGGCGTGACCTGGAGGCGCTGCTACAGGCGGGGGGCGCGGGCTTTATGGCGGTACGTGAGGCATTTGGCACCATGCCGCGACCTTATCCTGGATTGGACCTGGCCGAGCCTGAATTACGCCTGGTGCCAGATGAACGCCGGATCGCTGAAGTGGGTTGGAACCGTGGCGATATCGGAGGGATCGCCCGGGCGCTGGGGGATGGCCTCTATGTCGCGGACTATTTTGATGGTGAAAAGCGCCTTGATGTGATCTTGCGTAGCGAACCGTGGTTAACCCCCGAGGAGTTGGCCGCGATCCCGTTGGCGACGCCGACAGGTGGTATCGTACCATTGAGTGAGTTGGTCAATGTGGTGAGAACTGCTGGACCGGATCAGCTGCGACGGATCGATCGTCGCCGTACTGTGACCCTGCAGGTGCGTTTGCCGGAAGGGATGTCGGTTGAGGAAGGAATGGAGTTAATCAAGACCAGAGTCACACCGGTGATTGAGGCGGCGTTGCCTGAAGATGGCTTTATTCGCTATGCGGGTTCCGCAGATAAATTGCAGACGACATTGACGAATATGGCAGGTACTTTCTTGTTGGCGATCGCCATCTTGTACCTACTTATTAGTGCACTGTTCCGTTCATTCCTGGATAGTCTACTGGTGTTACTGACGATACCGCTAGCGACGGTTGGTGGTGTCGCAACGCTCTATTTGATGAATATGCTGGGTATTGCACAGGCGATGGATCTATTGACGATGATCGGTTTTGTGATCCTGCTTGGACTGGTGGTTAATAACGCCATTCTACTGGTGCATCAGACTCGCAGTGCTGAGCGTGAAGGGCTGATGCGGCGTGATGCAGTTGAGCAGGCAGTCCAGCTGCGTTTGCGGCCCATCTTAATGAGTACGCTGACCAGCATCTTTGGTATGTTGCCGCTGCTGTTGATGCCAGGTGCAGGCACAGAGCTATACCGAGGCCTGGCTGCAGTTATCGTTGGCGGGATGGTACTTAGCACTGTTTTCACCCTGATTTTATTGCCGAGCCTGTTGCGGCTAGGGGAGCAGAAAACACTCGCTAAAACAGTGCCAGGATAGCCACTCAGTACTCATTTTATTGTTATGAAAAAATGTGTTTTTTCAGCTGCTTACGGTCTTCTTTGTTGGGAAATGAAAAGTGTGATGCAGGTCTCGCCATTTCGTTGATCGTGATCAAAGATTCGCGCATTTCATATCGTGACCCCAGTGCGGGTGCCGATAGCATAATTAAGAGTGATTATCTCGGTAACACTTGCATGAAACTGGGATTTATAGCTGTGTGAGATGAAGGATGTGTTGTGATGACTGCTGAAAAAACTGTTGAACCGTTATTGAATATCAAAGCCCGTATCGCGAGGCTTGATCGCCTGCCTACTATGCCCGCGATGGCGCTGGAGGTGATTCAATTAAGTTCTAACCCAGAGGCCTCGATCAATGATTTGGTTAAAATTGTTGAGATGGACCCGAGTTTAGCTGCGCAGATTATGCGCTATGCCAGTTCCCCATTTTTCAGTTATCGTGGCAAAATTGATTCCGTGCAGACCGCCGTCTCTCGTGTGCTTGGTTTTAGCATGGTGATGAATCTTGCGTTGGGTGTTACCACCGCAAGGCCATTTAAACTACCAAAAAATGTACCACTGAGTATGGAGTCTTTCTGGCGTCATGCGGTGTTTAGTGCCGCACTGACTCAGGCGTTGAGCAGTGAGCTTGCCGATGAGATTCGCCCACCTGCGGGGCTTGCTTACCTTGCGGGCCTATTACACAATTTTGGCCATATTTTGATAGGACATCTTTTTCGTAAAGAGTTTTTAATTCTTAATAAATTTATCATTGCGGAGCCAGAAACGGATTTGATCGAAATCGAAAAGAAGGTTTTTGGTTATGAACATGGGCAGATTGGCGCATGGTTGATGGATGTATGGAAACTTCCAGAAGAACTTATTGTCGCCACCAGAGAACATAATAACTTAACATATCAAGGTGAATATTCTGTTTATCCTCAGTTGGTCGCTTTGTCGGATAGATTGTTAAAGGAGTACAATATTGGCGATGCGCCAAATAGTAGTATTCCTCAATCATTGCTACAATCGTTAGGGATTGGTGACTATCAGGCGCGGATGGTAGTGAATCGTGTGATGGAAGGGTGTGACGGACTGGATATCATGGCGCGTCAGTTAGCGTCGTAGTCAGTTGGGTTTTTCTTTATTGTCACAGTGCGTTAGTAAAAACTATGCAATTTCATTGCAAGCCTGTGCGCAGCACAGTGTTGTGATAGCTTTTGACTCATGAGCGGTTAGACAATGTGTGGCTTTGACGATTTTAATCGTCAGCACATTGGCTGCGCTAACCTATGGAATTTATTCCATAGTAGTTAAGTTTATGCTTGGCCTGCTGTTTTATAGGGGGCTTACCTAAGAAGAGAGCCCTTGCCATCATCTGAAACTTCGATGCTTAGGCCGCCCGATTTACTGGGGGCATCATCTTTATCGCCAAGGTTTTTCTCTTCCAGGCTAATGCGTAAACGAAGATTATTCTGAGAGTCAGCATTTCGTAGCGCCTCTTCAAGTGAAATGCGCCCCTCTTTATAGAGTTTGTATAGTGCGGTGTCAAATGTTTGCATGCCGACATTTTCCGACTTTTTCATTATCTCTTTAATCTGGCTGATTTCACCTTTCAAAATGAGGTCGTTGATCATTGGTGTGCCAAGTAAAATCTCGATCGCAGCCGCACGTTTACCATCAAGCGTTGGAATCAGGCGCTGTGAAACGATGCCGCGCACATTGAGTGAAAGATCCATCAGAAGTTGATTACGGCGCTCTTCTGGAAAGAAGTTAATGATACGGTCAAACGCCTGATTGGAATTATTGGCATGCAGGGTTGAGATGGCAAGATGCCCGGTTTCTGCAAAAGCAATGGCGTGTTCCATCGTCTCACGGTCTCGTATCTCACCAATCAGAATGACATCGGGTGCCTGGCGCAGGGTGTTCTTCAGTGCGTCTTCATAGGTAAGGGTATCGACCCCTACTTCACGTTGATTGATGATCGATTTTTTATGGCTGTGTAGATATTCGATTGGATCTTCAATGGTAATGATATGGCCAGCACTGTTGGTGTTTCGATAATCGATGAGTGCGGCTAATGATGTCGATTTGCCTGAGCCGGTTGCGCCGACAAAGAGAATCAAACCACGCTTTTGCATCACCAGTTTGCTGAGGATTGGTGGCAGGCCCAGGTCTGCTGCCTGTGGAATTTCTGTTTTGATATTTCGAATGACGATGCTGATCTGGTTTCGTTGCTGAAACAGGTTAATACGAAAACGACCAATGCCAGATGCTGATATTGCCAGGTTCATTTCAAGTGTCTTTGCAAATTCTTCCTGTTGCTCAGGGTTCATGATCTGGTGGGCGATCTCTTTGGCTCGTATTGGGTTGACCGAGGATTGCTCAAGTGGCATTAAGGTGCCCTGTATTCTGGCGCTAACAGGCGCGCCAACAGCGATATAGATGTCAGAAGCATCTTTTGCGACCATAAGTTTCAGGTAGTCGTTAAGTTCCATTCTTTTTCCCAGGCAATAGATAAGTTTTTAATGTGGTTAATGTAAAAATTTATCGACCAGATTAACCGCTAACTTGAGGTCAAAAAGCGTTTGATTGCTGTATTAATTGTGTGCTAAGTAGTTTGTTTTACAGCCTGTTATGTCGTGTATAGTGATGTTTTATCTGTATCTCCCTCTTTGTTAATACGGTCGAATTATGGATACTCCTCAAACAATTGATCTGGGCGTCCGCCTTGAAACGTTTTTTCCAGATAATTTCCCTGCTAGTTTACGTCGCCAGGTGACACATCATTGGCAGGGTTACCTTGAAAGCAGCAGAGAGATGGGACTTAAACCACTGCTGAATGACGATTTTCTTAAGGTGTTGTGCGAGGTGTGGGCCTACAGTGAATTTGTCGCCAGTAGTTGTGTGAGGCATCCTGAGCTATTTGATGAACTAGTTCATGGTGGCGATCTGTTGATTGATTATCGTGCCGATGCATACTCGCGAAAACTGGCCATTTCGCTGGCTAAAATAAAAACTGATGAAGAGCTAGGGCGACTACTGCGTCGTTTTAGGCGTTATGAAATGATACGCATCGCATGGCGAGACCTGGCCGGGTGGGCGTCGCTGGATGAGACGCTGCGCGATCTTTCGGCACTGGCAGATAGTTGCCTGGATGGTGCGCTAACCATCTTGCATAGATGGCAATCGAAAGAGTATGGGGTGCCGATGGGGGAATTATCGCAGCAGCCGCAATCGTTAGTGGTGCTGGGGATGGGCAAGCTGGGTGCGGGCGAGTTGAATTTTTCATCCGATGTTGATCTGATTTTTGTATTTCCTGAGGCGGGTGAAGCATGTAGACCGGGATGTAAGCGTAGTCTGATCAGTAATGAGGAGTATTTCACCAGGCTGGGTCGTCGTCTGATCGCTGTGATCGATGAGACGACCGAGGAGGGGTTCGTCTTTCGAGTTGATATGCGCCTGCGCCCATACGGCGATAGTGGCCCGCTAGTGATGAGCTTTGGTGCGTTTGAAGAGTATTACCAGTCGCAGGGGCGTGAGTGGGAGCGTTACGCGATGATCAAAGTGCGCCCAGTGGCGGGTGATCTTGAGCAGGGTCAGCAGGTGCTGACGATGTTGCGTCCGTTTGTCTATCGTCGCTATCTTGATTTTGGGGCTTTTTCCGAATTGCGTGAAATGAAGCGGATGATTCGCCGTCAACTAGCGCGTAAAGGCTCGAATGACAACGTTAAGCTGGGCACTGGTGGGATCCGTGAAGTGGAGTTTATTGGGCAGGCATTTCAGCTAATCCGTGGTGGACGCGAGCCGGAACTGCAACGGCGGCCGATTCTGACGATTTTACGCCAGCTAGCGGTTAGTCATTACTTGCCCGATTACGTAGTTGATGGGCTGGTTGATGCCTATTGTTTTCTGCGTGATGTTGAAAATCGCCTGCAAGCATTTGAGGATAAGCAGACCCACCTGTTGCCATCTGATGATGAGGCATGTTTGCGTCTGGCGTTGTCGATGAATTTTCCGGATTGGCAGCAATTTTCAGTAGCGCTTAATAAAAAACGGCGCCTGGTAGAGACGCATTTTGAGCAGGTCTTTGCTGCACCGCAGGCGGAGGCTGCTCCTGATTATGATGATCAGACATTATCTGATGTGTGGCACCGACGGGTTAATGATGAGCGAGCCGAAGCGATTCTGTGTGCACACGGTTATGAGGATGGAACTGAGGCGCTACGCCGTATCGGGCAGTTGAGTTCAAGTCACGCCTGTCGCATGTCGGGTCCGGTGGGGCAGGCGCGGCTGGATCAGTTGATGCCGCTGATGTTGGGCTCGGTGGCGAAGGTTGTCAATCCCGATGAGACGCTGGTGCGGGTGCTGAACTTGATTGAAGTGGTGGCGCGTCGCACCGCTTACCTGGCGCTGTTGGTAGAGAATCCGATGGCGTTGTCGCAACTGGTACAGCTGTTTGCCGCTAGCTCGTGGATTGCCGAGTTGTTGAGCCAGCACCCAATATTGATGGATGAATTGCTCGATCCACGTACCCTCTACGCACCACCATCACGAGAAGAGATGGCACAGCAATTAAGTGCTGAGATAGCGTTGGTGGATGAGGGCGATCTTGAACGCCAGATGGACGTGATGCGTGACTTTAAACAGGCTAATGTGCTACGCGTGGCGGCGGCAGATCTAATGGATGTGCTGCCACTGATGGTGGTGAGTGACCACCTTTCCTGGCTAGCGGAGGTGTTATTGAAAGAGGCTTTGACGCTAGCGGCGAATCATCTCCGGACGAAAAACAGGAAAAAAGGAAAAAAATCATCACACAATGGAGTGCCGACTGGTTTTATTGTGGTTGCATACGGCAAGATGGGCGGGGTTGAGCTGGGTTATGGCTCGGATCTTGATCTGGTCTTTATTCACGCGACACCGAAGGGCGATGACAATGGGATTTTTTATTCGCGTCTTGGCCAGCGTTTGATCCATATGCTGAATACGTTGACGCCTGCGGGGATGTTGTATGAGGTCGATATGCGCCTGCGTCCCAACGGTGCTTCGGGATTGTTGGTGAGTGATATTGCCGCGTTTGAAGGGTATCAGCGTGAAGATGCCTGGATCTGGGAGCATCAGGCGTTAACGCGTGCGCGCGTTGTGGCGGGTGATGCGAACCTGGCGGCTCAATTCGAAGCGGTACGGCATGAGGTACTCACGCGCCAGCGTAATGAAACGACTCTGCGACAGGAGGTGCGCGAAATGCGTGAAAAGATGCGCCGCGAATTGGTGCGTGGTGGTGAGGATCAATTTGACGTCAAACAGGGTGCAGGTGGCATCGCCGATATTGAATTCATGGTGCAGTTTGGGGTGCTGCGCTGGGCGCATCAACACTCAGAATTGCTTGAGTTTACAGATAATATCCGTATTTTAGAGCGGTTTGAGCGCTGTGGTCTGGCGCAGGCTGCTGATGTGGCACTATTGAGCGAGGCCTATCGTGCCTATCGTTGTTGCATACATCGTTTTGCGCTGCAGGAACAGAAGGCGTTGGTGGGGGGGGGCGAATTTCATGCTTTTCGTGATGGTGTGGTGGCGTTATGGAACCGTTGGATGAAAAAGTAGGGGCATTGCACTGTCAATTGGACGCAAACAGGGTGAATAAAGTGCTTTCAGGCAGTGAAAAACGGTGGCGATTTGGCTACAATTGCTTCTTTTGATTATATTGAGTGACGGGCAGTAGCTTATGAGCATGGTAAATATGGATGATCGTGATGGTGTGATCTGGATGGATGGGGAGATGGTCCCGTGGCGTGATGCCACGGTGCATGTATTAACGCACACGCTGCATTATGGATTGGGTGTCTTTGAAGGTGTACGCGCCTATAAAACAGACAAGGGCCCCGCGATATTTCGCCTTCAGGAGCATACCGACCGGCTGTTTCGCTCGGCGCATATTCTGAAAATGCCGATGCCGTATGACAAAGAGACCATCAACGCTGCGATCTGTGCGTCTGTGCGCGATAATAATCTCGAGTCTGGCTATATTCGCCCAATGTGTTTTTACGGCGCGGAAGGAATGGGGTTGCGTGCCGACAACCTGAAAACCCACGCGATGGTAGCGGCGTGGTCATGGGGTTCGTACATGGGCGAAGAAAATATGAAAAATGGAATTAAAGTCCGTACCTCTTCATACAATCGTCATCATATCAACGTGACTATGTGCAAGGCGAAATCAAACGGTGCCTATATCAACTCTATTCTGGCGCTCAATGAGGCGTTGGAATGTGGTTGTGATGAGGCGATGCTGCTTGATACCGAAGGCTATGTGGCTGAAGGGAGTGGGGAAAACATCTTTTTGGTACGTGATGGTATTCTTTACACGCCGACATTAACGGCGGCACTTGATGGCATCACGCGCGCCACGGTTATGCAGATTGCGAATGAGCAAGGAATTGAAGTGCGCGAAAAACAGATCACTCGTGATGAAGTGTATGTTGCTGATGAGGCTTTTTTTACCGGCACCGCAGCAGAGGTAACACCGATTCGCATCGTTGATGGGCGCGATATCGGCAGTGGTACCCGCGGGCCGGTCACAGAAAAACTACAGGCACTCTATTTTGATTATGTGCATGGTCGTCGTGATGATCATCCTGAGTGGTTGACGCTTGTTTAAACCTTTTGAGGAGATGTGTAGTGAGTAATGCAGTCGAAGGCACGATTGAGGCCAATGCGCAAAACCGTTATGAAGTGACAGTGGCGGATTTGCCACTGCACTGTCCTATGGATGGGATGAGTCTATGGAATTCTCACCCACGGGTCTTTTTACAGATTGAAGAGAAGGGTGAAGTGGTCTGCCCCTATTGCGGGGCAGAGTACGTACTGCTGAAGAAATAGACTGCTCAAGTCAGCAGCAGAGGCGCTGGTCTTTGTCTCTCGTTTACTGAACGCTTAAGTATCTTTGATGTCCACGTATTAATACTGTTACCTGAGGCCGTCGTCCGTGCTGCTATTTCACAATATAATATGGAATATTACCACTAGATGGTCGTTTATAGATTAGCGCTAATGTTTTCTGATGTTTGCGCTTCATTGTCTAGTAGTACCATATCAAGACTTGCCTGAAAGTATAAACCACCTAATTAACCTGCGTGTTTTACAGCATGTGCAGCCTCGGCTGCATAACTTTTACCTTCAATAATACTCCTTGTCAAAATCATCTATATAAAAACCAGGTTAAACTTTTGAAGTTTAATCATACAGCAAAAATAATTTTCAATTTTCAGGAAAATGCAAGGGCTATTTGATTTCTTTGTTAGATCCGTTCATTATTCTTTATTTCGTTGGAGGAATGAATGTTTTACAACAACTGACCCACTTACGTTATGGAGATAATAGAATGAAAAAAGGAAAGAAAAAATAGGTTTAATTTTTATACTTATGCAATTTAGTTTGTTTTTTTCGGTAGCCCAGGCTTCCGGAAAGGTCAGTTGTGAAACGGAAGACTTCAA
Source organism: Gammaproteobacteria bacterium (assembly GCA_021648525.1). Taxonomy (GTDB): domain Bacteria; phylum Pseudomonadota; class Gammaproteobacteria; order SZUA-140; family SZUA-140; genus SZUA-76. The sequence continues at coordinate 14,587 of JAKISP010000062.1, forward strand.
CATGAGGGTAGAAGCCTCAGGGGTCGCATTACTTTGCGAAACATCTCGAGGTTTATTTGGGCTGGCGAGTGTCATGGATCTGATTCCTGGCAATGCGTACACAGCATGGTGGGCATACTTTGATGATGCATCTAGCTGCGCGACACCCAACAGTTGTGGTGGCCCCGAAACGACTGGCGAAAATCCAGTTGCGGTGTTTGGACGAATGAATTCATTCATTGCACCGGAAAATGGCCATGTCTATTTCAAGGGAATGATACGAGATTTTAAACCCAGTGAAGGTTCTCAAATCACCATATTGATGATCGATCATGGCATGGCTGATATGAGTGACAAACGCCGTCTCGCTCGACAGTTGCTAACACCTGAAACGCCAAGATTTGGTGCGCCGCATCTAGGTAACAATGTTGATGGAACCTTAGGTACTGTTATAGGCGGGGCACAGTTTATCATTCCTTAAATAGACTCAGAAGGAGAGGAATAAAAAAGGGTCAGGTTCATTTTTTCAGAAAAAAGGAAAAGGAAGGAAAAGGGGGCAGAACGCCGTAACTTTTCCCAACTTGTGCTCGCTATTCGAATGGGTCCAGGCATTCATAAAATATGGCATACCCTTGAGCCTCTTGCAAAACGCTACAAAGCAGCGAGTTTATTAGCGTTTAATGGCTAAAAAAAAGAATGTGCCTGATTCATTTTGGTAAAATAAGTTTGCGACTTCAAACCAATAGAATCACCAGCGCAG
>JAKISP010000063.1 GCA_021648525.1 Gammaproteobacteria bacterium
TAACGTTTAGCATGAGCCGATGGTTTTGGAACGCCAGTGACAAAACCAGTCGGTCTCTATGCGTTTGTTATACCTGTTTAGCATTGTGCCAATTCTATTAATGATTCATAGCCTTCTTTGTTGTGCTCTATCTTTAGCTCCGACTTCTTTACAACGCTAAGCAATTCTTTTATTTCTGTAAGATGCGGTTTTTCCAATATACTTTCTTCTATTATTGAGAATGCACCTGATGCCACTTCATAATTCCCGGTTAAAACCAATTTAACAAGTAAGCTTAAATAATTACGGCAATCGAAAGCACTTAATGCATAAACCAAAGTTCCCCGGCGATTCACATTTTCTGGATTCTGTATTGCTTGAATTAATGGCTCAACAGCAAGTATTTCACCTAAGTCCATTAATTCAATTGCTGCGGCATCTCTTACAGAAGACTCCTGTGATTTTAGGTTCTTTATGAGTAGATCACTATGCTTCATTTTTAGGTATAACGTTTTAGTTTAGCAGCGGCGCGTTGAACTTGCAGGAAACAAGCTACGACAACGCCCGTCTGCTGCAACGATTTGTTAGCGCACGGCGTACTATTTTCACCTAAATAACCCATTGTACTTACGGCCGACTGATGTTCGCTTTTGATCTTATTCATGCCCATGCTCTTTCACTCTTACGATTCATTTTCATGGCTAAAACGACTGCCTTCACTTGTGACCACCGATTTCTCTATTTCTGCTTCCCGTGTTTTCTGCACTGATATTTTTATGATTTCAGTTTTAAGACGCTAACAGTGTTAATCGGCAGAACAGCCATTCTGCATATTATTGACTATATCCACCCGCTAATTCTGCCTATTATGATATTGGAGGGGAAATGCAGAACAAATTGCGCAATTTAACAACAACCTTCCCTTGCAACTCCCCCTATAATTCGTGAAAATAGCATATCCATGTCTTTCTGCATATTACCAATATCCACTCAATAGGCAGAAAATACAGAAACAAGGCGGTTTCTATCTCCAGGGGAAGACGCCTTGCGCGAGGTGAGTTTACGCCAAAATCATCTCGTCTGATGGATCAGGTTCGTGAGACACTGCGTTATCATCATTACGCACTGCGCACAGACTAAGGCGTCAAGTCCATATTGCTAACACGATTAATTGAATGAAATAACGGATTACATCTGGTCTTCGGAAAAGAAGGCAAAAAACAAAAGGGATCAAATATGCTGGAAATTGCCAAAATTGAATGATGAATTGTGGGTAATAGAAAGCCTCGTACTTAGCCCGTTGGACAGTTTACCCTCCGAATACCCAATAAGCGCAGACTAACGCCATCTCGCTATTAATGCTTCATAAGCGGCAATAACGTCATCGTTATTTCGTTTTCTTGCCCCACCCAACACCACCTTCGCTTTACCCAGCATCATCTCCAGCGCAGCAGCATAATCACTTTTATTAAGCCCCCCGGCCTCCAAAATACCCACCAACGCCTGAATTCGAAAACGATCCATCCCCCAGTGTTTTCGAGAAAGCTGGTCTTCATGGCCGCCATATTTCTGAATCAACGGTTCATCACAATAGAGCACCGGGTAACGGCAGGTAATACGTAACCAGAGATCGTAGTCTTCACAGGCGGGTAGTGATTCGTCAAACTGGCCAACATCATCAAATATTGAGCGGTGGATCATCACTGCAGAAGGTGAGATGGCACAGAGTGGCAGGCAGTCCTGAAATATCCAGCCCCCTTTTTTGATATGTTTTTTCATCTGATTGACGCGTACACCGTTACGAATCCAGATTTCATCGCTATGAATAATTTTATGCGCTGACCCATTCTTTAAACACGCGAGCTGTTTTTCCAGTTTTTTAGGCAACCATTCATCATCAGAATCGAGTAGCGCGATCCATTCCCCACCTGCAGCTTCAATGCCGCGATTGCGCGCCGCACTCACACCGCTATTTTGCTGCTCGATGAGTTTAATCTGAGGGTAATGTTCACCAAGCCATGCCGCGGTGCCATCGGTTGAACCATCATCAACGACAATCAGCTCATTCGCCGGATGCGATTGCGCCAGTACCGACTCAATCGCGCGTGGTAATGTCTCAATTCGGTTGTAAGTCGGAATAATGACAGAAATAGACAACATGGGTGTAAGAGATCCGGTAAATGAAGATCTACATTATCTCACCCATGCAGACTCGCGCATAGCATAGCGTTTTTTACAAAAAAAAGGGTGGTGCCACACAATGGCACCACCCTTTTTAAACATCAGCAATAACTGAGAATTAAGCAGCCTTTTTAGCAGCCCTTCTCTTAGCGGCCGCTTTTTTAGTCGCTGCTTTTTTAGCTTTTGCTTTGGCTTTTGCCGCTGCTTTCGCTTTACTATCGAACGCTTTTTCCCACTTGGCGATAAAAACAGCAACAGCCGCCTGTTTCGCCTGGTCTTTCGCGATGCCAGCTCTTACTTCGCTAGCCGCTTCTGCGGTTGTTTCATCCGCCGCTTTAGATGCAGCCGCTTTATCAGCTAGTGCAACATTTGCGTTATCAAAACCTTCCGCAGCACGAGCAACTGCTTTTTTAGCCGCCTCTGTTTTCTTAGCTTTAGCATTAGTTTTAGCTTTAGCAACCTTATCTTTCGCTGCCGCAGCTTTTTCCGCTGCTGCTGCTGATGCTTTATTAGCACGCTCAGATTTGGCAACCGCTTTTGCTAATGCAGCAATAGACTTTGCGTGATCTTTATTAACCGGTGTTACTGCTAGCAATGCGCTGTTATCCTGCACTGCTTTTTTCTTAGCTGCACGTTTTTTTGTGGTTGGCTTTTTAGCAGTTGTCTTTTTAGCTGCTCTCTTTTTGGTTGTAGCTTTTTTATTATCGACCATGGGATTCCTTAATGGTTAGAAAAATTATGTCGCCTCTGATTAAGTCATAACAATAAAACTTCGTTCACGAATTAATCAGAGGCGCGCCATTATAATCACAATACTTGACATTTTCCAAATTCATCTTCAATTATTTATAACCGTAAGGTTAAAATAACTGCACATTAAACTAAATTTAATGGAAAAAAAGGGTGATATAGAAAAAAAGAGCGGTAATCTCGAACGAAAAATGAAACATATAAACTCGACACTCAATCTAAATATAAAAAACAATTCACCCGGTGGCTGTTACTTAAATTTGAACGCTGCGGGTAACGCTCACCACATTGCGCCATCGCCTTTGGGCAACGCGTATGAAAATGACAACCGGCTGGCGGTGATGCAGGCGAAGGAAGATCACCCTCAAGACGAATTAAGGTTCGACCATCTGCTTTATCAATTACCGGTATCGCAGAAATTAATGCCTGTGTATAAGGGTGCTGCGGATTATTCAGTACATCGTCAACCGTTCCCTGCTCAACAATTCGTCCGAGATACATCACCGCCACTTCATCCGCGAGGTAGGAAACCACGGAAAGATTATGGGTAATAAAGAGATATGAGAGCCCCATGGTTTGCTGCAACTCTTTTAACAGATTCAGAATTTGCGCCTGTACTGAAACATCCAGCGCACTGGTCGGTTCATCACAGATAATCAGTTTAGGGTTGACCGCCAGCGCGCGCGCGATACAGATACGTTGGCGTTGTCCGCCTGAAAATTCATGTGGGTAGCGGTCACGCACATTCAATGGTAACCCGACCTGCACTAGCAATTGATCGACCCGCGACAGCTGTTCGGCATTACTGCCGCCAATACCCAGTGTCACCATCCCCTCGCGGATAATATCGACCACTTTCATGCGCGGGTTCATCGATGAAAAGGGGTCCTGGAAGATAATTTGAAAATCCTTACGACGAAAACGCAACCCGATATCGCTGATCTGCGTGAGGTCATCGCCTTCAAATAACACCTCACCACTGGTTGGACGATTCAATTGTAGAATCGCCTTGCCAACAGTAGTCTTACCACAACCCGATTCACCCACCAGCGCCAATGTACGCCCCTTTTCAATCTGCAGTGAGAGACCATCGACTGCATAAAGTTTGCCAGCATTGCGATTAAACAATCCATTGCTGACCTGAAAGTGTACTTTAAGGTCTCGTACTGCTAACAGTGGCACTGTATCCGCTGGATTTTCTACCGCGCGAGCAACCGGCTGGAGCGGCACGAGGTCTTCTGCATTGTTTTTGAATGCGCCAGTATAAGCAGGATCTACCATATGACAACGCACCCCATGCCCTCCACCCTGGTCTATCCACTGCGGCAGATGTTGATGGCAATCCGCCTCACTAAAATCACAACGCTCGGCAAAACGGCAGCCAGAAAATGAGGCAGCCAGTGATGGCACGGCACCATGAATCACTGCGAGCGGCTGGTCTCGCTTTTCAATATTGGGTAACGACTCAAACAGTTTCTGACTATAAGGATGTTTCGCCTGTGAAAAAAATTGCGCCCGTGTCGCCTCTTCTACTAGTTGACCGGCATACATCACACCCACGGTATCCGCCATCTCGGAGACCACACCAAGATCATGCGTGATCAACAACAGCGCCATACCACGTTCCTGCTGTAGTTTTTTCAGCAGTGCCAGCACCTGTGCCTGAATCGTGACATCCAGTGCAGTGGTCGGTTCATCGGCAATCAGCAACTCTGGCTCACCCGCCAGTGCAATCGCAATCATCACGCGCTGCTTCATCCCGCCCGAGAGTTGATGTGGATAGTCGCCATAACGCTGTAGAGGATCGGCAATGCCGACATCATTAAGTAACGCTTCAACCTTTTCTTTAACCGCATCGCCGCTTAAACCCTGGTGCAGGCGTACCGATTCAGCGATCTGCTCACCAATCGTGACTACCGGGTTAAGCGAGGTCATCGGTTCCTGAAAGATCATTGCGACCCGATTACCTCGGATGCATCGCATTTTCTCATCCGATAGTGTCATCAGGTCTTCGCCATCAAACATCACCCGCCCGCTGCTAACACGCCCAGCGGGTGGCAACAGGCGCATAATGGAAAAGGAGGTCATCGATTTACCACACCCTGATTCACCCAGTAGTGCATAGGTTTCACCGCGGTGAATCGCCAGACTCACGCCATCCACAGCACGTACCGCTTGCTCATGGCTTTCAAAGATGGTGACGAGGCTTTCGACTCGCAGTAACGGGGTCGCCTGTGAGTTATTCATCTGGGTTTATAGTACCAGGCGAGGCACGGCAGAGAGCAGATTCTGGGTGTATTCCTGTTGCGGATTACGGCAAATATCAGCCGTTGGCCCCCGTTCAACAATTTTACCATTATACATCACCGCCATCTCATCACTCACATACTCAACCACACTGATGTCGTGCGTAATAAAGAGCAGCGTAAGATCTTTTTCTGCGCGCAATTCCATCAACAACTGCAACACCTCAGCCTGCACTGAGACATCCAGCGCGCTGGTGACTTCATCACATACGATAAATTCAGGGTTTAATACTAACGCACGCGCCAGCCCAATACGTTGACGTTGACCACCCGAAAATTCATGTGGGTAACGCCATAGGTGATCACCATCCAGCTGCACACGCTCTAATAATTTGCGTGCGATCTCAATCCGTTCATCTTTTGATTCACCAATACCATGTACGGCCATTGGCTCGATCAATGTGCTAACGATGGTCATGCGGGGGTTAAGCGAGGACATCGGATCCTGAAAGATGATCTGCATGTCACGCCGCAAAGGGATCATCGCTTTGCGCTGTAGGTGCGTGATCTCCTGCTGCTTAAAGGCAATCGTACCTGCCGTTGAATCAACCAGGCGCAGGATCGCGCGCCCGAGTGTGGTCTTGCCACAACCGGACTCACCCACCAGCGCCAGTAACTGCCCTTTCGGGATTTGAAGGTCAACACCGTCAACCGCCTTAACATGGTCAACAGTACGACGAAACAACCCCTTTTTAATCGGAAAGTAGACTTCCAGTTGCTGCACATCAATCAGCGGAGGCTGTGCTCTCTCTTTTTCAGGTGATGCCACAGGCGGTGGGTTCTCGACCAATTGCAAATCGCGTTGACGTTTGAGGTTTTCTGGCAGTGCCGCCAATAGCTGTTTAGTGTAATCATGTTGTGGTTGATACAATACCTGCTGTAACGTTCCCTCTTCTACAATCTTACCCTTGCGCATCACTGCAACTCGGTCGGCCATCTTCGCCACCACCCCAAAGTCATGCGTGATAAAGAGAATACTCATCCCTTTGCGCTCCTGTAGATCTTTCATCAGGCGCAGTATCTCTGCCTGCACCGTGACATCAAGCGCAGTGGTAGGTTCATCGGCAATCAATAGATCAGGCTCACAGGCCATCGCCATCGCAATCATCACCCGCTGACGCTGGCCACCGGAGAGGCGATGCGGATACTCATCCACTCGCACTTCGGGGTCAGGAATCCGCACCTGAGCCAGCGCTGCTATCGCACGCTGACGCGCTTCTTCATCATCCATCTCAGGTGAATGAAGCTGCAGTACTTCAATAATCTGGTCACCCACGGTAAAGACCGGGTTAAGCGAAGTCATTGGCTCCTGAAAGATCATCGCGATGCGCGCACCACACACCTGACGTTTTTTATCGTCAGTGATCGTTAACATATCCAGCGTTTCACGTTCACCACTACCATCAAGGTCACCACAACGAAAGGCAATGCGCCCATCGGGATGACTGCAGATATCTTTGGGAATAAGCTGAATCACCGACAGTGCCGTAATTGATTTACCACTCCCCGACTCACCCACCAGGCAGAATATCTCGCCTTTGTCGATGCTAAAGCTAACACCATCGACCGCCTTGACGATGTTTTTACCAGCGCGTAGATAGGTCTTAAGATTATCGACTTTCAACAGCATGTTAGCTCGCCGACTTCTTAAGGTTGGGGTCAATCGCATCACGTAGTGATTCACCCATCAGGTTATAGGCAAAAACAGTGAGAAAGATTGCGCCACCGGGAAAGAGTGCCATCCACCAGTTAAAGGTGGATGACTGCACGGCCTGATTTAACATCTGCCCCCATGATGGATCATCCACCAGGCCAAGACCGAGAAAGCTCAATGTCGCCTCAGCCAGAATAGCAGAGGCAACGCCAAAGCTTGCCGCAACCAGAATAGGCGCGATACCATTGGGCAACATGTGACGAAACAGAATAGAGCGCAGTGGCAGACCACAGGCGGTTGCTGCCTGCACAAATTCCATCTGTCGCAAGCGCAAAAATTCAGCGCGCACAAAGCGTGCGTAACCTGGCCAACTAGTCACCCCGATGATGACCATCATCATATAAAGGCTGCGGTCAAAAAAAGCGACAAAAATGAGCAGTAGAAAGAGCGTCGGCACTGCCTCAAAAATCTCCATCAGACGCATCCCGATCATATCGACAATACCGGAGAAAAACCCCATCAAACCACCCATGATAATACCGATAAACATCGCGATGCCGGTCGCGACAAAACCGATGCCCAGCGCAATACGTGAGGCGTGGATCATACGACTCAACACATCTGAGCCATTTTCTTCTGTACCGAACCAGTGTGTGCGCTCCTCAGAACCCAGTGGTGCTTCCAATCCGGTATCACCCGCATCACGAATATAGTCTTTGGGCGAATAAGGGATGGGGGCATGAATCACCCATTCATAAGCGCCTGCGGCGTGCTTCACTCGGTATTGATCATAAACCGTTAGCTGTGGAGGCGAAACCAGCATGAAGGCGATGATGGCGGTAAGCGAACCCGTCGTGAAAAGCACGATCACCTTTTTATGAAAACGGATATTTAAAAAAATCAATCCAACGATGGTAAAAAAGATAGACAACATCACAAAGTCACCCATCGTCAGGTATTGCAACATCGGGCTGCTAATCGCACCGCCTTCTTTCAACAACAGCGGGTGGCTATTGGCAAGGAATGGTGCGAACACGGCAACAGCAGCTAGCAGGCCAATCCAGAACAGGCCAAAACGCGCGCCCCACTGAGTGAAGGCCTCGCGCAATACCTGTGCGGCATAACTACGATTGGCGGCCTTTTCGCTCTGGCGCTCATCCGCCGGTGTGATTTCAGAAACCACTGCTTCGACGTTATGGCTCATCGCACTGCCCCATTAATTTCAGGCTTCCCTTTAATCGCATCACCATTAGTCATAACTCACCCGCGGATCGGCCAGCGCATAACAGAAATCGGCAATCAGATAACCGACCAGCGTTAACACGCCACTGATTAAGGTGATCGATAACACTAATTCGCGATCACGCCCCTTCACCGCTTCGATCGCCAGTTTACCCATGCCGTCGATACTGAAGATACTCTCTACAATCACCGAGCCACCTAATAAACCGGGCAACAATGTGGCCGAGACCGTGATCAACGGCAGCAGACTATTACGGAAAACATGCCGCCACAACACATCTTGCTCACTGACCCCTTTGGCACGTGCGGTACGAGCATAGTCGGCCAGCAGGTTTTCCAGCACGGCGGTACGGGTTAACTTGGTAAGAAAGGCAAAGCCACCATAGGTAAGGCAGATGATCGGCAGGATCAGGTGCCAGCTGCGATCGAGAAAAAAGCCGCGCACAAAGCCTTCACTCTGAAACATAAAAAAGAGCACCGTACCGATTGCGACGCCGATGCTACCCATCACTACCAGTCGCAACGCGAGATAATCGGTATAGGCGATTAATGCAAACAGCAACGTTAATATCACGCCCAGAAACAGGTATGCCGCTACACCGCCCTCACTCGGCAGTGCGTTGGCCATTAGAATAGCCATGATCAATCCCAGCACTGCCATCACACCACAACGAATTTTGACCGCTTCGAGACGACATAACCACACCATCAACATCGCCCCGACACAGCTATAGACAAACAGCCACAACACCTCAACAAAGGAACTCCAGTGTGGTAGAAAGACCATATCCAGCGCCTCGCGCTGACTAAGGCCAGAGGTGGGAAACCAGTGCCAGTATTGATCACTGGAGAAAAAGCCAATTAGCAGCACCCCAGTCAACATGGTCGGTACCGACCATAGCCCCAGCATCACCACACTGGAGCCGACATCGAACGACTGCCCACGATGCATCGCAGCACGCACCCCGATCGCAATCGCAATAATATAAATCAGTGGAATAGAGATGACGTTTAACAACATCGTGATCGGCACCCGCTCTTTAATCAAATCCATCACCGGGCGTCCATAACGAAAACTATCCCCCAGGTCCGAGCCTTTAAACAGTGAAAACCCATCAATCTCGTTATTGTCATCAAAGGTAAAACCGGCAGGCGAGACATTATTGAGCCAGCGCAGATACTGCACCGGTGCTGGGGAATCTAACCCATAAAGCCGATTGTAATAATCTTCCAGCGCCTTTTTTGCCTGTGGTTCCAGGTTTTGTCCTTCGATCAGGCTTTGCGCGCTAATCCCGCCGGGCGCAGAGGCCATCACGGTAAATACCACGATGGTGATCCCCAGCAAGGTGGGGATCATCAACAGTAGACGCCTTAGAAGATAAATATGCATTAACGCGGTCGCAAGCTATTGTTAGTCGCTGTACTTCTGCATTTCCAGCGGTACATACCACTCCACCGGTACAAATCCTGAATTCAGCCCCAGTTGCGTCTGCTCAATGTTATGAATACGTTTATCGATAAAGGCCATGGTTTTGCGCCGCATCAAAAAGGTATAGGGCTGGTCGTCATGCATGATCGCCTCGGTCTGCTGCCATAGCGGCATACGTTTTTCCTCGTCAACGGTGGCACGCGCCTCATCGATCAACTTATCTAGTTCCGGGTTTTTATTGCCAACAAAATTGTCACCGCCGTTATCTGTCTGGCTACCGTGAAACATCTGAAAGATATCAGTCTCAACGCCGCTCGACCAACCAAGGGTGATCGCATCAAAATTACGTTTACCCAACAGATCCAGCATCACTGACCACTCAGTAGGTTTGGGATGCAGCAACACACCAGCACCGGCATAAAGGTCTTTCAGAAACAGCACAATGCGCTTGGTATCTTCGTTCCCCTGAAAATAGACCAGTCCAAACTCAAAAGGTTCACCGTTGACATCTTCCAGCACGCCATCGCCGTTGCGGTCTTCATAACCAACCTCTTTCAATAGCGCTTTCGCCTTTTCTGGATTATAGTCACGTGCGCTCAGTGCCTTGTTGTGTTGATGACTTCGAGGGCTAAAGGGGCTGATTGCCACTTCACCATAACCCAGCATGATCTCCTCGATGATACGTTCACGATCCGTCAGGTAGGTCATCGCCTGGCGCACACGCTTATCGGCAAAGCGCGAGGGCTTATCGACACTGCCCTGATTCCAGCCAATGTAGCTATAGCCTGCGGTCGGGCTCATGTATTCAAAGTTTTGTGTGCGCGCAGCCAGTTCTGCATCATCCAGTAACGTTTTATATTCACGTGGGCGTGCACTGTAAATATCAATCTCACCGTTACGAAAGGTGGTCAGGCGTGCACTGTCGTTTTCGATTACCTTCCACAATAGACGATCAAACGCGGGCAAAATCGGCCCCCAATAACGCGGATTACGTTCCAGTTCTACCATTCCCAGATCTGGAGTCCATCCTTTTGGGTCTTGCAGACGGTAGGGGCCAGAGCCAAGCAACAGCCCCTTCGATTGATTAAATGTTTCAGGCTCGTCTAAATAGGGTTCATAAAAATGGCGCGCCATGATCGACATACTACCCGCAAGAGACAGCACGTTGAAGTATGGTTCTTTAAATTCGAATGAGACCGTATATTTGTCGGACGCGGTAACAGATTTCATTTTTTCGAAATAGGCACGCGCTCGCGGTGCCGCGATGGTTTCGTTCATAATAAAATCGAAAGTAAAGACAATATCATCGCTGGTCAGCGGTTGGCCATCAGAAAAGACAACATCCTTGCGCAGCTTAAATGTTAGCGTCAGGCCATCCTCACTCACATCCCATGAACGGGCAATCAACCCCACCCATTCGAGTGTATCTGGATCTCGCATCAGTAACGACTCCAGCACATAGCCCTGTACATTAGAGGCGTAAACATCTGAGGAGACCAATGGGGTCATGGTTTTCAAATTCAAACCAAAGGCCTGCACATGCCAGTCCCCTTGCTGAAAATCGGGCTGATCCGCAGCGATTTTTGCACGACGAAAGGCAGCGGGAATATCATCGTCTACAGGGGCTTGATGACTTGCACTGCTACCACTATTCACACGACCACTCTGAATGCGCTTATCAACACTGCGTACCAACATGCGCAGTTCGCGCATACTATCAGCCTGCTCTTGCATCACACGCTCCATCTGCGCCAACTTGTTCCACTGGCGGTCAACCATATACATGGTCAACAAGATCATCACTGCGAGCAACGAAAGAAAGATGAAATTTGAAAAGTCTTTTACCGTAAAGCGCCGTTCCATTAATGCACCCGCCTTTTACCTAAATATGTCATCACGTAATGGCCTATCCACTGCACTTAACTATCGAGTGCAAAACGGATTTATTTGCCCCCAAGAATAGCGAGCTTCGTTGTTTAGAACAAGCTTGCAGTGTTATCAACTCAAAACTAGCCCAATTACTGAAATTCGGGCTATGTTAAAGAGCCAGTTTTAACGATGCCCCTTCCCGTAGCCTGCTTTTTTCGGTACCTTATTGTCTTATAATTGATAGTCTGTAATAGCAAAGGTGTAATATGGGATTTTTAGAAGGTAAAAGAGCGCTGATCGTTGGCGTCGCCAGTAACCGCTCAATTGCGTGGGGCGTTGCTAAAGCGATGAAAGAACAAGGTGCCGAACTGGCATTTACCTACCAAAATGAAAAATTGAAGGGGCGCGTTGAGAAGTTCGCCGCAGAATTCGACTCTGAGATTGTCGTGCCTTGCGATGTTTCTAGCGACAAAGAGATTGAAGCGGTATTTGAGCATCTTGATAATTACTGGGATTACCTTGATATCATCGTACACTCGGTTGCCTTTGCACCGCGCGAAGAGTTAGAGGGGCCATACCTGGACTGCGTGACTCGCGAAGGCTTCCGCACCGCGCATGAGATCAGTTCATACAGTTTTGCAGCACTGGCAAAAGCGGGCTGTAAAATGATGGAAGGACGCGATGGCGCACTTCTCACCATGAGTTACCTCGGCGCAGTACGCACCATTCCTAACTACAATGTGATGGGGCTGGCCAAGGCAAGTCTGGAAGCCAACGTACGCTACATGGCCGACGACCTTGGCCCTGATGGTATTCGTGTTAACGCGATCTCTGCGGGCCCAATCAAGACGTTGGCTGCGGCAGGCATTAGCAACTTCCGTAAATTTCTTGATTATGGCCAAAAAAACTCACCCATGCGTCGTAATGTGACGATCCATGAAGTAGGTAATGTTGCTGCCTTTATGTGTTCTGATCTTGCGTCGGGCGTTACCGGTGAAATAACCTACGTCGATGCAGGCTACAACATTTTAGGCATGGGGCAGATCTAACCCTGCCTGACAGAAAAACCATAAAAAAGGCGGCTAGATTCAATCTAGCCGCCTTTTTATTATCTGCTACCAGGGGCTGGTCTTATCCTGACCAGACCCGAATGGCACTTAACTTAAGTGCTATGTTAAGTGAATATTTGCAATTTAGCTCGTCATGCCGGAACGACGTGAAGCGCTTAAGAACACCTCTAACCAGACCCTGGAAAAACTAGAGGTTACCAGGGTACTCTTTAATCTCTGCCTGTTTTTTCAGACTATCAACCAGAAATGCCCCTTCGCTCTGCGAACGTGAACGCTGTAATGCACTCTTCAGCGATTCACGCGCAGCATCATCAACCTGTGAAAGATCACCTTCCTTCAGTTGATACAGGGCGATAATACCGTAGTCACCATTCATTAGCTTCAGACCATGCCATTTCGTTTCACCCTCAGCAGGCTTTGCAATACGGAAGGCAGCACTCAGTAGCTCTCGATTCACACTGCTATCTTTACGCTTAATCAATGCAGTTTTAGTCCACTCAACCGAATGCTCAGCCGCAATCACTGTTGCATCGGCACCTTCTTTAAGCGCCACTAGCAACGATTCACCCAACGAAGCTGCAGCATCTTTTGCGGTATGGTCACGTAACAGTGTTATCACATCGTCTCGCACCTCTTCAAGAGGACGATAAGACTTCGGCTTATGCTCATCCATACGAATCACGACCATATGGTTCTCACCAATTTCCAGCGGTTCACTGTTATTACCAGCCATCACCTCACTACTAAAGGCCGCTTTTCGCACACTGGAATGACTAGCAATACCATCGCCACTGTTCTGGTCAAAGAAACTGACTTTATGAACCACTAACTCCATCTGATCAGCCGCGATAACCAGTGAGTCCGGGTTTTCATAGGTGAGATTACTCAACACTTCCAGCTGATCAAAGAGGATATCCTCTGCCTGCTGTTCACGGTATGAGAGTTCAAGGTCATCACGAACTTCGGCAAATGGCTTAGTGCTATCTTCGCGAATTTCTTCAAGCTTAATAATATGAAAACCAAAAGGGGTTTTCACTAATTCACTCACATCACCGATCTGCATCTCAAAGGTCACATTATCAAATGCAGTGACCATCATACCACGTCCAAAAAAGCCTAAATCACCACCGTCAATCGCAGAACCGGCATCATCAGAACTTTCTTTGGCTAGTGTCTCAAATGATTCACCTGCCCTTATCCTGGCAAGCAGACCAGCCGCCTTAGCACGTGCCGCTTCAACATCTGCTTCGCTAGCATCTTCAACTGCATTCACCAGAATGTGGCGTGCACGACGTTCTTCGGGCAAACCAAAGCTATCGATACGATCTTCATAAAGCTCTAACAATGCCTCTTCATCGACCTGAACATCAGCCAGTAAGCCTTGCGAAGATAACTCTACATATTCAAGGCTAACCTTCTCAGGTACTGAGAAGCGGTTAATATTCTTATCGTAATGTCCTTTTATCTCTTCTTCGCTGAATTCTCTTGCATCATCCAATGCTTTAAGTGCCTCTGCTTTTAATACAAGGTAACCAATCTCACGTGTCTGTTCCTGAATTTTTAATAAAGCATCCAGCTCAAAATCAGTCACAATCGCAAGGCCCATCACACCCGAGACAAATTGATTCGCCATCATCTCACGACGTATATTCGCTTCGAAGTCAGCAGGAGAAAGATTATTGCTTGCTAACAGATTGTTGTAGAGTCCGGCGTCGAACACGCCGTTGGTTTGAAAGTCCTCACGCTCAGCAATGGCCTGCAACAATAGTTGATCGCCAACGTTAAAACCATTGTCACTCGCTGCCTGGGACATCACTTCAGTATTAACAATACGATCTAGTGCACTGCGTTTAATCGAATCTTCGTTCATAAAAGGTGAATCAAGATCGCCACCAACTAATGACTGGCGAAAGCTACGTTCTCCCTGATAAACACGACGATATTCAAATTCCGGGATCGACACCTCATTGACTTTTGCCACGTAAACGTTTGAGTCAGTCTCGAAGTATTCATTCACACCCACTAGTGCAAACGGAATAATAATCAGTATGACGATAACCCACGCAATATAACCTTGCGCGCGTTCACGAATAAGTCGAAGCATGATATTCTCTCTGGGTTGTAATCAATTAGTTCAAACAATCAGTACATGCAAGTAACGAACGATGTACCCCGGTTAAAAATCGCTAGAAAATTATATCAGAACCAGAAACTAAAAAGGGCGTGCCTTTTGAGCACACCCTTATCAGATTTAACGTTGGCGGAGTGGACGGGACTCGAACCCGCGACCACCGGCGTGACAGGCCGGTATTCTAACCAACTGAACTACCACTCCTAAAATGGTGGGTGCTGAGGGGATCGAACCCCCGACATCCGCCTTGTAAGGGCGACGCTCTCCCAGCTGAGCTAAGCACCCAGGAAGCAGGCTATTTTATGGTATCTTTAAGCGTCTTACCAGCTTTAAATACAGGTAATTTAGCTGCTTTTATATCAATTTCTTCGCCGGTCTGTGGATTGCGCCCTTTTCTTGCAGCACGCTCACGAACTGAAAAAGTACCGAAGCCGACTAGTGTGACACTATCATCATTTTTTAGCGCATTGCTCACCGCTGCGGTCATACCATCAATCGCGCGACCGGCTGCTGCCTTAGAAATATCGGCTGACTCGGCCACAGCGTCGATCAATTCTGCTTTATTCACTATTCATGCTCCAAATTAATTATCTGCAAAAAGGTATTT
>JAKISP010000064.1 GCA_021648525.1 Gammaproteobacteria bacterium
AATCCTGTTCCTGTTATTTATATCACAAAGATTGCAAAACGGGGGGAGACCATATACGGGCTGAGCTTCCAGCGAAACCCGGGAGGGCAGTGCCACATTCCCCGGGTTTCGCTGGAAGCTCAGCCCGGGCTACTTGCTTGTTATATCAGTTTGTTTTAGTTTCGGTGCCAGGCTGGATCTCCATGTGCTGCGGTCATCCATCTCTGTATAGATCACCCCAGGGTGGTCACTGGGTATTTCTATGTTTCCTTTGAATAAAACACAAACATTTGAGCGGCCCTCTGCCCGCAAAAAAACCCAGTTTCCAGGATGATATTTTGTCGGGTATTTCACGCAGATCTACGAAGAACCCTTTAGATAAAAAGGGGAGTGAATCCTGTATTACCTGGCCAGTAGCAAAGGGCCCTGCATTATTTCTGAAAAATAATTGCACTAAAGCCTTACCCTGAACAACCAACTTCCAGTCGATGGTTATCCTCTCTTACTGTGAGTTGCCTTTTAGACTGGTGACAAACTTCCCTCACTTTTGAATTTCAGCATTACTCCTTTCATTAGCTATTCAGAAAACGTTCGAACAGTCTCATTCCTGGATTTTTTTCAGCGCCGAAATATAGAGGAGTAGTCATGTCCAGCATGCGTTCCGTGTTGGATAAGGTGTCCTCGGGGCTACAAATTTAAGATCACTCTGCGCCAGGTGGTCTTGTGCATTTATGCAAATCTATTTTTCATTTTTCAGCAATGTTGTTGAGGAAGATAACACCTTAAGATATCCACTCAATAAATGGTGACGATAGCAAGGAATGAGATGATGCTACAACCAGAACTACGCCTGATCGACGAGATGAGCCTGAGCGTTTACGGTCGCTACGAACTTTCCCTCGCCGTATGTTCTTGTTATCAGGGTGAGGCTGCCATCTCTGATGCCCTGTACAATGTGTGATGGTATGCCACCATTCGATGGTTACAAAGAGTTTTCACTGGATGACCGTGGCGGGCATTGTGGCGCTCTTTACCCTGGGCTGGACAATGGTTGATTTATCGCTGTCGCCGGATAAACTTAAATTCTATGCCTGGCATAAATGGGTCGGTTGTAGTGTATTCGTGCTGACCATTGCTCGTTTGTTGTGGCGACTTACACATCCGTTACCACCGTTGCCTGATGATGTACCTTCATTTGAACGTTATCTAGCGGGTGCGATGCACTCCTTTTTGTATGTGATTTTATTAGCTATGCCGCTCATAGGCTGGATACGCAGTTCTGCCGAGGGTATTTCTGTGGTGTTATTCGGTGTATTGCCCCTGCCCAATCTCGTAGAAAAAGATAAAGTGCTCGCGGAAACGCTTGAAATTGCTCACTGGGCAGGTTCATGGGTGTTGTTGGCATTAATTTCAGGTCACGTGCTGGCAGCACTCGGGCATCATCTGATTCGTCGTGATGCCGTGCTGACTAACATGTTGCCGCGTTGTCGCTGGTGCAGCATCGTCGCTGTTGTTGGTGTTACGTTATTAGTGACCATTTTTGCAACCACAGCTAAAGCAGGGCCTATCGATTCGTGGCGAATTGCCTACAACGACAGTGAAATTAATTTTTCTGGTAAGCAGCTTGGGGTCACTATGAGCGGTCATTTTTCGCAATGGCAGGCGGAGATTGTTTTTGATCCTGATAATGTCAATGCCACTCGCGTTCGTATTGAAATCGATATTGCCAGCATCAACACCGGATTTCCTGAAGCAGATGAACTAATGGCCCGAAACACCTGGTTGGCCGTTGCGAAATTTCCTGAGGCGATATTTGAAGCCACTCAACTACAGCACATCAATGCGAATCGGTATGAAATGCAGGGGCAACTCAAAATTCGAGATCAAATACACCCGGTAAATATACCGTTGACTTTACAAATGATCGTTTCACCGTCGAACCCAGATAAGTTACTGGGCAAAGCCAGCGGTGAAATCATCATCGGCCGCCTCGATTTTGGTATAGGGCGAGGAGCCTGGGCGGACACCGATACTATCGCTAATGAAGTCCGCATTTTTTTCACACTGCAGGGCGAACGCGCACTGTAAATTAAACCAGAGAAAGGAGTAAGAATAGACAATGAAATCACTTTATAGGCTGTGCTTCTTAATGACGCTGATTTCCACTAGTATGCTGGTATCAGCAAGTGAGGTCGAGGAGTACCAGGTGGATCGTAGCCACGCTCATTTCGGATTTGAAATTGAACATTTTGGTTATTCTCGTGTCGTGGGGCGCTTTAACGATCTGAACGGAAAATTGATGATTGATGATGCCAACCTCGAGCGTAGTACCATCACACTGAGCATCGAAAGTGCCAGTATCGATACCAACCACGCCAGGCGGGATGAAATTCTGCGTGGAGAGGATTTTTTTGATGTCGAAAAATTCCCTCAGATCAGCTTTAAAAGTCGCCAGATCAAGATGTCTGATGAAAAAAGCGGTCAAATCCAGGGTGACCTGACATTATTGGGTGTCACCAGGCCCGTAACCTTCGACTTTAAGTTGAAAAAAGTAGCCCCATTTCCACTGCCTGGTTATCACAATGTTCTTACTCGAGGTTTCCACGTTAGTGGCAGTATCAAACGATCCCAGTTTGGGATGGACATTTTCCTTGCTGGGGGCGCTATCGGTGATGAGGTTGTGATCGACATTAAATTCGATGCCGTCAAGTGTGTGGGTGAAGCGACCAAAGCACCTTCTTGTAGATTTTGATATAAGCGGTAGGGTGCTGGTGTTTTTAATATGGGTAAGGAGGGGCAAGTAGGCTCAATAATATACTGGTGTTCCTGAGGCCGTAGCAAAATCAGCCTTTCTGTGATGGAGCGTACCTGGGCACAATTTGAGCCGCTTGTCTTTATCGCAGAGAGAAGCAACGCTGTGTATCTAACACCGTATCGATTCAAAGTGATGATCTATCCTATGAATCAATAATGCCATACTGTTGAAAAAGTGGATCGTCGCGAAAACTGTTCATCAGAAAATTTCGGAAAGTGATCAAGCGAGAGCATTGGCGCATATCGGGGTGGATAAGTAACCAGATATCACTGGTGATTCTTTTGTCGAGTTCAAATAAACGGATGAGCCCCGGTTTGGCCTGGTCGTCGGGGAGTAAGCTAATGCCAATTCCCGCCTGGGAAAATGATGACATTGATACCAGATCATTGCAGCGCATTACGACCTGATCCCTCGGTACGTTGTCTTCGATCCAGGCGTAGGCGGGGAGTTTGGATAAGGTCTTATCCGACGTGATCAGCAGGTGTTGTTTTATCTCTGTCAAATTGTTTGGCTGGCCATGTGTATTAATGTATTCGGCCGAGGCATAGGCGGCCCACTGTAATGTAAAAAGTTTTTTTCCTACCAAATCTATTGGCGGGTGACTCGTTGCTCTTATGGCGAGATCGGCTTCTAGTCTGGATAAATTGTATTGTTTATTGCTGACCATCAAATTGATACGTATTAAGGGATACAATTCTCGAAAATGGGCAATGTATCCCGGCATAAAACGATAGGCAAGATTGTGGGGGGCTGTCACGTAGACATCGCCATGCAGGTCGCTATTGCTGTTGTCTAACAGGCGGTGAATAGCGTCAACATGTGACCTCGCGCCCTTAACGTCGGCGAGTACCTCTTTACCAATTTCCGTCAATTGGTAGCCGTCAGGGTTGCGAGAGAATAGTTTTACTTTCAGGTTGGATTCAAGGTTGTTAATGCGGCGAAAGATGGTTGAATGGGCAACACCTAGCTTAAGCGCTGCGCCTGAGAGTGTTTTTTCCCTCGCTATTTCGAGAAAGATATTTAAATCATTCCAGTTAATGGTATTGATTCGCAAGCGTCCTTCCTTGTCCATTATTGCAAATGAAACTTTCAAATTCTGCTAAATGATTATTCATAGGGATTTGATATAATTATCCCTTGAACGGCAAGCCTTTGTAAACAGCTGTAGGAGAAAGCCATGAGCCAGCACACCTTACGATTAGTCAGTTATGATCTTTGCCCCTACGTGCAGAGATCCATTATTACCTTAACGGAAAAAAATGTGAAATATGAAATAGAATATATCGATCTGGGTTCGCCGCCAGAGTGGTTCATTAAACGTTCTCCCCTCAAAAAAGTACCCTTACTCATAGTTGATGATAAGCACGATATTTTCGAATCAGCTGTGATATGTGAATTGGTTGATGAAATCACGCCTGGGTCGCTTCATTCTGGAAACCCTGTCATCAAGGCGCAGCATCGTTCGTGGATTGAATTTGGTTCTCGTATATTGGATAAAATAGGTGCGCTTTACAACAGTAAGTCTGAAAAAAGTTATGTTGAGTGTCTAAAAGAGCTGGCGTCCAGTTTCTCCCGGCTAAACGACATTGTGGTTGGCCCCTATTTTGCCGGGGATACTTTTCATATGGTTGATGCCGTATACGCCACGGTATTTCGTTATTTTGATGTTATGGATTCATATTTTACATTTGATATATTTGAAGATTGTGACAAGGTTAATGCGTGGCGCCTAAAAGTCGCACAGCGACCTGCCGTGCAAACGGCAGTACTTAGCACCTATCAAACACGATTGGAGAATTTTTTTATAAATAAAAATAGCTATCTCTCTACCCAGATTCATCCGTAACAATCCTGTCTCTGCTCAACATAGCTTACCCCAAGATTAGTGGATTAGTGGATTAGTGACCGAGGTGGCCTGATTCGTTTTTAAGCGAAAAAAAGCCCCTGTCAATAAAGCCAGTACTCATCAATTATTTTCATGTGGTTTATAGCTTGTTTGATTCAAATCAACGAGTAATCATCCCATACAACATCTGAATCTCTTCCGGCCAGATCGCGGGTTCAATTGTCTCCAGTACCAATGGAATATCTTTGATCCGTTCATCGTTGATGATGAACTGGAATGGGTCGAGTCCCAATTCGCCTTTACCAAGGCTCTGGTGGCGATCGACTCGTGAGCCAAGCCCAGGTTTCGAATCATTGATATGCATGCCCTTTAGGTATTCAAAACCGACGATCTTTTCAAAGGCGTTCATCGTTTCATCATAGGTTTCGCGGGTGCGTAGATCATACCCTGCAGTAAAGGTGTGACAGGTGTCGAGGCAGACCGCGATGCGGGTTTTGTCTTCGACTTTATCAATGATGTGTGCAAGGTGCTCAAAACGGTAACCGAGGTTTGAACCCTGGCCGGAGGTGTTTTCGATCACCGCAATTACGTCGCTGGTTTTATCGAGTGCGTCGTTGATTGATTCGGCGATCAGATCAAGACAGGCATCCTCTTCAATCTTGCGCAGGTGGCTGCCGGGATGGAAGTTGAGGTAAACGAGGCCAAGCTGCTTGCAGCGCTGTAGCTCATCAATAAAGGCGTTGACTGACTTTTCACGCGCTTCGATTTCCGGGTGTCCTAAATTAATCAGGTAGCTGTCGTGTGGCAACACATCTTCCGGGCGAAAGCCGCCCTTTTCCATGTTGGAAAGAAAACCGTCGATCTGTTCAGTGGTGAGATCTTTTGATTTCCACTGGCGCTGATTTTTAGTGAAAAATGCAAAGGCCTTTGCACCGATCTCAATCGCATTCAAAGGGGCATTTTGCACCCCACCTGCGGCACTCACGTGGGCACCGATACGTCTCATTTCTGGTTTCATCTTGGCGGTTCTATCTTGAAAATTGGATGTTATGGATTATAGCACCCAGTCATCGTGGTGATGACCAGGATAAAATCGGAATAAAGCAGGGTTATTCAGGCTGGCTGCGTCTATATACGGTTGCGTGACATTTCGGACACGGTGGAATGTGGCCGGTCTGGTGAAAATGAATATGCTCGTCACAGGCAGTACAAACCAGGGTTCCCGGGCCGGTGATCTCGCCGGTGTGGTATTCATCTGCATGTGCGGCGCGCTCTTCCAGTGCCAGTAGCTCGACTTTTGTCTGGTCGGCAACGGAGAGAAAGGCCTCTAATATGCGCTCTTCGATCAGTTCGATGTCGAACTTGAGCCAGTCGATTAGCTCCTGGGTCTCTTCGCTCGCGAGATAATCGGCTGCCGCATCGAGATCGCGTTTGAGGTAATCACCGATTTTAATCGCCTCTTCGCCGCTTAGCTCTTCCAGCTCAACCGCTTTTTTCTGCGCCCTGGCAACCAGCTCAGAAACGGCCGGAATAGCCCCTTTTTCGGTTTCTTCGATGGCGGTTTTCACTCGATCCATCATGACATTGTAGGCGTGGACAAGTTTTTCGTTGGTGGTGCGCTCGTTTTCGCTCATGCTGCTGCCCCTTGCTGCTGTGAAATGGGTGAAATCATGGGATTCCGTTCATCTCGATTATCTGTCATGTTCGCTATTCTGGTATCCTACCACTTTTTCCTTGCAAGGCATTACAAGTAGATATGGACGAGCAGTACAAGCCCGAAATCGTCGAGCAGCAGGCGCAAAACGACTGGGAACAAAATCAGACCTTTAAAGCGGTCGAAGACGACAGCAAGCCGAAATATTACTGCCTGTCGATGTTTCCCTATCCCAGTGGGCGACTGCACATGGGGCATGTGCGCAACTACACCATCGGTGATGTGATTAGCCGTTATCAGCGCATGTTGGGCAAAAACGTATTGCAGCCAATGGGATGGGATGCGTTTGGTCTACCCGCCGAGAATGCCGCGATTAAAAATAATGTGCCGCCTGCGAAGTGGACCAAAGAAAATGTCGTTTATATGCGGGATCAACTTAAGCGCCTCGGCTTTGGTTACGACTGGGATCGTGAACTGGCCACCTGTGACCCCGATTACTACCGCTGGGAGCAGTGGCTTTTCACCAAACTGTTTGAAAAAGGGATAGTCTATAAAAAGACCGCGCCGGTGAACTGGTGCCCCAATGATATGACGGTGCTTGCGAATGAGCAGGTGATTGAAGGATGCTGCTGGCGCTGTGATACGCAGGTCGAGCGCAAAGAGATCCCGCAATATTTTATGAAAATCACCGATTATGCAGATGAACTGCTCGATGATCTGGAGCAGCTCACTGGCTGGCCAGAGCAGGTGGTCACCATGCAGCGCAATTGGATTGGGCGCTCAGAAGGGGTTGAAATCCACTTTAATTTAGCTGGGGATGTGGTCAATCACGACCAGCCACTAAAAGTGTTTACGACTCGTCCTGATACCTTGATGGGCGCAACCTATGTGGCTGTCGCACCGCAACATCCGTTGGCGCTTGCCGCATCTGAAAACAATCAAAAGCTGGCGAGTTTCATCGATGAATGCAATTGCATGGAGACTGCTGAAGCGGCGATGGAGATGATGGAAAAGAAGGGGGTCGATACTGGCCTTAAGGCAATCCATCCAATCTCGGGTGAACAGGTGCCGATCTTTGCGGCTAATTTTGTCTTGATGGGTTACGGCGAAGGGGCGGTGATGTCGGTACCCGCGCATGACCAGCGTGACTGGGAATTTGCACAGAAATACGGTCTGCCAATCAAACAGTCGATCAAGCCGGGTGACGGTAGCGAAATTGATCTGAGCAAAGCGGCATTTACTGGAAAAGGTCTGTTGGTCGATTCCGGTAATTTTACGGGCCAGACCTCACTAGAGGCGTTCGATGTGATCGCTCAATTTCTGGTCGATAACGACAAGGGTGCGAAGCGCACCACCTATCGCCTGCGCGACTGGGGTGTCTCGCGCCAGCGCTATTGGGGTTCGCCGATTCCGATTATCAATTGTGAACAGTGCGGTGCCGTACCGGTGCCGGAAGATCAATTGCCCGTTGTCTTGCCTGAAGCGGTAGAGATGGATGGTGTTGGTTCACCGATTAAAAAAATGCCTTCGTTTTACGAATGTGAATGTCCGAAGTGTGGTGCAGAAGCGGAACGTGAGACCGATACCTTTGACACCTTTATGGAGTCGTCGTGGTACTACGCGCGTTACTGTTCTGCTGATAACCACGGCGCAATGCTTGACGAGCGTGCTAACTATTGGCTGCCGGTTGACCAATATGTCGGCGGTATCGAACATGCGATCCTGCATCTGCTCTACGCGCGCTTCTTTAATAAATTGATGCGTGATGTTGGGCTGGTTAAAGCAGATGAGCCGTTTGAAAATCTGTTAACGCAGGGCATGGTGTTAAAAGATGGCGTGAAGATGTCCAAGTCCAAAGGCAACACCGTTGATCCGCAGAAATTGATTGAACGTTATGGTGCCGATACCGCACGTCTCTTTATGATGTTTGCAGCACCGCCGGAGCAGTCGCTTGAGTGGTCTGACTCGGGTGTTGATGGTGCTGCACGTTTTCTTAAAAAAGTGTGGAATCTCGCCAGTGCCAATCAAGCGATCTTGAGCAAGGCAGCAAACGCCGGTTTTGATAATGCGAATGATGCACAAAAAGCGGTGCGACGTGAAGTACATGACGTGTTGAAACAGGCATTGTACGATTTTGATAAACAGCAGTTCAATACAGTCGTTGCCGCTTGTATGAAAATCATGAATGCGCTTGGCACACTGAAGCCGGGCGGTGCGCATGACGCAGTGCTGGATGACGGTTTTAGTATCGTATTGCGTCTACTCTCGCCCATCGCACCACACATCGCACATGTATTATGGTGTGACCTTGGTTATGGCGATGATGTATTGAATGCCACGTGGCCTACGGTGGATGAGTCTGCACTGGTACGTGATTCAATCGAGATGATGGTGCAGGTTAACGGTAAGGTGCGCGGTAAGATCACGGTTGCCGCCAACGCGGCTAAAGAGGTGGTCGAAGAAGCGGCACGCAACGACGAAAACGTACAGCGTTTTACCGACGGCAAAGCGATCAAAAAAGTGATCGTGGTGCCGGGGCGTCTGGTGAATATTGTGGCGGTTGGCTAAGCCGATGTTAACGCTGCGCAATCACTCACTCTCTCCGCGGATGTTACTGATTTTGGTCAGCTGCCTGATTGTGCTGGAAGGGTGCGGTTTTCGCCTACGTGGTTCGATGGGCGGTGAACTCGCGTTGCCGCCGCTCTATATTCAAAGCAGTGGCAGCAACCCGTTTGTGAGTGAGTTGCGTCAGGCGTTGGGTAATACACAAACCCAGGTGGTCAGTGAGCGTAGCGCCGCAGCGTTGATCATTGGTGTGGGTGCTGAAAAACTCAACCGCCGTGTGTTAACGGTTGATGCTGGCGGACGAGTGCAGGAGTATGAGTTGCACTATGCGGTTTCCTTTGCGGTGAATGATGCATCTGCGCGTCCGGTATTGGGTTCCCAGACGCTAAGCGAACGCCGTAGCTTTGAATTTACCGGCGAAGATGTGCTGGCCAAAGAGGCCGAAGAGTTGCAGATTTATCAGGATATGCGTCGTAGTGCGGTGCGGAGTGCGATGCGCCGCCTGCAGGCTTTGAGCATTCCTGCTGTTGATAAAACTGCTATCGATGAAGGCGTTATTGATACAGGCGATGTTGATAGTAATGCTGTTGATAACAATGCCATTGATGTGATGCCATAGCCGATGAAGATTAGAGTCGAACAACTGGCTGGTCAGCTTAAAAAAGGACTCTCGCCGATCTATCTCATTAGCGGCGATGAGCCGTTGCTGGTGCAGGAGGCATCAGACCTGGTGCGCAAACATGCGCGTGAGGCGGGTTGCCATGAACGCATCGTGATGACGGTTGAAAAAGGGTTTGACTGGAATAGCCTGATGCAGCAGAGCAGCGGCATGTCACTCTTTGCTGAAAAAAGATTGCTGGAATTACGTCTGCCGACTGGTAAACCGGGGGATGCCGGTGGTAAGGCATTGCGTGCGTATGCCGAGGCACCTGTGACGGATGATGTGTTGTTGATTGTGGCGGGTAAGGTTGATACAAAATCGCAGCAGACCAAATGGTATAAAACCGTGGCGGCGGCAGGTATTGCGTTGCCGATCTGGCCGATGGCGGTAGCGGAGCTGCCAGGGTGGATCAGCCAACGAATGAAGGCAACCAAACTGCGCCCGACGCGCGATGCGGCGCAGGTGCTGGCCGAGCGGGTGGAAGGGAACCTGCTTGCCTGCGCACAGGAGATCGATAAGCTATTCTTGATCCACGGGGCGGCCGAGATCGATGCCGAGATGATCGCAGATGCAGTCGCCAACAGCGCGCGTTTTGATATCTTTGGGCTGGTCGATACCGCGCTCTCGGGTAACGGTGAGCGAGTGGCGCGTATGATAAGTGGTTTACGCAGTGAAGGGGTTGAGCCCATTTTGGTGTTATGGGCACTCGCGCGCGAGATTCGTACCCTTTCCAGCATGAGTTTTGAGGTCTCACGCGGTACCAGTCCCGATCAGGTGATGCGTAATCAACGTGTGTGGGATAAGCGTAAGCCATTGATTAAACAGGGACTTCGACGTTCGCCACGGCAATGGTGGTATCTGCTGTACCGTGCTGGGCAGATTGATCGCATGATCAAAGGGCAGGCCACGGGCAATGTGTGGGATGAATTGTTACAATTAGGGTTGATGATGGCGGGAATAAGAATCGCCCAGGGCCAGCTAAGGTCTCTGGAAAGATGAGCTATTGGTAAGATGATTAAAAATGATGACTGATATCAAACAATATATGGGTGAAGTAGGGCGCAGCGCGCGTGAGGCGTCGCGGCTGGTCGCGCGTGCCGATAGCGGCGTAAAAAATGATGCGTTGGAAGCGATTGCGGCGGCAATTGAGGCCAACAAGCCCGCACTGCTAGTAGCCAATGGAAAAGATATGGTGGCGGGTCAGGCGAGTGGTCTGGATGCTGCGCTGCTTGATCGACTGGAACTGACCGATGCGCGTATTGCTGGTATGGCCGAAGGGCTACGACAGATCGCTGCACTGCCAGATCCTGTCGGCAACATCACCGATATGAACTATCTGCCCAGCGGGATTCAGGTAGGCAAGATGCGCGTGCCACTGGGTGTGGTCGGTATCATCTATGAATCGCGCCCGAATGTAACGGCCGATGCGGCGGGGCTTTGCCTGAAGTCTGGCAACGCGGCGATCCTGCGTGGCGGTAAAGAGGCGACCCACTCCAACCAGGCGATTGCACAGTGCATTCACGCGGGGCTGGAAAAAGCCGGTTTGCCAGCGGTAGCAATACAGGTAATCGAAACGACTGACCGTGCCGCAGTGGGTGAGATGATCACGATGCCTGAATTTGTTGATGTGATTATTCCACGTGGCGGCAAAGGGTTGATTGAGCGTATTAGCAAAGATGCGCGTGTACCGGTGATCAAACATCTCGATGGCATCTGCCATGTCTATATTGATGGTGCAGCCGATCTTGAGAAGGCGACGCAGATTGCATTTAACGCCAAGACTCATCGTTACGGTGTCTGCAACGCGATGGAAACATTGCTGGTTGCTGAAGGGATTGCAGAACAGGTGCTGCCTGAACTGGCGAAAATGTACCGTGAAGTGGGTGTTGAACTGCGTGGCTGTGTGACGACTTGCAAAGTGGTGCCTGACTGTATTGCAGCACTGCCTGAAGATTGGGATAGCGAATACCTTGCACCGATTCTGTCGATTAAAATAGTGAAGGATATCGATGAGGCGATGGATCATATCCGCATCCATAGCTCCGCGCACACCGATACTATCGTCACCGAGAACTTCACTCTTGCGCGCCGTTTCCTACGCGAGGTTGATTCAAGTTCAGTGATGGTGAATGCCTCAACTCGCTTTGCGGATGGTTTTGAGTTCGGCCTCGGTGCCGAGATCGGCATCAGTACCGACAAGTTTCACGCCCGTGGCCCGGTGGGGCTAGAAGGGCTGACCTCACAGAAGTATGTGGTGCTGGGTGATGGGCATATTAGAATTTAGGGCAAAGAGAAAAGGGATAAGGGAAAAAGGGTGTAGTGACCATTCCCTTGTCTCTTGTCCCTTTTCTCTTTGCCCTGCCAATTAATGATTGGTATCTTCGGCGGTACCTTTGATCCTGTTCATAACGGTCATCTACGGGTTGCTGAGGCGTTAAGCGTCGCACTGCCGTTTGATGAATTGAGGTTATTGCCCTGTGGCGAGCCAGCGCATCGCGCACCGCCGCAGGCGCACGCGGATGATCGTATTGCGATGTTGCAATTGGCGATTGAAGGACATTCATCACTGGTGATTGATAAATGCGAGGTGAGGCGCAAAGGGCCATCTTATATGGTCGATACGTTGGCTTTATTGCGAGAAGAGTCAGGCGGTGAATCACTCGTGTTGATCATCGGTTGGGATGCCTTTGCTGGATTACCGACATGGCATCGTTGGCAGCAACTCATTGAGTTGGCGCATCTGCTGGTGGTGCAACGGCCGGGCAGTGTGACTGCGCCATGTGATGAAGTGCAACAGCTGTTACAGCAGCATCAAACAGATGATGTGGCGGAATTAAAGCAACGTATTGCAGGTTGTGTTCTATTACTGCCAGTAGATGTAGTGGATGTATCCTCAACGGAAGTGAGGGCGCGGTTAGCCGCAAAAGAAGATGTTAGCGAACGACTGCCGGTGGCAGTGAGCGCCTACATCAAAGAAAAACATTTATATTTAAGTTAAACAGGTAAGAAGTAATGAAAGCTGAAGAATTAAAGACGCTAGTCGTCAACGCAGTTGAAGAGATGAAGGGCATTGATATTGTGGTACTGGATGTGCATAAGATGACCACCATTACCGACTACATGATTGTGGTGAGTGGCACCTCAAGTCGCCACCTGAAATCGATCATTAACAGTGTTGCGGTAGAGGCCAAAGAGGCCGGTTGTACGCCATTGGGCACTGAGGGTGAAACGGAAGGTGAATGGGCGCTGCTTGATCTGGGTGATGTCGTGCTGCATGTGATGCTACCGCAGACACGTGATTTTTATCAGCTTGAAAAGTTATGGAGTGTTGAAGGCGCGGCTGAAAAAGAAGCGGCCAGTAAATTGAGCACTGGCGGTAAAGCGTAAACGCGATTGATAATAACGTATGAATGGGCTTTTAGTATGCAGATTCACCTGATTGCCGTCGGCCATAAAATGCCCCGATGGGTGTTAGACGGTTATCAGGAATTCGCCAAACGTCTGCCCGCCGAGTGCAAACTTAAACTGGTCGAGATTGCGCCGGGGAGACGCTCCAAAAGTGCAGATGTAAAACGTGCGATTAAAGATGAAAGCAGCAAGATGCTTGCAGCAATTCCTAAGAATGCCAAAGTGGTGGCACTGGATGAGCGTGGTAAGCTCTGGACTACACGCCAGCTTGCCGGGGAGCTTGAAGAGTGGATGGGAGAAGGGCGCGATGTCGCACTGTTAGTAGGTGGGCCGGATGGCCTCTCTGATGAATGCCGCGCACGCGCCGAACAGCAGTGGTCACTGTCGCCATTAACGCTGCCACATGCGATGGTGCGTGTACTGCTATCAGAACAAATTTACCGCGCCTGGTCGGTGATGAAGGGACATCCCTACCATCGGGATTGAAATTAAATGTAGCCCGGGCTGAGCTTTAAGCGAAACCCGGGGAGTTGTACAAGGAATGTATGGACTCTATTTCATCAACAAAGGAACTGTTGAGCCTATGGTTGCCTACCGCCGAAACCTCATTCCCGGTGCCAGTTACTTTTTTACCGTAACCTTGCGTGATCGCACCTCATCACTACTTGTCGATTATGTTGATGACCTGCGCGAAGCCATCCGTTCCGTTAAGGCGGAGCGACCTTTCGATATTGATGCGATTGTCATCATGCCTGAACACCTTCATTCAATCTGGACTTTGCCGAAAGGTGATGCCGATTATTCGATTCGCTGGCGAGAGATTAAAACGCGATTCTCAAGGCGGGTACCATTTAGAAAACGCGGCAGTCGCGTTTGGCAGGCACGATTTTGGGAACACACCCTGCAAGATCAAAGCGATATGGAAAACCATATCGATTATATTCATTACAATCCGGTTAAACATGGTTATGTTGATAACGTAGCCGATTGGCCTCATTCAAGTTTTCACCGCCACGTAAGACAACGTAAATGTTCTTTTGATTGGGCAGGCACAGCAGAATGCGAAGCAGAAAACTATGGTGAATAAATTCTCTTCGAATTGCCTTTAAAATAAATGTAGCCCGGGCTGAGCTTCCAGCGAAACCCGGGAGGGCAGTGCCACATTCCCCCGGGTTTCGCTGGAAGCTCAGCCCGGGCTACTCGTCTTGTTCGTTATTGTTGTAGTCAAAAATCTTCCCGTCAACAGCATGTTTTTCGCGTCTATGAAAAATGTATCTTTTAGCTCCTTGTTCTATGCCGTAGGAATCGCAGTAGTGATCTGTCCAAGGTTTAATCTTGGATAAAGGTTCAGAGTATCCATTGGGGGTTTCTATGAAATTGTAAATGGCGGTTATAGAATGCTCATTTAGTCCACCGGAGCCATAAATTGGTGTTACTTCATCAATGGTAATGGAATATACCTTGATTGGCGCTGAGGCTGTGATTGCGGCATCATCAAGTGATATCACTGGGTTTTTCCAATCTTCAATTCCGTAGAAAAATTGAGGAGGCAATGATACTTTGTTTTTTTGCTCAGGGTCTTTAGGGGGAGTTTGTAATAGGCGGTATAGCTGATTTCTTAATCGTTCTTCCGCAACATTAAATGCTTTTAAATATGGTGGGTGCTCGATTTCTTGCTTTAGCGCCATTGAGTTGCAGAGAGTCCGAGCGGCTCTGATCCATGTGACTCTGTCGTTGTTTAAGTCGCTTAATAATTGAAATGTTTCATCAAACCCTTCTTTGGCTAAGCGTAGAATGATCTCATCACTTTTTCTTTGGTTCTCTGATGCCTGAGTTTTTTTATCTCTAAGGTATGCTAGTGATGCAATCAGTACGCCTGCGCTAATTGCGATTGCAGGTAGGGTGGAGATATTCTTAGGGTCGATAAAATTACTAGGAATAATTCCAAATAATAAGCCAATGGCCAATAGTAATGTGCCTATGACAATAACAATCAAGAAATTTACAATTATATTCATGGGTTTTATACTGAGCTTTAATTGTATTAATTACGTTCAATCCACTACTCCCCGGGTTTCGCTGGAAGCTCAGCCCGTATATGGTCTCCCCCCGTTTTGCAATCTTTGTGATATAAATAACAGGAACAGGATTGCGGTCGTATATCCGGCCTGTTAATGAAGCTTATTTACTGCT
>JAKISP010000015.1 GCA_021648525.1 Gammaproteobacteria bacterium
GTTACGGTAATGGCGACACGATGGAGGATGCGCGACAAGCTTGTGGTGCAGGTGGTGAGCGCAACAGTACCCTGGCCGGTTCCAGTCTTAACAACATGACGTTTACACGCGGCAATATTGCCTGGCGGGTAATGTGGAAAAATATGTTTCTACGCAGCGATAAACGCTTAATGGAAATGATGATGAATCTCTCTGGCACAGTCATCCTGAGTAAAGATTTAAGCAATGAAAATTCCGCCACAGAGACCCGAACATTGCCCTCGATTTTACACACTCGGCGGGGTGAACTCCTTAATGCACTACTGGAAGGCAACCAGTCTGTCACGATCCAGGGCTGTGTCTCTGATAGTGATGAGATGGCCTGTACCAACCTCACCAATAAAACCATTCAACTTGGTGCGAATAACGGCCTGAATGATCGAGTCATCGTCATTATGACCGGAATCGCTGACAAGATTCGTAACCGTCAGGCGTTGGCCAGTAACGAGATCGGTCTGCTCAGTGCCACCAAAATTCCCATTTACAAAATCCTCAATGTCGCCAGCGCCATGAGTGGCTCAGTGGTCACCAATCAGACCTCAAAATATGCAGACATCGTTTCCAAGGATATTCTCTACAGCTACATCAATGATCTACTCGACATGGTGGTGGCTTCGACTACCAGCAGCACGTTTATGGCGAGTGACGAGGGTAAGGAATATAAAAAAGGGGTCGCTGAAGCGCGTCAACAAATTGCACTGATGAAGTCTGCAAACTTCAACGATCTATCACGCCATGTAGATATGATCCGTGAAACGCAACTCTATGAACGGATGTTGGTCGCCGCTATGTCACCTGCTTTAGCCGAGAGTATGCGATACGCAGGTTCTCTTAGATAACGCAGGAGAGGTAAGCATCAATGGGTTCCTGGGATATCTATACCTACGGTGGTGGCGATGTATTGCTGCAACTGTTCAACGGTTTGGTGGCGCTATTAGGTGATAACAACTTTCTGGTGTTGCTCAAACTCACCTCGTTGATCACCGTGTTGTGGGTCATCATTGAAGCGCTGTTCATGAAGCGGCCGCTCAGTGTTCAGCCTTTTCTGGTGGTCATTTTAGTCTTCTATATCCTGTTTATTCCACGGGTTAATGTCATCATCACGGATCGTATTGATCCCAGTAATAGCGGTGTTGTAGCAAATGTACCCATTGGGCTAGGCTTTACGGCTTCTTTGGCCAGTACCACAGGCGACTGGATGAGCCGCGCTTTTGAGACGGTCTTTACGCTACCCAATGAACTGCAATACGGCACTAACGGTCTGCTGTTCGGTAGTAATTTGTTACGCGCTGCGTCCCAATTTGAGATCACCGATAGTCGTTTGGCGGCTAACGTTTCAGAGTTTATGCAGCAGTGTGTCTTCTACGACATCCTCACCGGATTTTATACCTGGGGGGATATTGTTAATGACCCTGACCTATGGGGAATGCTGCAAAGCACAGCAAATCCGGCGCGTTCATTTCAATATCAAGACACCTCAGGCAGCAAGAGCATTTTCACCTGCCCTGCCGGGGCGGCCCTGCTTAATACCGACTGGGGCAATGAGATGACTCAGGCTCAAGCGGTCTACGGCGGTCGAATGTTTCCTGGAGATCCACTGGCACAGGCAAAGTTCATGGCCGCGCTTCCGGTCTCTTATGCCTATATGAGTAACATTAGCACTACAGCCGCAAACTCCATTCGTCAGAACATGATGTCTAATGCAGTGAAACGCTCGTTAACACGATTTGCCGCTCGTGCTGATGCAGGTGCGGCAGCGCAAGATCTGGCACTGGCACAAGCCGAAGCACAGCGCCGAACCACTTACTCGGTACTTGGGGTGTTGGCCGGGGAAACCTTGCCCTTACTGCGCAATGTTTTTGAAGTGCTGATCTACGGCATGTTTCCATTTTTTCTGATTCTGATGTTCACGCCAGCGGCAGGCAAAGCATTGATGTTTTATCTCAAATCGCTTTTCTGGTTACAACTCTGGGCACCGCTCTACGCCTTGCTCAACCTCATCATGGTCAGCTACTCCGCCAATACAGGAACAGCAGTGGCGACGCTGGCAACTGGTGGGCAAGAACTAACACTAGCTACGACTACGGCACTGGGGGCCGTCAACGCTGATATCGCATCCATTGCCAGCTACATGGCATGGATGATTCCGTTGATATCATGGGGTGTGGTTAATGCTGGAGCGGGTATGTCGATGTCTATGTTGGCTTCTGGTTTAGGCGCAATCACTCAGCAAGCCGGTGCCCGTGCAGCGGCAGATGTATCGCAAGGTAATGTCAGCATGGGCAATATGGGGATGTATAACCAAAGTGCGTTTAAAAATGACTTCGCGCCAAGTTATGCGGGTGGTGGCACAATGATGGACAGCCAAGGTACGACCCATACTATGACTCATGCTGGCGGGGATTTTGAGAACTATCAAAAACACTCACTTGGTGCTAGCTCTACGATCACCAGCGCGATGAAATCTGGGACACAAACACAAGCAGCAGAGATGGTGACAGCGACCAGAAATGAATTTGCTGAACACGGCAGCATGATCCAGGCGAGCAATCAAAAGATCGACAGTTTTATGTCTCAGGCTAATAGTAGCGTATCCACCAGTGACTCCTGGCGCTCCGATGAAATGGCATCGGCGCAGAAAGAGTATTCCGAAGCCCAGCGGCTTCAAACTCAGTTTGGAGAAGGTCGGGGTTATACCAACCAGCAATCGGCTGCGATGCTTGGCATGGCTGCACTTGCAGCCCATGAACCAGGACTTATATCAATGGTATCTCCCGTCAGTCTGAAAGCGCAATTGGGGCTTGAAGGTAAGAGTACCGCCCAGATCAGCCAAGACTTCAAGGAAGCCGTTCAATTCGTTAACGACACTAACTATGGCGAGCAATGGAGAGAGGCTGAGAGTGCTGTCAACAGCACGGCGGCTCAGGTTTCCCAAGCGACTAACGATAGTAGCGCTAAAGGCGTGACAAGTGCTCTGAATGACCAGACGAGCCATGGGGTTCGAGTCCAAGCGTCTTTTCAAGAATCTCAGAGCTGGCAGCAAGCAGCCTCCCGGATGAACGAAGAGGGGTTTAGTTTTTCTGCGGATACCAGCGGGGCAATGCTACAGTTCATGCGATCCCGGCATGATGGCAATCATGTGTCAGAAATGATCGCTCAACACAATCAAGGCGATATGCAAGGCACTCAATTTATCGCGGGCGAAGCCGCTGAGTTCGCCAAAACATTTGGTGTTGAATTAGCGGGAGTAAAAGAATCGCCGTCAGTAGACGGAGTAGCCTCCACAGGTCAGCGCTATATGAATGAAGTCGGTGATCAATCCGATGAAATAACAGATGTGGCGAGAAACAATGGCACCACTGTTCGCCAAATGACTGCACGTTCAGGGATACAATCCGATGCGCAGATCAATTCAGATGCACTCAATCTCGCAGTTGAAACAGATCAGCAATTCTTGGATGTTGGAGCAAAAATTGATAAGGGGAAAGCAGGAACAACGACTGCGGGGCAAGTGGTCAGAGACAAAACTGAACACCAAACAGACCCTGAAAACAGCTCACTTTTGGTCGATGCTATCGGAGATGGCGCTGAGAGAGTATTACCTAGTGAACGTCAGATAGAGGGCATCAAAGATAAAGGGAAGAAATTAATCAATGATTTCTTCGACTAACAGTGAGGTGTACTCGTCATCATCCAAATGCGAACCATATACCCCATAATGGTGGAATCGTTGATCGAATTCTTCCTCATCCTCTCTTCGCCGCATCTCTTCTAACTTTTTCTGCCTTACAGGAGAATTGATCGGAGCCAACGCCGCAGGTTTGGGAAAGAATATTCGAGTAAAACAATACGCCCCAATAGCCAGACCTAGCAACCAGTGAGTAAAGTATCCAACCACCACTGCCAAAAACAGGGCCATCAGTGAATCCATGATTACTAGGACTACTTTTCTCATCGTCTTGCCCTCCAAATGCTCCAATGAATCTTAGGGCATATTGATGACACAGACCACTTTTTTATTTAGATTGGCAAAACAGATCACCGGAATTTGAGCAGTTAGGCCATCTGGTTAGAATCCAACCTGACAGTTCACCATGCATTGCAGACGTTGGGTAGCGGCCGCTAAATGCCGGTAGTGTCGCGAGAGGAGTCGCTCGAAGCTGATCATTGGGTTTCTGACGAGCCCAAATTTCTTTCAAATATTCTCAGCGTGTAACTTGATGATTGTCAGGATATAATTCAGTTTTGTTATGATGGGTGTCCGGCTAAGCTCTGCTCAACCCACATCTATCATTAACGTATGGAGGGGGAAAGGGGGTGGAGGGATTGAAATGTAGTCACCTGTTTGGGTTGGTTAATAAATAATCCCTCCATCCATTTTTTGCTTTTGTACAGCATTCGTCATTCTAGCGCGACCAAAGGAAGTCTCTTCAGGGGGAGGCCGGAATCCAGATACCACTGAACTAGCAGTGTTTGATGTCGGTACTTCATGTGTACGGATCCCTTGATCCTGAAAGAGTTGCTGGTGCTAGTAAGCACCTCGCTTTTCCAGGGCCCCGAGATCGACCAATACCTGATGAAAAAACGACGAAGCGAGACTCAGGATGAAATGTTACAGCGGCAAGGGTTACTGGTATGAAATTTATTCCGGACAGTAATGAGTCAGAGTGGGCTTTTTTGTGCTTGGGAGTTTGTTGCGCAGAATAATCTTTGTCCTACAGATATTCTGGTGTTTGTATGTCATGAAGTTGTTGTTAGTAGGGTTGGGTGTGCAGTGAACTAAGTATCGTGCCCCGGAATTCCATGTCGGAATCCAGAAAAAAGAAGTGCTTAAAATGCGAGAGGGTGGCGACTCACTGTGCCACATCTCTCGCATTCTATATGTGGGCTATAGTGTAGTGCGACGTGCATGTGGTCAAAAAAAACATAACGACTATTTTTTTGGCCTCTTTCCTTTATGCTCATCTTGGCTTAATAGTGATGCGCCCATAGAGCGAATTTCCCTTGGGGTAGCCTTTCCTGTTTTCATTGCTTTTGATGCAATAGACGAAACTTTATTGCCAGTTTTTTTACGTGCAGTCATGTGAAAACCTCGTGATTTAATATTTCCCCTAATGGGTAGAATGGGTTTGGTTGAAATTAACAATCAGGTAAATCACCCAAGTTGTTTTTGCTGGTGCTATCTCGGTCTGTTCGGAGATACTTGCCACTTCTTCCGTTGGCAACATGAATCTCAGTCCGACCGCTTTTCCACGGTACATGGTAGGTGTGAATACCACTCTCAATATCCCTTATTGCATCGGTCTTACTTCTTGGCGACCATGCCTGTCCCGGATCGCATAGTTTTGTGATGTCTCCATCTCGGTCTTTCCCCGTATTCCTTACAGCTCGATCACTCATAGTGTTTTTCCTTGATAATTAAATAAATGTCATATATATTTTGACGAAATCGTCAAGTGTTAGGCTAAAAAATAAGGCCTAACGGCCTAGCGTTTTTTATCGTCAACAATAACTATACGGAACCGTCAATTTGATGTCAACACCTAAAGAATCATTGTTCAAACTGAGATTGTTACAAACACGGAAGATGCGGAAATTGAATCAGGATGAGCTTGCTAACAAAGCAGGTTTACCTTCAACCGCTATTTCTCATTTTGAATCAGGCGCTAGAAAGCCCTCATTTGATAACCTCAGAAAGCTTGCTGATGCATTAGAGGTTTCAATAGATTATTTAATGGGTAGAGTCGATAGCATCAGTGGCGATCGATCAATGGAGGCTGAAATATTTCGTGACTATGAAAACCTCACCGATGATGATCGAGAATTAGCTCGTGATTTTATGGCGAGACTTGCAAAGCGTAACAAAGACAAATAGCAGTGAATGTTGAATGACTGAAATATGGAAATCTCGTTCAACGAAACTTGGTGAAAACTTTGCCAAAGAGCTAAAGATCACTTCGTTACCTGTTGACCCTATTGAAATTGCGGAAGAACTAGATATTTTCGTAGAGCCATTACCAGCTGATAAAAAAGGGGTTTCTGGGATGCTTGTAGAGAGCAATAATAATTTCGGTATTAAGTACGCCACATATGTCGACAATATTGGTTTTCAGAATTTCTGTGTTGGGCATGAACTAGGTCATTACAACTTACCTGGTCACTATGAGCAACTTATGAGTAACGGATACCACGAATCAACTGCTGGCTTTGTTTCTAAAGAAAGGTATGAGTTGGAAGCAGATCATTTTTCTGCTGGCTTATTAATGCCGAGTTATTTGTTTAATGCTGAGTTGAATAAATCTCAGGTTGGCTTTAAGGCTATTGACGTCTTATCACAAAAATGCAAGACATCATTAACAGCAACAGCCATTCGTTATGCTCAAAAAACACCTGATCCTATAGCCATAATTATTAGTGAGGGACAAACTATACATTACTGCTTTATGTCCGACGAGATGAAGGAAATCAAGGGGCTGACGTGGATAAAAAAAGGTTCACGATTATCTCAAAATACCGTTACCTCTCGATTTAATAAAATACCCCAAAATATATCAAATAGTAATCAAGTAGAGGGTGAGGCTACATTGCTTGATTGGTTTGGTAGTTATTTGGAGTATGAGGTAAATGAAGAGGTTATAGGGCTGGGGCGTTACGGAAAAACTTTGACTGTGCTCACCATAGATGAACTACCCGATCAAGAAGACATAGATGATGAAAACGACCTCATCGAGTCTTGGACTCCTAGGTTTAAGCGTTAAATTGTGAACAGGGAAACCCGGGGCATGGACAAAAGGGGACGCTACCCTTTTTCTAGTGCCAATAACTTAGACCGTAGGCACACTACTATAGCGGGAGGCTTTTAAACAATTCACCAATACTCAGGTTTGATAATTGGTTTCTTACGAGTGGGTATCATCCCTGGAAGATGAGAGCTGCTCAGCTCATCCTCTGCGATCAATGGGGTCAGCGTGAAGCTCCCCCATTTTAACGGATACTTTAAATCAGCGACAATGTCGCTGATTTTGCTTCCAATGACAGCTCATGGCTGAAAGTTCCAGTTGGATTTCAATACATCAAGGTCTGGTTTGTCTATTCAGCTGACCCACGCACTATAAACGCTAATGTCAGCGGTTTGGCTTAGCAGCCAGTCTGTTGTTACAACCCTCGCCGGAAAAGATGTCAGATAGTCTGAGTTACTACACATAAGATGAAAAATAACTCTCCAATACCTTTAAGTTGCGTTTGGCTAACCAATTCTGGCAAGCTTACTTTTACTTGCCATATGAAAAGAAACGAATGCCTACTCTGCAACTTTGCCATCGAGATGAATATTTAACGTCTTTAGAATTTTCTGCAATGTAGGAGTGTTGGTATTTTGATAACCTTCCTGCTCGTATCGGGTAATCTGCCTTGCACTTACGCCAACTTTTCGACCAAACGCATCAACACTCATGTGAGCGGCTATTCGATAGCGAATAGGCGTCATCATCAAGTCATCCAGTGAATGGATCTCAATATCTGACGGTTCACTGTTTTTCAGATCATCATACTCTTGCATGTTTGATCGAATTTCGCCGACCAGTTCCTGCAATTGTGTTCTGTTTGCTTTATCTATGATATCTGGAACATCATCCCTTTTCGGAGAAGAAAGCGATGCAGTTAACATGTCTAGTTGTTTCTTAGCTGCCGCGTATTGTTTATCACTCGTAATCATGCTGAATCTCCCAACTTCACGACAATGATTCCTTTTGGATCACCATCACGATTTACCTGGAAAAACTTAGGAAACGGCAAACCACTTCCCGCCTCAACAATATTTGCTATAAAAAAATCCAATCCATACTTGAGTTTCATTTCGGCTCTGGAACCCAGGAAAACGCGATCCAATTTTTCAGTATCCACAGCAGATGTGTATTCCCAACAGCCATCAATATCATTAGGTGCTTCTTTATCGGTGATAAAGCTACCGTCGATCCATAGTGTTCTAACACCTGACATCTCAAAATTACTCGCAGCCTCACGCAACCCACGCATTAATAATTTTCTACGATCAGTAGAAGATCCATA
This sequence comes from Gammaproteobacteria bacterium, assembly GCA_021648525.1. Lineage (GTDB taxonomy): Bacteria > Pseudomonadota > Gammaproteobacteria > SZUA-140 > SZUA-140 > SZUA-76. The sequence goes on from JAKISP010000015.1 coordinate 8,107, forward strand.
CATTGCCTCTACTTCAGCCAGGGAAGCTTGATGCTCTCCTGGCGGTAATTCTCCATTTGTCTGTAGTGCAGGAATACCCATCTATACAAATATCCTTCGCCTTTATTATGACTATTGTATCATGACACATTAGTCATTATCTATATCGGCCAAAATTTGCCACATTGAAGTACTCTTTCAAGTTTACTTATAGTAGTCCTTATATTTCACAGATGAAAATACAATAAGGATCAACATGTTATATTGACTTATCTTACATCCCAAGCTACCCCAGCGTCATCTCAAAGCATCTACCCTTTAATATTGCCTCAAACTCATATCACCATACGATTCTTGTCCTATATGAGGTAAACTCCGTTCTGCGAGCCATATGGCTCGCCGGAGCTTCAAAACTCCGCACGAAGCGGTTGGTATTACCGTTATTAATGCCGCCTTTCGACCTGTTATGGCCGGGAGGCGGCGGTGTATGTCCAGGACTCCGGTCTAAAGACCGTCGCGGTCGTCTTCGTGCGACTTTTGAACTCCCGGCCGCCATTAATTTGGTGGCTTTGTTTTTATTTAAACAGGGAGAGACATAGCCATGCACGACCAACCCGATGAAGACACAGCTCAGGACACCGACACGCCTGAAGACAATTTACTCTATACCAATCCACTGCTCAGTGAAGATATCCCCACTGAAAACGCTCGTGCTGTTCTGGCGCTACTGACATACATTGACCTAAGTGAATCCACATTAGGCGTAGAAGGTAATCACGGGCTTATTTTGGTACTTGAATGGCTGCGACGCTCTCTGGCATACACTGGCCAGGGAGATGAACTGGCGATCCCAGTCTCAACCACCAGGCCTCAGAAGGACTCTGAGTAGAACATCTATTTTTCTTTGGCTTTCCAAGCCCAGCGAGTATGCCTACGATCCATAAATGTCTATGTCGAGGAAGACCCAAAACTACTACGGCTGGTTATCGCAAACAGTAATTCGGAAATCACAAAAGGGGATATAGACTCAAAATGGATTTGATAATGGAAGGGGATTATTAATGGAAAGGCCTTACCCGAAAGGGCCTTATAAGATGAAATGAGAAAAAAGGGAAAGGGATCCCCCTAACCAAGCACCTCTCTCTGAATCAACAATAAATCTTATCTGTTTGAAAAAGATTAATCGTAGCCATTGACAATATTGGAGTGATAAAACACTCCACAATGACTACGACAAACTTTACGCCAGCTTATCAACACTTACTGACCACCGGCATGGCCCGCTGGGTTCCGGCATTGATGATTTTACTACAGCACTACGAAGGTATTGAACGCGCCCTGGAGCCGGAAGAGGTGCCACTCAACTACTTAGCAGAACAGTTGGAGCAAATAGGCGATACACCTATGGCTGACCGGGAACGACTATTTTTCAATGTCGTGGCCACGATGCCCCTCTTCTACTACCGGGTCGCAGGGAATGGTAAATCATGGAACCCTGAGAATGAAACATTCCGGCAGTTTGAACATAGAACCGGCACGGTCTCCATCTGGCAAGAATGGACGCCACACTTATCAAAGTGCGAAGTTAAAAATTGGCTGTACGCTAACTTACCGATTTCAGGCGATGCTTGGGCTACGGCGTAAACCCAAACCACCGCACTCCGACTGCCTTCGAGTATTGTTGCCGCTTGACCTTATTAGTCAACGCTCAAAACAGATAAAGGTAATTCAGCAATTAGCGGGGGTACCCAAAGCTCACTGGAAATCGTTATATCTGGATGCGCTTCTAGCCTTTGCCAGTTATGTTCAGCAGCTCCCCGCTTCCGAGGCCCATCACCATTCGGGTGTTGGTGGGTTACTCGATCATAGTCTTGAAGTAGTCATCCATGCCTTGCGTGCCCGTCGCGGCCACTTACTGCCCCAGGGGGCCGACGCTGAAGAGATCACCGCAAAGAAAGATCTCTGGACTTACGCCATATTCAGCTCCGCGTTATTACACGACATTGGCAAACCTCTGATGGACCAAAACGTCACACTCTACGATAAAGAGGGGCACGAGCTTGGAGCCTGGGACGCTTTGACAGCCCCGATGACGAGAGATGGCTGGTATCGCATTCGTTACCGAAAAGATCGCCAGCACAAGCTTCACGAACGAGCTGCGCTATTACTATCCAGACTAATATTGCCTACACCTGCGCTCACCTGGCTGGGGAGCGACCGCTTACTTCTCTCTGTATGGATGGCAACCGTCAGTGGTGTGTATGAAGACGCCGGGGTAATAGGTGAAATCACCCAGCAGGCTGATGGGCAGTCAGTAGCGAATAATCTGGGGGCTTCCGGGACAACTGCCCAGTTACCTGGGGCACGATCACCGCTACATGAACGCCTGTTGACCGGTTTTCGATTCTTACTAAAGGAGAACCAGATTCCTCTTAACCGCAATGGCGCGGCGGCATGGTTTGATGGTGAGCGGCTATGGCTGGTCAGTAAACGCGGTATCGATGCCATACGTGAACACTTGATACAGGAAGGTCATGCCGGTATCCCTACACGCAACGACCGAATATTCGATGAGCTGCAACAGAACAAGGTACTAACACCCAACGGGGATCGCTCGATCTGGAAAGTCGAGGTTGCCGGTGATGACTGGGCGCATACGCTGACGTGCCTCTGTTTTCCCGCCTCAAGGGTATGGCCTGACCCTAATTCCCGCCCTGACGTTTTCACGGGAACGGTTACTCCGGTAGATGCAGGTACTGATACTGAGACTGGTAAGACACAGGAACCCCTGGCGGTCAAAGCAAGTACACCAACGACGATTATTAAACCAACAGGTAGTGAGGCTAAAACTGAGTCCTCGGCAGGATTTGACCCCGTTGAGTTCTTTGCAAGCACTCAAACTGAAAACCACCCGTCTGACACGGAAATTAGTCCCGGTATCCAGTCAGCGCCCACGACAAACAATGATACGCCAGTAGAAGATGATGAAGACCCTGGAAGCCGGTTCCGCCACTGGCTTTATGACGGTCTACGCAGAGATAAGTTTGAAACTAACTCAGTACGTGCGCGTATTCATCGAGTGGAAGAAGGTTTGCTGTTGGTCAGCCCTGGAATTTTCAAAGACTACGACAGAGAGGATTGGCAGCGCGTACAGAAGCGTTTCCAAAAACTCAAACTTCACCGCAAAACGCCACAGGGCACAAATATTTACACCTATCAAGTCACGGGCAAACGAAATAAGAGCCGCATTAAAGGCTTTCTGATCGAAGAACCTGAAACCGTGTTTGAGGGCGTCTCACTTCCGGCACCTAATCCCCACTTAAAGCTGGCAGAGGAGTTATAAATGTCATCCGATGCCTTTGATAATCGGTTACGTCCTGTCGTTGAGTTTCTACCCGTAGCGATCTTTATGGTGGGTTCGGCACATCTCGCATTTCAACCATCACTCTTTTTTCCTATGTTACCCAGCATCTCAACGGTGACAGCTATCGTTTTTTTCGGTCTGGGAAGTTGGCGACTGTGGCAGGCTTGCGGTGTTTGTCGCTATCAAAAGCATCTGAGAAGGCTGCCACGCTATACGTTAGACGCTGACGATATCCCCCTCTCATACCACAAACTTTTCCTGGGTCGTGGATTTAAGTGGGATCAACGGCATACCCAGCGACTTGTTGAATCACGCAACCCCAACGCACAGAAATATCTGGAGCAAGGCAAGTTCTATCGCTTTTCCCGGTTAATGGAGATTAATCTGGAGCATTCCAGGATATTATCCTGGCTACCCCGAATAACAAGACGGGATGCCTGGTGGAACCCAGTACGCCCCTTACCGCCAGTGGGCGGTTTTCCACCTTTACATGGTGTCGGTAGTGAAGACGAAACTGATACCTGGATGGCACTTGGGGAGCGTGTGGGTCATAAGCTCGTATTGGGTACGACACGCGTGGGAAAAACACGCCTATTAGAAATACTGGTCAGTCAGGATATTCGTCGTGGCGATATTGTCATCGTCTTTGACCCCAAAGGTGATATAGATCTGCTACGCCGGATGCATGGAGAAGCAAAACGTGCTGGAAGACTAGACCAATTTCATATCTTTCATTTGGGCTTCCCTGATATATCCGAGCGATATAACCCGGTCGGCGATTTTGCACGAATAACGGAAGTCGCCTCCCGAATATCTACTCAGCTCCCATCCGAAGGGAACAGTTCAGCGTTTAGAGAGTTTGCCTGGCGCTTTACTAACATCGTTGCTAGAGCGCTTGTCGGCCTGGGTCGCCGACCGGACTACAACACCATTGCCCGTTACGTGACCAGCATTGAGCCACTACTCACTGACTACTATCACCTATGGCTGGATAAAGAAGGCCCCGAAGGCTGGAGAACAGCGGTACAACGTATTGAGGGAACGTTGAATGAAAAGAATCTCCCCATGGCGCTTCGTGGGCGAGACTTCCATGCCATTGCATTAACCCGCTATGCCAAAGAGCATGGCCTGTTCGATTCTGTCGCGGATGGTCTACGCAGTGCCTTTGAATATGACAAAACTTACTTCGATAAACTCACCGCCAGCCTATTACCACTGCTCGAAAAACTGACCACTGGGCGCATCGGAAAACTGCTCTCACCTGACTATGCCGATAGCGCGGATCAACGTCCGATCCTCGACTGGATGCGGGTTATTCGGGAACATGGAATTGTCTACGTCGGCCTTGATGCATTAACCGATGCCGAAGTCGCTGGGGCAGTGGGTAATTCCATGTTTGCCGATCTGACCTCCATTGCGGGTCAACTCTATAAGCAGGGTGACACTCAGGGGCTTCCCTTGCTCCCTGAGCATAAAACTGTGCATAAAACGATTCACGCTGACGAATTCAATGAGCTGATTGGTAATGAATTCATTCCACTGCTTAATAAAGCTGGGGGTGCGGGTTTCCAGGTGACAGCCTATACCCAAACCGCCAGTGACATTGAAGCGGGAATTGGAGATCTAGCCAAAGCCGGTCAGATTACTGGCAACCTCAATACACTCATCATGTTGCGGGTAAAAAACGAGATCACCGCTCGCATACTGACCGACCAGCTACCCAAAGCCCGCATCTACACCAAACTGGCCGCTTCCCAGGTGACAGATAACAACGATCCCGACTCTGATATTGACTTCACCACTCGAAGTGAAGACCGCTTAACCGAGACGGAGATGGACATGCTCATGCCTGCCGATCTTATTCAACTCCCCAAGGGGCAAGCCTTCGCCTTACTGGAAGGCGGTCAGCTCTACAAACTACGCCTGCCGCTCCCTGGCAGCGATCCACTGTTGCCCAGGGATATGGCTGAAATTCGACGTGAACGCTTGAGCTATTACGGCGTTGACGATGCCTAACCAGCAGCGACTCACTGGACTTCTATGGCTTGGCAAGTGGTTTCTACTGATTACATTGTTAGTACTGATCGTGGATCTCTTCTGTGTCTTTCTCCTGTGGTCGCCCGATGGTGTATGGCGCTTACAAAACGTTCTAAACAAAGAGGTAGCGCTGCTTGGCCTGCCGCAATCCGACAACGATTTTCTTGCGGGGGTCATCAAATCATTCTACGACACTGTTTTTGTCTCAAGTGGCATCGATGGCATGATGCGTCACGCTGCCAGTTTACCTCCTGCCGAGGAAAGCCAACAAACAGCTATTGATTTTACAGAGGCCCTACGGCCAGTCATTGAGACTGCCATGGTTGGACTACAACTGTTTGCCCTAAGAGTTGGCATTCTAATCCTCACTCTGCCGCTTCTAGTGCTTGTAACACTCACTGCAATGGCAGATGGATACGCTGGTTGGTTTCTGCGCCGCACAGGGGGCGAGAGAGAATCTGGATTCATCTACCACCGGGCAAAACGCAGCCTGGCATGGTCGTTTTTATTTCTATGGGCCATTTATCTCATTCCACCAATCCCTATGGATCCCAAATATCTGATCCCGCCTTTCTTACTTGCCGCTGGGATTGCAACACGGCTACATGTCGCGTTTTTCAAGAAGTACCTATGATGAGTGGTTAGCAATGCTATCCAAATCCAAAAAACCTTGGAAAAGTAACCTCCAGGGGGGTGTTATCCGGGGAGTTAAATGGGCAACAGACGAATAAAATAGATTCATATTCACAGCCATACGCAATGTGACTCAGGATCTAACTTGACCAGGAAATCTCAGAACAGACCGAAGATAAATATTCTGTCGTCAGAAGGCACACCTGACCTCCGTGTTGCAGTCAGATCCTTTTTACCAATGGTCATGGATGAACTTAATGAGAACAATAAGAGTAAGTCAGGTGTTGGTAGATGCGACGCTAAAGACTCTACTGAAACACGGACACCAGAATAGAAAATTCACTAATTGGCAGGCAATACCCTGCACAGGAAATAAAGTCCCTCGAATTGGCCCCTTTTTGCTCTTTCGGGTTGCATACCAGCCCCATCATTATGTTAAATAGAACATAGCAAAGCTTGATCTCACTGGGCAGAATCAACGAACAGGGGCAATGACATGGATTCTCAAACACAAATTGGAAAAGCTGCGTTATACCTGCGCTCCAGTAAGGATCGATCAGATGTGTCAATTGATGCCCAACGCCGAGAACTTACAAAACTAGCAAAAAGAAAAGGATTATTTATCGTTGAAACTTTCGAGGATGTAGTCGAATCAGGAAAAGATGAACGCCGAGCAGGATTTCAAAGCCTACTTAGCAATCTCAAGTCACGTTCACGAACCTGGAAGTATCTCTTGATCCTGGACACCTCTCGCCTTGTAAGGGGACGTTATTTCGCGCAAGTCTTCAAACACGAATGCAAACGAGCTGGTGTGGAGATCATTTTCTCAAAATTCCCTGAAGATTTAGACCCAATCTCCAGGGTTGTACTGGAATCTGTTTTCGAGGCTATGGATGAAGTTCACTCGCTTATGTCTAAAGAAAAAGGATTAGCGGGTATGACTGAAAACGTACGGCAGGGATTCAGAGCAGGCGGTCGTGCGCCTAAAGGCTATAAATTAGCCCGAATTGATACAGGGGTCATGCGTGACGGGCAGATGGTCACAAAGTCCAAACTCGAAACCACGGAAGAGGCACCGATAATAGCCCGCTTTCTCAAAGCACGTGTTGAGGGCATTCCCCGTACACGAGCAGCAAGACAAACTGGCCTGGAGCACATCTCTCCTACCACGCTCATCGGGATGGAGTGGAATGCACTCACTTACGCCGGACATACGGTCTGGAACGTACACAATGAATGTACCAGCGGAGAGGGCTATAGAAATAAACCAAAGAGGCGTCCCCGACCAGAGTGGGTCATAAAAAATGATACGCACGAAGCACTCATCACCACTGAAGAAGCCGAACGACTACTAGAACGATTAGAGTCAAGCAGTTACTCTAAATCCCGAAGAACACCAGCAAAATATCTCCTATCAGGAATCCTCAAAACACCTGACGGACAAACATGGTTTGGGCAAGGCGGCACACAATACCGTACAAAGCCTCCTAAGGGGCAAGGCAAAGGACGTTATTTACATGCGGTTGACCTTGATGGCCCTATCATCAAAAAAATATTGAAGGATTTGAAATCAGCCGACTTTGTTAAGCTACTTGCACTCGAAGCAAGGAAACAGTGCGAAGCGGTTGCAGGCGACCCAGCTTCCGAGCTACGTCCCGAATTTACGGCAATATCAGATCAAATATCCAAAATGATGGACTTGGCAGGTCGCCTGGATGATCCAGACCCTGCTCTGCGTAAAGTAGAAGAATTAGAGAAGCGCAGAAAAAGGCTTTCGCATGAAATTGATCTGAGAGAGCAAGAACATACCGCCACCGCAGTATTCCGCAATATCACCGAAGATCATATAAGAACAATATTGAACCAGCTTGAAGAACGCCTAAAGCAAGGCAATGCAGAAGCAATGAAAGATACGCTGATTAATATGGTTGAAAAAATTGTCCTCGACCCGGAGTCCCTAGATTGTAAAATCTATTACAGGATTCCAGTCGAAGACAGGAATAATATGGCGTCCCCAAGGGGATTCGAACCCCTGTTACCGCCGTGAAAGGGCGGTGTCCTAGGCCGTCTAGACGATGGGGACCAGGTGTTACTGCATTGCTTTTGGGACAGATCGAATCTGGTGGAGCTAGGCGGGATCGAACCGCCGACCTCTACACTGCCAGTGTAGCGCTCTCCCAGCTGAGCTATAGCCCCTCAAAAGCGAAGCCGAACTTTACGATATTGAGCGTACTGCTGTCAACAAAAACTATGCTGCAGATGCTATTTCTTCTATCATTTTTAACGCATGATCAAGACGTTGCAACACTCGCTCACGCCCAATCAGAAATAACGTCTTATCAATTGATGGTGAAACGGTACCACCCGTTACGGCTACACGCAGTGGCTGAGCTAGCTTTCCAAGTTTTAGCGCCTGCTCTTCGGCGGTCGCCTTCACTGCGCCATGGGTGCTCTCTGACGTCCACTCTGCAAGGGTAGCCAGGTTATCACGCAATGCACTCAATCCAGCCTGGATCGCAGGCTTCAGCTGTTTGGCCACCGCCTTCTCATCATAGACCTCAATATCCTTATAAAAATAGACACTCGCCTCTGCCATCTCAACCAACGTCTTGCAGCGCTCCTGCTGAACCTTCACCAGTTCAATCAGGTCGGGGCCATTGGTTGGATCGATATCGAGATTGCCGAGGTGCCAGCTGAGGTGATGCGCGATATGCTCCGGTGAGCTCTCTTTGATGTAGTGCTGATTCAACCACAGCAGTTTGCTGCTGTTAAAGGCCGATGCGGAGCTGTTGATGTCTTCAACATCAAACAGATTAATCATCTCATCGAGACTAAAAATCTCCTGGTCACCATGAGACCACCCCAGGCGCACCAGATAGTTCAGCAGCGCCTCAGGCAGATAACCTTCTTCGCGATACTGCATCACACTCACTGCGCCGTGACGCTTGGAGAGACGCTTACCATCATCCCCCAGAATCATTGGCACATGCGCATAGAGCGGCGCTTTACCGCCTAGCGCTGCGAGAATATTAAGCTGACGCGGGGTATTGTTGAGGTGGTCATCACCACGGATCACGTGACTCATCTCCATATCGAGATCATCCACCACCACGGTCAGGTTATAGGTTGGGCTACCATCAGAGCGCGCAATGATCAGATCATCAAGCTCGCGATTATTGAATACCACACGGCCACGTACCAGATCTTTCACCGTCACTGAACCTTCGGCCGGATTACGAAAACGCACTACCGGGCTGCCACTCTCGGCCGGTGGTACGGTTAGATTACGACAGCAGCCGTCATAACGCGGCTTCTGTTTATTTGCCATCTGGTCGGCACGCAGGGTTTCCAGCCGTTCCTTAGCGCAGTAGCAATAGTAGGCCTTGTCTTCATCGAGCAGCTTATGGATCACTTCCTGATAACGGTCCATGCGCTCGGTCTGGCGAAATGGGCCTTCATCGTATTCAAGCCCCAGCCAGGTCATCCCCTCAAGGATGGCGTTAACCGATTCAGTGGTAGAGCGCTCAAGGTCGGTATCTTCAATACGCAGAACAAATTTACCGCCATGTTTGCGTGCATATAACCAGGAATAAAGCGCGGTGCGTGCCCCGCCAACGTGTAGATAACCCGTTGGGCTGGGGGCAAAACGTGTACGTGTAGTCATAATCTCCAGTGAAACATTCAAACCAGACGGGCATTTTAACAGCATCGGAGGAAAAGTCAGGTAATTCAGCCTGAAATAAAACAGGGAAGACTAAAAAAAATGCAAACTAAATATTGACTGAAAGCCCCAATATTAACCCTGCCCAGATGAACCCGGATGACGTTCTCATTGCATCCTGGCTATTTGCCAGATAGTTTTATGCTCTCGATGAAATTAACGACATCGTTCTGGTAATCATCAGCATTAAAACCATTTTCACAATTTGCATGCACAAAACCGCCAGACTCAAGACCCAGATAATCAAAGGTATGAGTGAATGAGTCTAAAAATGAACCATCAATTTTATCGCTGATGGAGGTGGAAACGACGTAACCCACTTTACCCCTTAATTTTCGCCCCTGCTCTTTTAATTCCTCAACCGATAAAAAATCAGACATCCTGTCAATGAATATCTTCATTTGAGAGCTCATAGCAAACCAATACACCGGTGATGCAAAAATAATATTGTCATGCTTTAAAAGATCATCCATGAGTGGCAAAAAATCATCACCTCTATTTTTGTGCTCGTAATCAAATGGCGAAATATTTTTTAAAGCTAAATCGATAACCTCTATCCCCAGTGCGTCGGCTATCCAGTCAATCAGTTTTCCTGTATTACCATTTCGCCTGGCGCTACCAATCACCGCAATGGTTGTATTCATGATTCATTCCTTTGTTAGTAACATAATCTGGTGTGTAAAGAAGGCACTCAGAAAAACATTAAGGGTACATTGCCGTCAGTATGGACTGATTAGTCTTCACTGCGGTCTTATCATGAGATAACTCAATCTGAAAAACGCGCCATAATTCATCGCCAGCCCATTCAGTGCCACTGACCAGATCAGTACCACTATAAAGCTGGCGATTCAGTTTCATGAGTTCAAGTGATAACGGCTCATCGACACGCTGAGCAACATCAACAAGCGATCTGGGCGGGTTCTCTGACCAACGTACGGCAGCCCAGCCCAGCATCGCCTCCTTCGCGGCAACCATATCATGGTGCTGACAGGCGACCTGTAGACGTTTTTTCACAGCGCTAAAATCAGGGGGTATCACATCATCCCGAACATCAACATTACGTTCGCTTTTTCTACGCAAAACAAACCATGCGACGGCAGTCAACAACCACCCAGCCCCCAGCAGACCACTGACAATGCGCCAACTACGATCATGCGACTCGGGTAACAGGACAACTGTCGGTTCACTAACCGACATATCAGCACCTGATGATGGCGCTGATGCCACAGGTGCACCTGCAATCTGCGATGCCACCACGTTTATTTTTCGCGCAGGCAGACTCGCCATCTCACGCTTACCTGTTTGACTATTCCACCAGGGAATATTGATCGCAGGCAACTGAAACTCTCCGGCGCGTGTTGGAATCAATGCAATCTTCTCCTGGCGCACACCAATCAACGTATCTTGTTTTTTATCATTGATCTGCCTGGGTTGATCGGGGTAGGCCTTTACCCCATCCGGCATTTGTGGCGAAATGTCGGGTAATTGAGCCGCGGTCAAACCATCAGCCATTAACGTTAATGTCCAGGTCAGCGGTTCACCCGCGATAACGTCTTTAGTCAGGTCAACACCTTCGGGCCACTCTTCGACCAGTCTCACTTCACGAGCAGGTAACCAGTGTTGTTTATCTTCTGTCACCGGCACTGCTTTTATATTCAGGGAGACCTCATCAGACCGCACACGTTGAATCTTTCCGCCTGGTTCAAACACATCAAACATGCCACGCGAACGATTAACCACCTGTCCTTCAAAAGTGAGTGGTGAGATAGTCAGCTTGCCGCTTTGCTGTGGAAAAATAGCATAACTCCGTTCGAGTACCACATAGCGACGACCATCACGCGTTGTTTCAAATTCACGATCATCCCCCAGTTTTTCAATCACCGCATCGGCATCGCTAATCACGGGTTCTGAAAGGCTGGCATTCGCAACATTTACGGCACGAAACAGGCGCGCCTTATAAATCACCTGCGACTGCACATAAGCCTCATCACTCCCGGTTGCCGCCTCGGCACTTACCTCAATAAAAAGTACTGAATTATTGGCAGCGCTCGTCGGCGCTGCCTGTTCCGTCACACCAATCACTAGCGGCTGGCTTTTATCATCGCCAAAAGGGATTGAGGGCACCACTAAACGCCCACTGCGTTTTGGCATTAAGACCAATGTCCACTGGCGCGTTTGCGATACGCTACCGTTCACGATCTGCATGGTCGTTCCCTGGCTCTTACTCTTAATATCAAACGATTGCTCAAGCGCCTTAAAGTCAGGGTCATCATCCACTCGGCCATCCGCCTCAAAGACCAGACGAAATGACTCATTCATCGCCACTGGATTACGGTCACTCTTAACGGTAATCGTTGCCGCCCATGATGGCAGGGCTAACAACATCACCACACCACACAGCCACCACCGTATAACGCTACTTTGATTTTTTACCATGACTCACCCTCACTACGCGGTTGACCACCACTGCGATTCTTTTCACGTTGCGATTGATATTGAAACTTACGACGCAACAAGCCACCCGGGTCATCGGGGATACGGCGTAACCATTGATCATTTGCCTGCTGAATTTCTGCCTGCGCTTTGCTCAACTCCGCCGCTGTCGCCGTTGTCTCTTCTGATGGATCACCGTCGCCAGCCTCTTCAGCCTGCGAGGCTTGCGGTGTCTCATCGGTTGATTCCTCACCCTCTTCTGACATCTGCTGCGCCTGCTCCTGTTGAGACGGTTCCCCCTCTTCACCAGAGGGTTGTGGTACATCGCCCATCTCATCTGAAGACTGCCCATCCTGCTGCTGATCACCCGATTGACCATCTTGTGAGGAATTAGATTCAGACTCACCTGGTTGCGATTCACCTTGCTGCGAATCACTTTGCTGTGACTGCTCACCACCTTCATCCGATTCACCCGACTGCGAATCGTCATCCGATGATTCACCAGATTGCTGTTTTAACTGCTCCTCTACCAATGCTCGATTATGCTTTGCATCGGCATGTTTCGGCTGTCGTGTTAATGCCTGATCATAGGCATCAAGCGCCGCCTGCCACTGCTTTAACTGCGCATACGCATTACCTTTATTATAATAGGCCTCTGCACTTTCGATTCCTGTTAGCGCATCAATGCTCTGCTGATAATTACCATTACGATAATTTGCAGCGGCCTGCCACTCTTTGTCTTCAAACAAGCTTGCTGCCTGCTCTGCATCATCCGCTGCAAAGGCATGCGAAGCGCGTTGATCCGGCGTTGACCAGAGATCACTCCACCACAACGGCTGGCTATCACTCACCGGGCGTTCTTCTGCTTCAGCACTTCCCGGCATCATGCTCATCAACGGTAACGCAACCAGACAGATGACTAAGAGATTGCCACGTCTAAATACCATCAATGCCAACGGCAATAACAACAACAGTAACCATGGCCCCTCTTCTCGCCACTGGTCTGCTTTAAAACCCTGGGACTCTTTCAGTTCTGATTCACTCGTCAATCGCACCCCGCCAAGCAGTGTTGTAATATCAAGATTATCAACTCGCATCATTTGATAGTAACCACCACCCTGCTGCGCAAGATCACGCAAGCCCACTTCGTCGAGTCGTGGAATCACAATCGCACCACTGCTGTCTTTTAGAAAACCGCCATCAGGCAGTATAATTGGCGCACCTTCAACGTGACCCACTCCCAATATCGACAGGCGATAACCCGACTGCATTAAGTCATCCATAGAACTTTTCAGTGCCTCTGTCGGCACATTTTCAAGGCCGTCTGAAATCAACAATAAATCGCCGCGCGTCGCACCGGCCTGTGCCAATAGCTGCTGCGCCATATCAATCGCCAGATCAGGACGACTGCCTTGCTGCGGCATCAGACTTGTCTTTAACGAACCCACCTGGGCCACAATCGTATCGGCATCTTCAGTCAGTGGCGAGACAACAAAGGCATCTGCCGCGTAGACAATCAACGCCGACTGTCCTTCTTTGCGCTGCTTTAGAATATCAATCAATTTTAGGCGCGCGCGGGTTAAGCGTGTCGGTTTCACATCGGTCGCATCCATTGAACGTGATAGATCAAGCATCACCACCAATGCTGACTGGTCACGAAACACTGGCTGTTCCAGCTGTTTCCAGGCTGGCCCTGCCATTGCGGTAATCGCTAATAGACCCACCAGTGCAACAGTTAACAACACACCGCGGCGCTGCCGCACACCACTCTCACTGATTAACAGGTGAGGTAATAGTGCGGCATCACAAACACTTTGCCAGCGTCGACTCTGCAAACGGGCACGTCGCAGATACCATAAAACAAGCATTAAGAACGGCAACAGCAGTAGCCACCATGGGCGCAGAAAATGAAAGCCCGGTATCATTTCATCAAGGTTCATGCCGCCCCCTGCTTGCGAGCTTGTCGCCATAACAGGATGGTCGCGATCAACATTGCAGCGCCCAACGGCCAGTGATAAAGCGAGTGCCGCGGACGGAAAAACTGTTTCTCCTGTTCCACCGGCTCAAGTTCATCCAGTAACTGATAAATCTCATCCAGCTGGGCCAGGTCTCGTGCACGAAAATAGCGCCCGCCAGTGGTGGTTGCAATCGCGTTCAACGTCTCTTCATCTAAATCAACAGAGGGGTTAACCTTGCGCGAACCAAACAGCGAACGCACCATCATCTCATCCGCGCCAATCCCGATGGTATAGATCTTCAACCCTTCACTCGCCGCCAGTTCAGCTGCCTTTAATGGTTCGATCTCACCTGCTGTGTTCGCCCCATCGGTCAATAAAATCAGCACGCGACTGGTGTTGCTATCTTCACGCAGGCGTTTAACCGCAAGGCCAATCGCATCGCCAATCGCAGTCGCCTGACCCGCCAGACCAATCACCGCCTCATCAAGCAAGGTCTTTACCGTGGTGCGGTCAAAGGTCAGTGGTGTCTGTAAGTACGCCTGCTGGCCAAACAGCACTAGCCCAACACGATCACCCACTCGACGTTCAATAAATTCACCCGCCACCAGCTGGATTGCAACCAGTCGGTTAACCATTCGCCCCTGCCATTCAAAATCCTCAACCTCCATACTGCCGGAGAGATCTACTGCCAACATCAGGTCTCGTCCACTCACCGGCAGCTCCACCGCCTCGCCCTGCCACTGCGGTCTCGCGCTGGCGATTACCAACAGTGCCCACGCCAATAGCGCAACCCATAACAGCCAGCGCCCAGCCGCGACCGTTCCTGATGTGGACACCCCCTCTGAACCAAAGTCATTTAGGAATGGCACGCGTAATACTGCATCGTTGGCGCTCACCACTGGCGGGATAAACCAGTGCACCAGCAGTGGCAACGGGATCAACCATAACAACCATGGCCATTCAAATTGAAGCGGCAAATCCATCATCATCGAACTGCCTTTAAGCCAGGCAATCGCACCAGCCACTCACCACACAACGCATGCAGCGCTAACGCATCACCATCAATTTGCTGTTGATAAGGACCCACCAGCAATAGACGGCCAACGCCCTCACTAAAACCGTTTGGTTGAGACAATGAATGTGCATCATCTAAATAACGCAACCACGCCTCACCACTAAGGCCTGCAACTTCTTCGCGTGGATAATAACTAAGCGAGACTCGCCGTAATAACACCGACAATCCCTGCACTAGCTGATTAACATTTTGCTCACGCTGGAAAGCTTCCATTAGCACTCCCCACTCGGCCAGTGCTGCAATGCGTACTCGCAGCGCTGCCTTGCGACGCTGCCACCACCAGACCAGTAAGACGGCAACTAAAACAAGTACTAACAGCATCCACCAGCCGGGCGCAGGTGGCCACCATGAGATCGCAGCGGGCAGGTGAATATCACGCAGTGGAAGCTCAGCATCCATCACATCATCCCTCGCATGCCCAGCCCTTCGCGCAGTCGTTGCGTTAATGACTGGGTGGTTGAGCAAGCAATAAAACAGATACCGTGGCGACGACACAGCGCCTGTAAAGCATCACGTCGTTCAATGAAGCGCTGATGATAGGCATCGCGAGCGGCCGCCACAGTGGTATCAAGTGTTACTGCCTGCTCGCCATCGCCAATACGGTAGAGACCGGCTGGTGGCAAGGTAGATTCCAGTTCATCATAGATAAAAAACATCACCACATCATTATGACGCGCCAGTTGAGCAAGGTGCAGTTCGCTGCGCTCCTCTACATCACGAAAGTCACTCAGCAATACCACCAGGCTACCGGGACGTGCGACACGCCTTAAACGCAGTAGCGATTGAACGGCGGCATCACTTGCCACATCGCTATTATGCTGCGTTGCCGTTTTGGCCTGTTCCCACGCCAATTGCTCCTGTTTCACCAACCGTTGAATTAAATGCAGAACAGCATGTTTACTACCCTGAGGGCGAAGCTCTTCATGTTGCTGCTCAGAGAAAATAAGGCCGCCGATTCGGTCTCCCTGTGCCACTGCAGCCCACCCCAACAGCACCGCAGCACGCGCCGCAACCACTGATTTAAAGGCGCCCCGTGTGGCAAAAAACATTGAATGGCGGCTATCCACCCAGAGCAACACCGCTCGCTCACGCTCTTCACGAAACAGTTTAGTGTGCGGCTTACCTGTACGCGCCATGACTCGCCAGTCGAGCGTTCGCACATCATCCCCCGCCTGATACGGCCGCACCTCATCAAATTCCATCCCACGCCCACGGAATGAAGAGAGATACTGTCCGCTCTGCGCAGCCCGCACCTTCAAAGCATTCAACGACAAACCGGCCGCTTCACGGTGTAATCCAATCAGTGATTTTTTATCCAGCCGAACCGGATCAAAGGGCGTATCAATAACAGCCGAAGAGGTGGAGGATGCACGCACCTCGCCAGCGGGGCTATCCGGTGATGCACCGCGAGCAAACAGTTGTGACAATCGTTTTAACACCAGCAAATCCGACTAGGGCACCGCAATACGTGCTAGCAACGCCTCAATAAAACGGTCGGGCGTAATACCATCGGCCTCTGCTTCGTAGCTCAATATAATCCGGTGACGCAGCACATCATAGGCCATCGCCTGCACATCTTCGGGACCAACAAAATCACGCCCCGCCAACCATGCGTGAGCACGCGCGCAACGATCCAGTGCAATGGTCGCACGCGGGCTTCCACCAAACTGCAACCAGCGCCCAAGCTGCTCATCGTAAGCCGCCGGATTACGCGTTGCGAGCACAATTTGCATCAAATACTCTTCCACGTTATCCGCCATAAAGACCTCTAGCACCTCTTTACGCGCAGCAAACAGCTCATCCTGCGTAACCAATGGTGTTGCGGTATCAGAATGTGTCACTCCGTCGCGTGCCTCACCTCTCGCCAGGTGCAAAATCTTACGCTCAGCGGCGGCATCCGGGTAACCAATAGTCACATGCATCAAAAAGCGATCTAACTGCGCCTCAGGTAGCGGGTATGTCCCTTCCTGTTCGATCGGGTTTTGTGTCGCCATCACCAGAAACAATTTTGGTAATTGATAGGTCACGGCACCGACCGTAATCTGGCGTTCGGCCATCGCCTCTAACAACGCCGACTGCACCTTGGCTGGGGCGCGATTAATCTCATCGGCCAACACCAGGTTATGAAATAGCGGCCCCTGCTGAAAGGTAAAAGAGCCATCCTGTGGTCGAAAGATCTCCGTACCGGTCAGATCAGCGGGTAATAGGTCCGGGGTAAACTGTACCCGATGAAAATCCCCTTCAATCCCTTCGCCCAGCACCTTGATCGCGCGCGTTTTGGCCAGCCCTGGCGCACCTTCTACCAATAGGTGACCATCCGCCAGCAACGCAATCAACAGGCGGTTAACCAACAGCTCCTGCCCAATGATGTGCTGGCTAATCGATTGATAAAGTTTTTTAATACTCTCTTGGTGAGACATAACTACCCTTGCCTTTATTCAGGATCTCTTTTGCAATGAACGGTGGATTTTAAGAGCTATTTCTGCTTTTGCCAAGTCGATATATCCATGCCACTTAAATTCCTGGTAAAGATCACGCACCCAGAATGGCCATCGCGGCGTTAATCATCTGCAGGCGAGCCGTATCACCACCACGATCAGGATGATGTTCCATTGCCAAACGACGATAATGTTGCTTTATCGCCATCGCATCAATCGGATCCGTCAACCCCAGCACCGCTAACGCCTGACGCCGCTTTTCAGAGCCATTCAGGCGCAACCAGAATTTATCGAGCATCTGTTCCAGCTCTTCTGCCGTTGTCTGCTCCAGATGGGTACTATCAAGATAATAATCACGTAATGCATCGGTTTCTCTTAGCTGATACCCATCCCCTGGGCGCGAGTCGTATTCACGCAATATAACCAGCAAAGGGCTAATCTCAAGCAGATGACTCTGCGCGGCCCACAACTTATCACGCAGGCAGTACAGCGCATTGAAAAGCCTGAAATGAACACAAAATAGTGAAAAGGTATTACGTAGCGTTGAAATATCGAAACGTTCATCACCGCGTTCATAGAGTGCAGCAAAAAGTTCGTATTCGCTTAATCCAGCGGGGCTATCACGTAGAAGGGTTAATATTTTCTCGCCAAGCTCTCTCGCAAGCTGCTCATGAGTGGCGGCAGGCACATCATCCATGTCGTGCCCACCCATCACAATAAACTAATATCGAAGCAACACCCGCTCCACTGCGTTATTTAACAGAGAGCAGCTCAATATCAAATTGCAGCATTGTGTGAGGGCCAATATCGGCACTAGCGCCACGAGGGCCATAGGCCAGGTCAGAAGGGATAAACAGCTGCCACTTCGCACCCTCCTTCATCAATTGCAGCGCTTCCGTCCACCCACTGATCACACCATTCACAGGGAACGTTGCTGGCTCACCACGCTGATACGAGCTATCAAATTCGGTACCATTAATCAACGTACCGCGATAATGGACAGAAACAGTATCTTCTGCTGTTGGCTGCTTACCGGTACCCGCCGTGATCACCTTATATTGCAATCCACTTTCCAGTACAACGATGCCCTCTTTCTCTTTGTTCTCAGCAAGAAAAGCCTCACCTTCAGCCTTATTCACGCTGCTGGCTAACTCTTTTTTAGCCGTTTCTTTTTTCTGAAAATCAGCAAAAAGCGTCTGCATCTCTTCCATTGTCAGCTTTAGTTCATTGTCAGCCATGACATCATCGACCGCCATAGCCACCGAATTAGCATCAATATCCATTCCATTGCGCTTCAGGTCCTGGCCAATCTGCACGCCAACCGCATAACTAAATTTTTGCTTTTCGTTACTCAGGCCATCTTCATCAGCCTGTGCAATAGAGACAGATAAAGCCATCAAAAGAGATGTTAAAAGAACGCTGGTTTTCATATTACCCCTCAAATATATTTATTTATTCTCTCAGCATTAAAACACGAAATTGCAGATAAAAAAAAGGGATAGGAATCACCTACCCCTCATTTAATGTGCACTCCATGCTAGAATTCCACTTCCGTTACTCTGCTTAGACCTTCCATGAGAAACTGAATAGCCATAGTTATACTCCCCCATCCAACAACCGTCAAGATAGTAGCAAAGCACCATTTTCAACCATACTTTAAAACTAAAACCTTATGAGGGCAAAAGATTCAGCAGCATCATATTGAAACCTTTGCACGATACAGGCGCGAAAGAAAAATAAGCGAATATTTTCCTGATTGAGGCAGAAAATGCCGTTAATACCCGAGTTAAGGCACACACCGTAGCGCACTATTGACCTACTTTCTAACGAAAAGCAGGGGAATAAGTCATTTTTACTCATGATTGTATCGTGCAAAGGACTCACATTATAAGCCACCCATAACTATTTTGTAGCAAAATGGCGGCTCTGTTTGTACACTGCACCCATTCGCTCTAAAAATTTCAGCAAGATAATCAAGGGGGTAATCATGAATAAAATGGCGCTTGTTGGGATATTCTGTAAAACATCACTACTCACATTAGGCATGTTTACTCATGCAATCGCTAGCGATCCTCCTTCAGCCAGCGAAATCATTAACCAGTGCTACTACAAATATGCGGGCGATGATCAACGCTCATACATGCAGATCACCCTTAAAGCCGCTGGCGGTAAAGCGCAAATCAGCGAATATACCCGCCTCTGGAAATATTATGGTGACAAAGATGGCGTGGTTGACAAAGTACTACTTTTCACTGACAAACCACTAAAGGATAAAGGCCTCGCCTTTATGCGTTGGGGGCATACCGGTAGCAGCAATAAATCAACTGAACAGTGGATCTATCTGCCAGACCTCAGAAAAGTTCGCCGCATTACCCCGCGCGATCCGGAGACCAAAGAGTGGATTATCAAAGATGAAGATTTAAGGCTTCGTGAACCACACGAAGACAACCACACCTTTGCCGGTGAAAAAACCGCTGATGGCAAGTCATATTACCTGATTGATTTCAAACCTCATCATGACCCTGTCTATAGCAAACGTACCTTCTGGTTCAACAAGGGCGACAGCGCCACTGACTGTTCACTAGAAAAAGTTGACTTCTACGATAAGCGCGGTGAAAAAACCAAACAGCAATTTATTGAATGGCGACGCGAAGGCAAGGCCTGGATCTGGGATAAAGTGGTGATTGAAGACACCAACAGCGATGCCTATATTCATTACGATATGAAGCAGGTTGAGATTAACGTTGGTCTGGATGATTCCCTGTTCACTCAACGCTCAATGCAGAAAGGGTATAGCAAGTAACCACCGCGAACAAACTGCTACTGGTACAGCCTCTCAAAACCTGAGGGGCTGAAACCATTCATGCGTTTTTTACCCACCAGTATAATCGGCACCCCTGTGCCTTTTAACCGTTTATAGTCAGCCTTTCCCTTCTTACTCGTTTCAGTATCGTACTCCTGAAAGGGAATCTTGTTTTCTCTGAAATAACGACGTGCCTTTTTGCAGTAGCCACACCATACCGTGCTATACATCACTACCTTGCCGCGACGAACATTGCTGGTAACTGACGCCTCAAATGGAACAATTTCCGCGCTGGTATAACTGTTAACCTTTACTTCAATTTTTTCAACCTGACGCTCAGCGGGTGGGCGGTCTCCAAAATGAACCTTGCCATTATCATCCATCCATTTAAAGATCTCGGCTGCAACAGGCGATGGCGTAAAAAAGCACATCACAGCAACCAATAAACAACTCACCTTGATTGAAACATCGGCTTTCAGATTACACCAACGGATATGGATGTTTGCCATCACACCCTTTCTGGCGTG
Source organism: Gammaproteobacteria bacterium (assembly GCA_021648525.1). Lineage (GTDB taxonomy): Bacteria > Pseudomonadota > Gammaproteobacteria > SZUA-140 > SZUA-140 > SZUA-76. Next base: position 29,075 of record JAKISP010000015.1, read on the forward strand.
TCTGGCAGGCAGATTTCAGTGATTGGCGCAGCGACTTGCCGGCCTTGAAAAAGGCGTGACTCAACCCTTCATAAAGTACCTGGTTATACTTCCTGCCAACTGGTGATTCCGTGAACTCGATATACTGGTCAAGCTCCGCATCACTGAGCGCCTGATAGGTAAAAAGATACATCATCGTCACCACCTGCTCAAGCTCACTCCACATTGGAGCCATCGCACGTTCCATGTTGTAACGTGTCTGACCATAGCTTGCACGTTGCGTGGTGCCACTTTCAGCCACCATCGCCATAGCGAAAAAGGCCTGCATATTAATCATCAAATCTTTGGTACGCTCTTTGGACAATACCGCCTCATCGATGCGATGAATCCGCTCTATACGCCCTGGTCTGTCACGCTCAGTTTCAAACACCTTAAACATTTTTAACATGGTGTCCGGTTGCGATGCGCGCACTTCCATCGCGACCACCCGCTGACCTGGTGGAGATTCCAACCATGAGAGTACCTGCTCTATTTCACCAGAGGACATCTCCTCAATCATGTACTCCTGCACACTCTGATTTAGCGATTGCGTATCCAGCGCACCAACTAGTTTGTCCTGAATCACCACATCCATCGGCGCACCCTGCCGTGCAGAGTCTCGAATACCCGCCGTCACCTGCGCCGGAATTAACTCAATCTGCACATCCATACCAGATTGCTGCATCAGCGCCGAAACCAGCGCCGTCTTACTCAATTCAGCACTCACGCCAACCGCACTGAATACCAGCAATAGTAATGCCAGAATTAATTTGCTTAAACGATGCATCGTTAATCCTCCTTGCCTCAACCAAAAAGACGCAATACCCGATTAAAGACGCGGAAAAACATCGTCTTCACAATATAGTTTGCGGACAATAAGGGGGAGTTCTATAGTAAAAACGACACTTTTATGGCATTAAAAGCGGCGCTAACCGACATGCAAAACGACAGTCAGGCTAACAGGATGTTAGTTATCAGAATTTATCAGAAATCAGGCAAAAAACTCGCCTGAATTTTACGATTCTTAACGTGAAATAATCAATGTTTTTGGTTCTTCGTAGAACTGTGTGACAGCTATGGAGCCATGTCCAGCCTGCCGCAGTAAAAAAGTATACTATTTCTGAAGCCGTCGAATGAACGATAACCTCTTGTATTCGCCTTAACAGTTTGAATCTTTGAATTCAATCCCTCAGCCACCGCATTACTGATCGGGTATTTAAAGTAGGTTAGCATGTTGGATAAATGGCTTTTCACACAGTTCTACGAAGAACCTTTAAAATAAATGAAGCCCGGGCTGAGCTTCCAGCGAAACCCGGGAGGACAGTGCCACATTCCCCGGGTTTCGCTGGAAGCTCAGCCCGGGCTACTTGCTTGTTATTATCAGTTTGTTTTAGGTTCGGTGCGAGGCTGAATCTCCATGTGCTGCGGTCATCCATCGCTATCATAGATCACCCCAGGGTGGTCACTGGATATTTCTATGTTTCCTTTGAATAAAACAAACATTTGAGCGGCCCTCTGCCCCGTAAAAACACCCAGGTTCCAGGATAATATTTTGTCGGGTATTTCACACAGATCTACGAAGAACCATATTTTTTAGCGGCAGCTAAACCGTCAGATATTTCTGCACCAGCTCGTCGCTCAACTCACCTATCTCACCGCGCGCCACATTACGGCCGCGATCCAGGATCTCAAACTGTTTGCCCACCCGCCGTGAAAAAGGCAGCTTCTGCTCAACAATCAATACGGTGATATTGTCCTCTTCATTCAGACGCATAATCACGTCACCAATCTCTGCCACAATATTGGGCTGAATCCCCTCGGTGGGCTCATCCAGTAACAGAATGGTTGGGTTAAGCATCAACGCGCGCCCAATCGCCAACTGCTGTTGTTGTCCTCCTGAAAGGTCACCACCGCGTCGGCCCAGCATCGCCTTTAAAACCGGAAACATCTCATACACTTTATCTTTGGCATTGATTGATTTGTCCGCGCGTGCACTCAGGCCAATTTTCAGGTTCTCTTCCACCGTCAGTTGCGGGAAGATCTCTCGACCCTGCGGCACATAACCGATACCGATGCGGGCGCGCTGCTCTACCGGCTGGTTCGAAAGCTCTTTGCCATTAAACATAATCGAGCCAGATTGAAGCGGCAGGCTACCCATGATTGTTTTTAACAGGGTTGTTTTCCCCACCCCATTGCGCCCCATCAGGCAGACACAACTCCCTTGCTCAACCTCCAGATCAACATCCCACAGGGTGTGGCTTTCACCGTAAAATTGATTAAGCCCTTTAATCCTCAGCACCATTACTCTCCCAGATACACACTGATCACGCGTGGATCATTTTGCACCATATCCATCGTCCCTTCCGCCAGCACATGTCCTTCATGCAGCACCGTTACTGTCTGTGCAATCGAGCGGATAAACTCCATGTCATGCTCAACGACCACGACTGAATGTTTACCCGCGAGGCCGATTAACAGCTCCGCAGTACGTTCTGCTTCCTGATGGGTCATGCCTGCAATCGGTTCATCAACTAGCAACACCCGCGGGCTTTGAATCACTAACATGCCGATCTCTAGCCACTGCTTTTGTCCATGAGAAAGTTGCGCTGCGCGCAGATGACATTCAGCGGTCAGGCCAATCATCTCAAGCACTTCATCGATCCGATCACGCTGTTCACCATTCAATTTAAAAAACAGACTGGGCCAGACTCGCTTATCGGTTTGTAGTGCTAATTCAAGATTTTGAAATACCGAATGCTCAGGGAAAATCGTCGGCTTCTGAAATTTACGCCCAATACCTGCCGCGGCAATTTCATATTCGGACATTTGGGTCAAATCCATCGTCTGACCAAAATAGACCGAGCCGCTATCCGGGCGTGTTTTACCGGTGATGATATCCATCATCGTGGTTTTACCTGCACCATTCGGGCCGATAATACAGCGTAGCTCGCCATCATTAATGGTGAGGTTAAGGTCATTGATCGCCTTAAAGCCATCAAACGCCACATTCACCCCTTCCAGATAAAGAATCGGGCCGTGGCTAACATCAATCTCGCCCTCTTTAACCACATGCGTACCAGACATCGCGGGTGGCTGCTTCTCGATCATAAAATCAAATACGCGATCACGACGCATCACCTGACGAAGACCATCCAACGCCTTCATGACCTCACCTCCGAGGGGGATTGCCTGGCTAATCTCGCGGCTCTTTTCTCGCTGAAACCCTTAACCAATCCCATAATGCCATTGGGCATAAAAATGGTGACAAAGATAAAAAGTCCACCAAGAAAGAACAGCCATACTTCTGGCGCTGCGGCGGTAAAAAATGTCTTGGCAAAGTTCACCACCACCGCACCAATCACCGCACCAATCAAAGTGCCGCGTCCGCCAACCGCAACCCACACCACCAGTTCAATTGAGTTTAGTGGTGAAAACTCGCCGGGGTTAATAATCCCAACCTGCGGGGTATAGAGCGCGCCGGCAATACCGGCAAGCATCGCAGAGAAAACCCAGATCCAGAGCTTAAATGATTCTACTTTGTAACCGACAAAACGGGTGCGATCTTCAGCATCACGTATCGCCACCACCACCCGCCCCATCTTGGATGAGACCACGTACCTGGAAACCAGATAACCGAGCGCGAGAAAAATCACGGTAAAGACAAACAAGCCGGCACGCGTGGTATCTGACTGAAGCGAGAAACCCAGAATCTCTTTGAAATCAGTCAGGCCATTATTACCACCAAAGCCCATCTCATTACGGAAAAAGGCAAGCAATAGTGCAAAGGTTAACGCCTGGGTAATGATCGACAGATAGACCCCCGTCACCCTGGAGCGAAACGCCAGCCAACCAAACACATAGGCCAGCGCAGCGGGTACCAGTAGCGCCATCAGCATCGCAAACCAGAACATATCAAAACCCTGCCAGTACCACGGCAACGTGTCCCAGTTTAGAAACACCATAAAGTCCGGCAGATCTGGATTCCCGTAAACACCACGGTCACCAATCTGGCGCATCAGGTACATTCCCATCGCATAGCCACCAAGTGCAAAAAATGCCGCGTGTCCCAAACTCAAAATACCACAGTAACCCCACACCAGATCCAGCGCGATCGCCAACAGTGCATAACTGAGGTATTTGCCCAGCAAAGTAACGGTGTAAGAAGAGACATGAAAGATCGAATCCTGCGGCACCATTAAATTACAGAATGGCACCACAATGCCCAACATAAACAGCGTCGATAAAAACCATCTGGCTGCGTTGTCATTGGCCAGCAAGTTCATTACAAAACTTCTATTTTCCATGCTAGTGTGGTGCCCTATATAAAGCGTGCATTTAGAAAGCCACTCAAACCGTGAGTGCAAGACGCAGGACGCAGGGAATGGCCGCCCCCTTGCCAAGGAGTGCAACGCCGCAATCGCGGTTTGAGTGGCTTCCCGCAGGACGAAAGCAGCAATTTGCCTATTATCTCAAACATCTCTCGTCTAAATGTATGCTTTATATAGGACACTGCACTAATGCTCCGCCGCTCGACCGCGCTGGGGGAAGAGCCCTCGGGGCTTCTTCTGAATAAAGAGAATAATAAAGATCAGCACAATAATTTTGGCCAGCACGGCGCCCGCCCACGGTTCCAGTACTTTATTAATTACCCCGAGCGACATCGCCGCCACCAACGTGCCCCATAAGTTCCCGACACCACCAAACACCACCACCATAAACGAATCGATAATGTATGCCTGCCCCATATTAGGCCCAACATTGGTGAGCTGGCTTAAAGCGACACCTGCGATGCCCGCGATGCCCGAGCCGAGTCCAAAGGTCATCGCATCGACCCAGCCAGAGCGAATCCCCATCGCACGCGCCATCGCACGATTTTGCGAAACGGCACGTACATGCAGCCCTAGCGAGGTCTTTTTCAAGATCATCAGCAGTGCTGCAAACACCAGCAGGCTAAAGATAATGATGTAAAAACGACTGTAGGTGAGTGCCAGTGCGCTGTTGATTTCAAAAGCACCACTCATCCACTGCGGTGTTTCAACGGAGCGATTCAGCGGTGAAAAAACGGTGCGCACTAGCTGCTGTAAAATAAGGCTAATACCAAACGTCGCCAACAAGGTCTCTAACGGCCGCCCATAGAGAAAACGAATCACGCCACGTTCAATCGCAATGCCGATCAAGCCAGCCATCAAAAACGCCGAAGGAATCGCCACCAGCAGCGAATATTCGATATGATCTGGCATCAATAGCTGCACCACATAAGTGGTATAGGCACCAATCATGATGAGTTCACCATGTGCCATATTGATCACCCCCATCACCCCAAAGGTGATCGCGAGACCAATCGCCGCCAGCAGTAACACCGACCCCAGGCTTAATCCAAAATAGATGGTCTCAGCCCAGTTATTGTATTTTAATTTTGCATCGATGCGTGCAACTGCTTTAATTGCCGCCGTCAACACATCACGGTCTTGCAACAGGTAATCATTCGTATCATCTTTCGCCACCAGTGGTAACAACGCCGCGCGTGCCGCTGGCTCCAGGCTATCGCCCAATATTTCTATCGATTTTAATTTAACCTGTTTATCTATTGATTCAAGATCAAACAGTGCGATACCCACTTCGATCGTATCACGCACCTTATCTTTAGCTTCAACCGTCAGGCGTGCGGTTAATAGTTGAACCGCCGCTGCATCGATATTTTTAAACATCAAACGCACCGCATCACGGCGCAAATTTACATCTGGATGATTAAGGCTCAACTTCGCAATCGCCAGGCGTAATTTCCCGCGTAGCTTATTATTGACCTTTACTTTTTTAACCTCACGCTTGCCAACAGAGCCCAGCGGTTCATCATTCAGCACATTGGTAATGGCAAAACCACTTTCATTTTTTTCAACAAAGACAAACCGAACCAGTTCACTCTTCTCATAATAGAGCTTACCTTTAATCATATGCTGAAAAACCTTAAGTACGCGCGCATCACCCGTTATCTCCAGTTGGTCAATCACCACCGCTTTTTTTGAAAAGTTTTTCTGTTTCAAACCCTCTAACAGAGTGGGAAACTGGACGTTATTCGCCGATGCCGTCATCGGCAATACTGCCAGCCATGAAAAAATTGCCACTAGCATTAGCGTGATAAAATTCTTCATCGGAAGACCTGATTTAATGAGATAGTTAAAAAAAATGGGATGGATTAAGTATCCACCCCATTCACGTTACAGTTAAAAATCCGCTAGCTAATCGTTAGTAAATTTTTTAGAGGAGAATTAAAAGTTCTGACCAGAACAAGTTTTACTTTTAGTATTGTAGTTACCACATTTCAATGTAACCCAGTCCGCCTTAAGGTCTTTACTATCCGGCAAAAAATCAGACCATGCATCACCGGCAACCAGACCATCCGTTTCCCAGACAACCTCAAACTGGCCATCATCCTGAATCTCACCAATCAATACAGGCTTGGTAATGTGATGATTCGCCAGCATTGTAGAGGTGCCACCTGTGAGGTTAGGGACTTTAATTCCAATGATTGCATCGGCTACTTTGTCTGTATCCGTCGAGCCGGCTTTTTCAACCGCCTTCACCCACATATTAAATCCGATGTAATGCGCTTCCATTGGGTCATTAGAAACACGCTTATCGTCTTTAGTATATTTATGCCAGGCATCAATAAACGCCGCGTTCTCATCAGACTCAACACTCATAAAGTAGTTCCACGCAGCCAGGTGGCCAACCAATGGTGCCGTGTCAATCCCGGAAAGTTCTTCTTCACCCACAGAGAAGGCAATCACAGGAATATCTTCAGAAGAGATACCCTGGTTTCCTAACTCTTTGTAGAAAGGGATATTGGCATCACCATTAATGGTTGAAACAACCGCCGTCTTTTTACCTTCAGAACCAAACTTCTTAACGTCTGAAACAATCGACTGCCAGTCAGAGTGACCAAACGGGGTGTAGTTAATCATAATATCTTTATCAGCAACACCCTTCGCTTTCAGGTATGCCTCAAGGATTTTATTGGTGGTACGTGGATAAACATAATCGGTACCCGCCAATACCCAGCGCTTAACACCAATCTCATTCATCAGATAATCAACCGCCGGGATCGCCTGCTGATTAGGTGCCGCACCGGTGTAGAAAACATTTTTTGAAGACTCTTCACCTTCATACTGAACAGGGTAAAACAGCAGGCCATTCAGCTCTTCAATCACAGGCAGTACTGATTTACGAGAAACAGAGGTCCAGCAACCAAAGATCACATCAACTTTATTTTTTGAAATCAATTCACGTGTCTTTTCAGCAAATAGTGGCCAGTTAGAAGCAGGATCAACCACCACTGCCTCAAGCTTTTTGCCTAAAATACCGCCTTTTTTATTTTGCTCATCAATCAGCATTAGCATGGTGTCTTTCAGTGTGGTTTCACTGATCGCCATGGTGCCAGAAAGTGAATGCAATACACCCACCTTGATTGTATCAGCCGCCATCGCAGCCTGTGATGCCAGCCCCAGAACTGCCGCAGCAGCCAGACCGGAAATAGTTTTCAATGACATTTTCATATTCCTCACGTTAACGCTTCAAATATTCATCTAACGAAGTAACGCACCCTGTTAAAACAGGGCGCGCTGATGACTTACTGTAGACTAGAGTCCGAAATTGTAAGAAATATTCATGGTGATGGTATCGTCTGTTGAAACACCAGCACGGTTATCACCCGCAATAATATAGGTGATACCCATATCTGCACCGGTATCCCCAATAGGATGAGAGAGGGTTAGGTTCAGGTGACGGAAGGCAGAAGACTCAGTAGTCACTGCGGCACTCTTGTCATTACCGGCATCATCATCGTTATAGGTGTAGTAACCCAATGAGGCACCCAGGGTGAAATCAGAAGGAAGATCTGTTCCATAGTTGAAAGTCCAGTAAGTATCACCCGCATTACCCCACCAGCCATCATTCAGAAGGTACTGTGCTTGTGCGCTAAAGGGGCCATAACCTGCACCTAATACCAGTTCTGTTAGATCAGAGTCATCAATATTCAGGTAGTAATACTGTAGTAAACCGATGTTATAGTCGACGCCCCCCGCTGAACCAGCGAAACCACCATAGATATCATTTTCAAAACCCTGACCAGTGTATGCGTCACTGCCCGCAACATTATAGGTGTAGTCCAGGCTTGACCCCCACCATCCCAGGTAGAAGCCGCTGTCGTTGGTGTAATCGATTCCACCCTGAATAGCGGCCCCTTTATTTTGCTGGCTAATACCACGCAGCACATACTGAGACACCACACCGATGTTACCAGAAAGCTCAGCCTGTGCTGGCGCAGCTACCATCACTGCAGGTACTGATAAAGCAGAAGCCACGGCCAGCGCAGAAAGTTTTTTTGAAAATTTCATTTAACTCGATCTCCCAAGGATTTAAAAAACGAACAACATTACCAGCATTTCAACACGACCCTCTATTAAACGAAGCCTTATGTTCAATGCAGCTAACTGTTGTTCAGCACACCCCGTGCCAATAAATACATTTAAAATACTTTCAATAGCTTATTAAGTTCTCTTCCAACCATAACGCAATAGAAACCGGCATTACGCACTATAATGACGCGCCGATGACTGCGCGCGAACTAATATAGAGCAGCCATGCAGAGCATTAGAATAGCATTTCAGAAGTGATTAAAAACCGAATGCCAAAATAGCCTACACTTCCTCCAGCATCCCCTGGTGTAAAATATAATCCACTATTTGATCAAGACCATCACCAATCTTTAAGTTGGAAAAAACAAAGGGTTTTTCTAGCCGCATTTTTTTTGCATCGCGCGCCATCACCGCCAGTGATGCCCCAACATATGGCGCAAGATCCGTTTTATTGATCACCAATAGATCAGATTTAGTAATCCCCGGCCCACCTTTGCGCGGTATCTTGTCCCCGGCACTGACATCAATCACGTAGATGGTTAGATCTGACAACTCAGGGCTAAAGGTTGCACTCAGATTATCGCCGCCACTCTCCACAAACACGATCTGCAAGCCTGGAAAGCGCTGGTGCAGTTCATCGACGGCGGCAAGATTCATCGAGGCATCTTCACGAATAGCGGTATGCGGACAGCCACCTGTCTCAACACCGATGATACGCTCCGCCTCCAGCGCACCACTCTCTTGCAGGAACAGCGCATCTTCCTGGGTATAAATATCATTGGTGACAACCGCAATGTTGTACTTTTCTCGTAACGCAAGACACAGCGCGAGTGTTAGCGCCGTTTTACCTGAACCAACAGGCCCACCAATTCCTATCCGCAATGCTTGATCACTGGACATCTCATGCCTCTCCCTGAATCAGGATCTAAATAATCTAGAATATTGTGTTTCGTGGCGCGCACTGGCAATCGCCACCCCAGGACACAACACCCCCATTGCCTCATCTTCAATTGTCATCGCTTGCTCAATCCACGCGGGGATTTGCAAAATCAGCGCAGATAACAGACGTTGCCCCGCCGTCTGCCCTAGCGGTACAATTTTGATCACTGCTGTCACCTGATTTTCACACCACGCCCACAGATAACCCGCCAGCGCCTGCTCAAGCTCAATCTGCCAATGGGTGGTGGCCAACGCAAACATCGCAGGGAAATTGACCTCCTGCTTAAAACGCCACGCCTCTGCTCGATTCACCTCAAGATCACCCAACAGCCGCGCGAGTGACTTTCCCAGGTGATTATCTTCCGCCAGGATTTCGCTCGACTCACGTGATGCCGCCAAAAAACGACTCCAATGGATCACCCTGGTCTCATCGTCGCACTGCCAGGCGTGATACATCCGTTGCATCACAGGCAGATCCAGCGTCACGATGGAGTGGCCTGCCACCCCTTCTATCCATTCAAGCGCCGAGGCCTCATCTGCCACCCATCTCTCGGTTACCGCATATTCCAGCCCCTGTGAATAGGCATACGCCCCCACCGGTAGTGCGGGGCTGATCAGTTGCCATAAACGAAGCGCAGCGAGATCAATCATGTGTGAGAATGGCCACCACCATACGCGCCGCTCTCAGGTTCAAACGGCGCGGTTTTATAGTGAACAGTGAGCCCCAGCTGCAACACCATCTCATCCAGCACGTGATCTTGCAGATAACTCAGCCCATCTTTCGATATCGACAGCGGTACATGGCGATTCCCCAGATGATAGGCGGCACGCGTTAACAGCAGTGCATCATCGCTCACCACCCGCGATACCTTTTCAGGCTGCGCTTCAACCGCGATCACTTTACCATCTTCGCTCAACAAGGCATCACCACCACGCAACACGGTGCCGCGCGGCAGCGTTACTCCCACCTCAGCACCCGATACCAGCTGCACCCGCAGGCGGCTTTTTTGCCGCTTTTCATAGGGTAAAACTAAAACATCATCAAACGATGAGTGCCCCTCAGAGAAGGCCTTAATTCGCATCATATCTGCCATTGATCTACCACTTAAAAAAGAAAATAGCGCTGCGCCAACGGTAACACCGTGGCAGGTTCACAGGTGAGTAATTCACCATCTGCACGCACTTCATAAGTCTGTGAATCGACCTCCACCGTGGGCTGCCACTGATTGTGGATCATGTCGCTTTTTTTAACGGTGCGACAATCTTTCACCGCGCGGACCATCTTGCTCAAACCAAGTTTCTCTTTAATCCCATCTTCCAGCGCTGCCTTTGAGACAAAGGTGATTGAGGTGTGGCTACGCGCCTTACCATAGGCGCCAAACATATTGCGGTAGTGCACCGGCTGCGGCGTTGGAATCGAGGCGTTGGGGTCACCCATCGGCGCAGCGGCAATCATGCCGCCTTTAATAATCATCGCCGGCTTTGCCCCAAAAAAGGCTGGTTTCCATAACACCAGGTCCGCTAGCTTACCGACCTCAACCGAACCCACTTCGTCCGCGATGCCGTGAGCCAGTGCAGGGTTAATGGTATATTTAGCAACATAACGACGCGCCCGAAAGTTATCATGACGCTCACAGTCTTCCGCCAGCGCGCCGCGCTGCATCTTCATCTTATGTGCTGTCTGCCAGGTACGAATCACCACTTCGCCCACCCGGCCCATCGCCTGTGAATCAGAAGCGATCATCGAAAAGGCACCGAGATCGTGCAGGATATCCTCCGCCGCAATCGTCTCACGACGAATACGTGATTCAGCAAAGGCAACATCTTCCGCAATGTTCGGATCAAGGTGATGACACACCATCAACATATCCAGATGTTCATCAACCGTGTTAACCGTATAAGGGCGAGTTGGGTTGGTCGATGACGGCAACACATATGACTCACCACACGCCTTGATAATATCCGGTGCGTGGCCACCGCCCGCCCCTTCGGTGTGATAGGTGTGAATGGTGCGCCCTTTAAATGCCGCTAGCGTATCTTCAACAAAACCGGATTCATTTAAGGTATCCGTGTGAATCGCCACCTGCACATCATAGGCCTCGGCAACACTCAGGCAGTTATCGATTGAGGCCGGTGTCGTGCCCCAGTCTTCATGCAGTTTTAACCCCATGGTACCCGCCACCAACTGCTCTTCCAGCGGTAATGGCAGACTCGCATTCCCCTTAGCAAGAAAGCCGATATTCATCGGAAACTCATCGGCCGCCTCCAGCATACGATGGATGTTCCACGTACCTGGCGTACAGGTGGTCGCGTTGGTGCCAGTGGCTGGGCCAGTGCCACCACCGATCATTGTCGTCACCCCCGACATCAACGCCTCTTCAATCTGCTGTGGGCAGATAAAATGGATATGCGCATCGATCCCTCCGGCAGTGATGATATGCCCTTCACCCGCAATCGCTTCAGTGCCTGGCCCCACAATAATATCCACATCCGGCTGCACATCCGGGTTACCCGCCTTGCCGATACCGGCAATACGACCATCCTTAATCCCGATATCTGCCTTCACAATGCCCCAGTGATCGAGGATCAATGCGTTAGTGATCACCACATCCACCACCTCGGCGATGGGGCGCTGGCTCTGCCCCATGCCGTCGCGGATCACCTTACCTCCACCAAACTTCACCTCATCACCATAGGTGGTGTAATCTTTTTCGACTTCGATAATCAAGTCGGTATCACCGAGGCGTACACGGTCGCCCAGGGTCGGGCCAAACATCTCGGCATAGGCCTGGCGTGTCATTTTACTCATTTTGTTTCCTCCGCCGACTCCAACGCCCCCATCACCTTCGCATTAAAACCATAAACTTTACGCTCACCGGCATACGCAACCAATTCAACCTGACGTGTCTGCCCCGGCTCAAAGCGCACCGCAGTACCGGCGGGAATGTTCAAGCGAAAACCACGTGCATCTTCACGCGGAAATTTCAGGGCGCGATTGGTTTCATAGAAGTGATAATGAGAGCCTACCTGAATCGGGCGATCACCACTATTGGCGACATTAATGGTGACCTTTTCACGACCAACGTTCAGCTCTATCTCACCGGGTTCAATCAACATTTCGCCAGGAATCATATCGCTGGGAATCATCGGATCAGACATCTTGCCAACACTCCTCTAAACAATCGGGTTATGCACGGTAACCAGTTTAGTGCCATCCGGAAAGGTCGCCTCCACCTGCACCTCATGCACCATCTCGGCAATTCCATCCATCACATCTTCACGCCGGAGCAACGTCGTACCATGGCTCATCAACTCTGCGACCGTCCTACCGTCGCGCGCCCCTTCCATAATCTCCGCAGAAATATAGGCAATCGACTCCGGGTAGTTAAGCTTCACTCCGCGTGCCTTGCGCCGCTCCGCTAGCAGGGCGGCAGTAAACAGCAACAACTTATCCTTCTCTCTAGGTGACAATTCCATCACTCACTCCTCAATCAAGTATTCCAGATTCTCGGCACACTGGCCTCGCGGCCGATCAGCAACGGTCTAATTTTTTGCCACACGCGACTAAAGGTAAGGCGTGCTGTTTCGCCCTGATACGCCAACAGGCGGCACACCAGCAAGTCGCCCATCAAAGTGCAACTTAGCAATCCGTTATTGTCATTGGCATCGACACCCAGTTCAACCTCGCGCGCCGCTTTTAACACCTCGGTATCCGCGTTCGTCGCCACTAATGTAGCAGAGACCGTATAACCCTGCATTCCCCAGGCATGTTGCATAAAGGCCTGGCTGCCATCAAAACGCGCCCGCTCGATAAACAGCGGCTCGCCCTCACGCCATAACTCAAACGTCTGACGGCAAAGCCCACTCTCATATAACTCATCACTTGCAGGCCGACCGAGGCACAACATCTCCCAGCCGATAAAACGCGCCCCGGCTTCCAGCTCAACACGGGTATTCATCTGCACGTGGCTATTGGAAAACAGGATCGTATCCTGTGGCAACCACTCCAATGTCGCGTCTTTTTGAACGGTAAGATTTTGTTGTTGCAGTGCAATCAGCCCATTGGAGCGATAAAATTTCCCCGATGCCGGTGTCGTCAGCAATGCATGTGCGCCCTCCTCAACCTCGACATTGATGTGTAGTTGATCACCACCCACCACTCCGCCCGGCGGGTGCAGCAGATAAACATGACACACCTCACCTTCAGGGTAAAACGGCGATTGAACCCGCAACGGGCCAACGTGTTTACGATGGACAAGCGCCGTACGCCGAGCACGCTGGGCAAAACGTAACGCCAGCGATGCTTGCCAGGATGATGATTGCAAAATCGCACTCAACTGACTGCTCCCAAGTGATCAAAGGTTAAGGGACATTAACAATACATATGCCATGCCAGAAAGTGCCCGCCGCAAACTCAAACGACGGGCAATATTAAATGTAGGAATGTAGGATGGACGGCGCTTTTCTAGCCCACCAAGTGTTGCGAAGCAACACAACATCTCATCATTTCTCCAACTGCGACACATCCCTGACCGCACCCTTAGAGGCACTGGTGGTCATCGCTGCATAGGCACGTAATGCCGCACTCACATAACGTTCACGATTCACAGGCTTCCACCCAGCAGTGCCCCTGGCATCCATCGCAACACGACGTGCCGTCAGCTCATCATCAGAGATCGCGACGTTAATGGTACGATTGGGGATATCGATTTCGATCACATCGCCCTCTTCCACCAGGCCTATCGCGCCACCTTCCGCCGCTTCTGGTGAGGCGTGCCCGATTGACAGCCCGGAGGTGCCACCAGAAAAACGCCCATCAGTCACTAGCGCGCACGCTTTACCTAAACCTTTCGATTTCAGATAGCTGGTCGGATAGAGCATCTCCTGCATACCCGGCCCGCCACGCGGCCCTTCGTAACGAATGATCACCACATCGCCTTTAACCACTTTGTCATCGAGGATCGCAGCAACGGCATCATCCTGACTTTCAAAGAGACGCGCGCGTCCATTGAAGGTCAGGTTGTCATCATCAACACCCGCGGTCTTCACCACGCAGCCTTCCAGCGCAATGTTACCGTACAGCACGGCAAGGCCACCTTCACTGCTATAGGCATGTTCCATGCTACGGATACAGCCCCGTTCTCGATCAAGGTCGAGCTCGTCCCAACGCTTATCCTGACTAAAGGCCTGCTGCGTCGGCACATTACCGGGCGCGGCCTTAAAGAAGTTATGCAGTTGCGGTGCATCAGACGTCGTAATATCCCATTTTTCCAACGCGGCAGAAAGTGTCGCCGCATGCACGAGTGGCACGTCTCGATGCAATAGGCCACCGCGATCAAGTTCCGCCAGCGTTGCCATCACACCACCCGCACGGTGGAAGTCTTCCATGTGATAAAGCTGCGTGCTCGGTGCAAGTTTGCACAGCTGAGGTACTTTGCGCGAGAGGCGATCAATGTCATCCACGGTAAAGTCGACGCCCGCTTCCTGCGCCGCGGCCAGTAGATGCAAGATGGTATTGGTCGAGCCACCCATTGCAATATCAAGGCACATCGCATTTTCAAATGCCGCTTTGGTCGCAATGCTGCGTGGTAAAACAGATTCGTCTTCTTCCTCGTAATAACGTTTGGCAAGGCTGACCACTAGTCTACCCGCACTCAAAAACAGCGCCTCACGATCGGCATGGGTCGCCAGCATCGAGCCGTTACCCGGCAGCGATAGACCGAGCGCTTCTGTCAGACAGTTCATTGAATTGGCGGTAAACATACCAGAACAGGAACCACAGGTTGGGCAGGCCGAACGCTCCATCGTCATCACATCGTCATCGGAAACATTTTCATCTGCTGCGGAAACCATCGCATCGACCAGATCAAGGTGCACCACTTTTCCCTGGATCACTGCCTTACCCGATTCCATTGGCCCGCCGGAGACAAAAACCACCGGAATATTCAGTCGCAGCGCGGCGTTCAACATCCCGGGGGTGATCTTGTCGCAGTTAGAGATGCAGACCAGTGCGTCCGCACAATGGGCATTGACCATGTACTCAACCGAATCTGAGATCAGCTCGCGTGAAGGCAGCGAATAGAGCATGCCGCTGTGCCCCATCGCAATGCCATCATCGATCGCAATGGTGTTGAATTCCTTCGCCACACCACCCGCCTTTTCGATTTCACGCGCCACCAACTGGCCCATGTCTTTTAGATGGACATGGCCCGGCACAAACTGGGTAAATGAATTAGCGACCGCGATGATCGGCTTGCCAAAATCGTCATCTTTCATACCAGTGGCACGCCACAGCGAGCGAGCACCCGCCATGTTGCGGCCATGAGTGGAGGTGCGGGAACGATAGTCGGGCATGGAAAACCTCTAGAGTCTGTTGACGTTTAATGCTCAGCAACGAGCACTGGGTGAAGCTGCGTACCATCATGCGTGAGGAAAATCGCTATGACAAGCCAAAATTTCGGCTGATGGTTGAAGGCATCTTCTATCGATTACGTGATGAATGCCCCTGGCGAAATTTACCCTTGAATTAAACTGCCGACTACCAGCCCCCAACTCATCCCTATCACCATCCTGGTTATCATAGTCATTTTATTTTCGAGCTATCTCCTTCAGGTAATGACAGCGTTTTTTTACCACTTTTTACCCCAATAAAAACCAAGCATGAAAAACACCAATAGTACCTTTAATCAACTTTAGAAATTTATTTATTGCGGCCATGGACGTTAGTCCATCAGCATAAAGTTGACGCGATGCGGGGTTCGACTGTGTTAATCTTAAGCGCACCTCTATATAATTTTACGATTTTATCGCTAGAGAAATACGATGCACGACCTTTTGTTTGTAGAGCACATCATCCCCTTGCTACAGCATGTACTGGTCTTTCTCGGTCTCGCTTATCTATTTACTAAAACGCCTGTATTTACCGCGCTGGTGAATAATTCACTGACACTACCAGACAAGGCGATTATCTATCTGGTTTTTTCCGGGTTTTGTATCCTTGGGACTTCCCTGAGCGAGCTTTCGGTTCAATCCGAAGATGCCATCGCCAACACCCGCGCCATTGGCGCAATACTGGGCGGTTTATTGGGTGGCCCGGTGGTGGGATTTTTTGTCGGCCTAACCGGCGGGCTTTATCGTGTCTGGAGCATGACGGGCATTGACGATCCCATTATCTACATCGACCTCGCCTGTGCAACGGCCACCACCTATGAGGGACTCGCCGCCGGTCTTGTTCATTATTACCTTACCCGTAAAGGAAAAACTGAAGCGCTCTTTTCCCCGCGTTTTATCTGGTTAGTCGCCTTAGCGATTGGCCTGGGGCAGGCAGTGATCTTTCTCCTGTTTGGCTGGGCGGCTGATGACATTGAATCCGCCTGGCAGCTTCAAAAAGAAGTTGGCTTGCCCATGTTGCTGGCCAATCCCGCCGGAGTTGCTCTGATTATGTATATGATTCGGGAGCAGAAGCGTGTCTGCGATGAACTCAGCAGCCACTCTACTGCCTGGCGCATTGCCAACAAAACAGCCGGAATTATGCTGACCCGCTTTAGCCAGGAGTCCAGCCAGAAAATTGCTGAGATTATTCATCAAGAAACCCGCGTAGGCGCTGTCGCCATTACCGACAGAGAAAGGCTGCTGGCTTTTACCGGCGAAGGCGAAGCACACCACCAACCGGGTTCGCTCATCTCGTCACAGGAAACACTCAAAGCAATTGATAAAAACCGTGTGATCTTTATTGACGGGGTGAAAAAAAGATATCAGTGCAGAATTGACCCCGCCTGCAAGCTGGGGTCGGCGCTCATCATCCCCTTAAGCGACGAAGCCAACAATGAAGTCATGGGCACGATCAAGCTCTACGACACAAAACAAAAAGTATTTCGTACCATCAATAAAACATTGGGGAAGCGCGTTGCCCAACTGCTGTCCAGCAGGATTTTGACCGGGCGCTATGAACACCAGCGAGAGCTGCGCATTGAAGATCAATACAAATTACTCACCGCCCAGGTTAACCCGCATTTTCTCTACAATGCCCTCACCACCATCAGCCATATCACCGCCAACCAACCAGAGCGGGCGCAGGACCTGCTACACCATTTGTCTGATTTTTTCAGAAAGAGCCTGGAAAACGGCCGCGATATTACAACGCTAAGAGAAGAACTAAAGCACGTTGAGTCTTATCTCAAAATAGAAGAGGCTCGATTTGAAGACCGGCTGCACGTTCGTTTTGATATCCCAGACGCTATTTTGAACCAGGAACTCCCCGTCTTTACGCTACAACCCATCGTTGAAAATGCGATTAAACACGGCGTCAGTGAGTTGCTCGGGGTGGGCATAGTTAAAATTAGTGGTGTGGTTAGCAACGGCGATTTAGTCTTAACTATTGAAGACAATGCGGGGCTATATGTGGATAAAATCCACAGTGGCATAGGACTGAAGATAGATGAACGCATCAAAATGCGTTACGGTCAGCGCTATGGCGTTTCGATGATGTGTGAGCCGAATCAATGGACCCGAGTATTGATTCGACTGCCACATCATGAGGGACAAACATCAAAAATCCTTTCCTTTTAGATTACCTGTAAACTATCCTCCACATCCTCCACATCCTCCACATCCTCCACATCCTCCACATCCGCCGCAACCCGTAGCGTCACTTTTTGAACTGCGTGAGGTATATGCAAGAAGTCCTTTAGGGGGTTCAAACATCCATTCAAGCACCCGAATAATCATGTATGTTCCTGCAAAAAGCATCCAGTAATTACTGCTTTGTATAACTAATGAACGGTCGAGGTCTTGCACAATGGTTATAGCCAACACAATAATTGACACTATAAATACAGGGTTTTTATAAGGTTTCTTTCTTATGCAAAAATCATTTCTATTTACCCTGACAAATCTTCCTGCGTCCTGAAATCTACCGCCAACATTTGGCCAGATATCTGTTGGTGGGCGCTCGCCAAACGTACCCAGGTATCTTTCTAGCGTGTATTGATATTGCTTCTCAAACCTTGATAACTCAGTAACCCCTCCTTTTGTTGGCAAATGGTGTAGTTGAATGCCCAACACGTTTTTGCAGAGATCTGACCAATAAGATGTTGTATACAGCAAATGAAGGTGCCACACCTGGTCTACTTCGTCAGAAGGCGTGACCTCTTGCTCTGATATCACTGCAAGATACAAAAACTTTTTATACTCATCAATACACCTGTCAGCGTATTCCCGGCTCCACAAATCCTCACGTAGGAGTCTTTCGCTAAATGGAAGATCATCATATTCTGAGCCAATCTGAAATTCCATTATTTTGTCATAAAGTGAACTTTTTATATCACTCATTTTAGAATCTCCTTTGTGGGTTAATCTGTACTCAAGGAATAAAAAATAACGCGCCATGAGCTTATAGAAAAGGAGATATGACCTGAGCAGTTTATATAGGTTCCAGGAGGCGTGGATATGCTTCCGAGTGGTTTCCTGTTTCTTGATTAGCACAGCTAACAATCGTCATTATGTTAGTCTGGTGAATAAATATGCTTCACTGGAAACTGGAAATGATCAACACCCTCATTATTGATGACGAACCCCACGCCCGTGACGATCTCGAAAACAAGATCAACACAGACCCCGCCTTCAATATCATCGGCAAATGCACTAATGCTTTCGATGCGATCAGGGAGATCAATAGCAAGCGTCCTGATGTCATCTTTCTCGATATCAAAATGCCCAGAATATCGGGCATCGAAATGCTTAGCATGCTGGATAAAAGCGACATACCGCGGATTGTTTTTGTTACCGCTTATGGCGAACACGCTATTGAGGCATTTGAAAAGAATGCGATCGATTTTTTATTAAAACCTGTCAAAGCGGATCGCCTGCAAGTGACGCTGGAACGGCTCAAGGAGGATTGCCAACCACAAGTGGGCGTGATAGAAAGTTTGTCGACGCAAATGCAGTTTATCCCCTGTTACAAAGGCAATTGTGACTACCTGATCAACATCAAAGATATCTGCCGCGCCTTCACCAGCCCGACCACCGGCACCCATATTGTTACCCAAAAAGAGAGCCAGGAGTTTCACTCCAGCCTCTCTTTAAAAGTATTGGAAGAGAACACGTCGCTCACGCGTTGTCACCGTCAACACTTAATCAATCCAGAAACGATAAAGTACATCGAGAAGATGGAAAACGGACTGGGGAAGATCCACACTGACGGCGGCGACACCCTTCCTGTCAGCCGCAATTATATGAAAGCGTTATGTTCAAAATAAGCCTTGATATTCCGTACGCTTAGTCGCACGCTTTATCAAGGAGGTATTCACCATGACCATATTGAATGTAACAGAGGCTCGCTCCAGGCTTTATAGCCTGATTGACGAAACAACAGAGACCCACCAACCTATTGTCATTACAGGGAAAAGAGGGAATGCTGTGCTTGTTTCCGAGGACGACTGGAATGCAATCGCAGAAACGCTACATTTATTATCAGTACCCGGAATGCGGGAGTCAATCAAAGAGAGCATGAGTCAAAAGTTATCTGAATGCGCTAAGGAACCTGATTGGTGAGCTGGGCGTTAGTGTATACAAAACAGGCCAAAAAAGACGCTAAGAAAATTGCTGCATCTGGGTTGAAACAGAAGGTTAAGTTGTTACTGGAATTGCTAGAAGAAAACCCTTACCAAAAACCACCGCCTTATGAAAAGTTAGTGAGTTGATTTGTCTGGTTCATATTCACGCAGAATAAATATTCAACATAGATTGGTTTTCAAGTTTACGCAGAAGAGCGTATTATTAAAGTTATTCGAATGTGGACACACTATGAATAGAATTGAACATAGCAAAACGCTTCAATACGGACAGACCTCCGCGTTGTTTGGCGCGATTAGCTAACCACTTATCCGCGGATAATCCCCGCTCACATCACCATAGAGCCAGTCGGCCAACACCACGCGACAGCGCCTTGTAGAAGGCGGTAAGTTTGAGTCTCAGCATTCACGCATAGAGACTCGATATGATCACAACACTCCGAAATACCATGAGCAATCTAGGGCCAGGGCTGCTCTACGCAGGCGCGGCAGTGGGGGTATCTCATCTGGTTATGTCCACCAAAGCCGGGGCCAGTTATGAATTTTTATTCCTGCTGCTGATTCCACTAATTCACCTGATTAAATACCCGTTTTATAAATTCGGCCCCCAGTACACCGCATTAACCGGGCGCAATATTCTGCACGGTTATCATGCGCTAGGAAAATGGGCGCTGGGAATCTATATCGTGATGACGGTGCTCTCCATGTGCCTGATCCAGGCGGCGGTCACTATCGTTACCAGCTCTATCGCGATTCATTTTTTTGGCTTGAATTTTCCAGCAGAATATATGCCTCACATACCGGCAATTCTGGTGCTTATTGCTGCGGCCACTATTTTATATGTGGGGCAGTACAGTTTGCTGGATAAGATGATGAAAGCGATTATCATCATTCTCACACTCACGACTATCGCCGCTTTGATCATGGTATTGCTCACCCACCAGGAGAGCAGCGAGGCCAGTGTTTCACCGCTGTTCAGTCTCTACGAATATGCCGACATCATCTTTCTCGCCGCCTTTCTCGGCTGGATGCCTGCACCGATGGATGTCAGTGTTTGGCACTCGGTCTGGTCGGAAGAGAACAACCGCAAAAACGGCCAACGGCTCTCACTGCCAAAGGCGATGCTCGATTTTAGAATTGGTTTTTTTGGCACGGCGCTACTGGCGATGGCTTTCCTGTCGCTGGGGGCAATGGTAATGTTCGACAGCGGCGAAGCCCCGTCAGAAAAAGGCGCAGTTTTTGCCGCTCAGTTGATCGATATGTACACCCATTCACTAGGCGACTGGGCCTACCCACTGATTGGCATCGCGGCCCTGGCCACCATGTTCAGCACCACCCTCACTTGCCTGGACGCCTATCCCAGAACGCTGGAAGAGAGCTATTTCATCTGGAAAGGCCAGGGAGAATACGCCTCACGTCAGGGCACAACAAAAACAATGTACCGCATCATTTTAGCAGCCGCAGTACTGGGCACCATCACCATATTTCTGATTATCAAAAATATTTCCGGCGCGATGGGGCTGGTTGTCACCATCGCTACTGTGGTCGCTTTCATCTCTGCGCCAATAATTGCTTACATCAACTATCGGGTTATCTGCGGTGACACCATCAATAAAGAGGATAGGCCTGGAAAAATGATGGTGCTTTGGAGCAAAACAGGTATCGCTATTATGACTCTGTTTAGCCTTGCTTACCTGGTGCTCATTGTTATCCGTTATTCCTGAATTATATAAAAAATAGTTCAATTCACTTAGCTTTAAATGGAGAAAATCATGCGTTTTTCATATCTAAAAAAATTGTTGATCATATTATTAATGCTGGCAGGGATGATTAATAGCTCGGCAGCAAGTGAGAATCAAGACTATGTTGGTATTCAATACAGTTTGGTTGACTATGAAAATACAAGACTGGGCACACCCCTTACACACAAACCGACAGTATTGGTTACACGTATGGGGCGTTTTATAAATCATCATTTTGCGGTAGAGGCTCGCATGGGTGTTGGATTGTCAGATGACAAGATCACTGTCAGTATCCCTGGTTACCGTAACTACGACACCTCGATTAAATTGGGTGTCGAGAGTCTTTTTGGTTTTTACGCACTGGGTAATTTTCCTGTCACGAGCCGTTTTGATATTTATGGATTGGTAGGCTATACAAGTATCGATGCTACTGTTACTGCCAGTGTGACGACTAGTTCAGGTAGTGCAAGTGCGACGGCGAGTGGTACTGAAAGCGGTTTCTCTTATGGCATGGGAACACGTATTGGCATTAACGATGAGCTCTCTTTCAATTTTGAATATATAAATTATTTTGACGAAGATGAACTTGTCATCGAATCAATCAATGCAGGTTTTTTGTTCAATTATTGATTTCAGGGCGCCTCGATTAATCCGAAGGGACCTTATACAACATTCAGGCCTCAAGAATGACTCAGACCAGGATGTGGCCGCAAGGGGGCCACACCTCGTCGCGCGATGCAGGTGGGCACGGCAACTTGGGCACGGCGGCAGAAATAGCGTAACATCCCCCTTTATTAAAGAAGCACCGAAGGCGACACATGGCAATGGCCACCTCCAGGTTAGAAAAAAAGCTGCTGCACTACACCGGCAAAGCGATCTCAGACTACAACATGATCCAGCGCGGTGACCGCGTGATGCTATGCCTCTCTGGCGGCAAAGACTCCTTCACGCTGTTAACCCTGCTCAATAAGCTGCGCATCCGCTCACGCAATAAATTCGAGCTATTTTCCTATACCCTCGATCAATCTCAACCGGGCTGGGACGACAGTGGTCTGCGCGAATGGCTCGCGGCACAGAAGATCCCTCACTTTATCGAGACGAGGGACACTTACTCGATCGTGATCGACAAGGTACAGGAGGGAAAAAACTACTGTTCAATGTGTTCGCGCCTGCGTCGTGGCAATATCTATCGCTACGCGGGTGACAACGGCTTTAACAAGATTGCGCTTGGCCACCATCGTGATGACCTGATCGAAAGCACCCTGATGTCGATGCTTTATAGCGGCGAGATTCGTTCAATGCCACCTAAACTGCTCACCGACAGCAAACGCCACATCGTGATCCGCCCGATGGCATTCTGCCAGGAGAAAGATATCGCCGCCTATGCCGAAGAGCAACAGTACCCGATCATCCCGTGTAATCTATGTGGTTCACAAAAGAATATGACGCGCGCTAAAGTCAAACAGTTGATCAGTGATCTCGCGGCCGATAATCCAAAGGTACCAAGTAATATATTGAATTCGCTGGGCAATGTGCAACTGACGCAAATGCTGGATAGTCGCCATCAGGACTTTATTAACCTTGAGTCGCAGATGATTCGGGGCAATAACGGTGACAGCAACGATACGGATGCTGCGCCACAACAGCAGGTCGGGTAGAATCAACAACCACTGGACTTTAAAAGCCCCTGGAATAATTTAACCCCGTCATTCCTGACGGAATGACGAACAAATAAAATAGTAGTGCAAGTGGAGCACCACGTGCCAAACAAGATGCAAGATAAAAAAGAGATGCAGCAGTTCGTTGATGGCTTTCGCCAATCAGCACCGTATATCAACGCCTTTCGCGGTCGTACCTTTGTGATTGTCTTTGGCGGCGAAGTGGTCGCCGATGAACAGTTCGCGACATTGACACACGATATCGCGCTACTCAATAGCCTGGGCATCCGCCTGATTCTGGTTCATGGCGCTCGCCCGCAGATCGAGCAGCGTCTCAAGGCACGCAACATCTCATTTGAGTATATTGATGGCCGGCGCATCACCGATGATACTGCACTGGCCTGCGTTAAAGAGGCCAGTGGCACCGTGCGCCTTGAGATTGAAGCGCTGCTATCGATGGGGTTGGCCAACTCACCGATGGCAGGCGCTCGCATTCGGGTCACCTCAGGCAATTTTGTCACCGCACGCCCGCTGGGGATTCGTGACGGTGTCGATCATCTTCACACCGGTGAAGTACGCCGCATTGATCACGAGGCAATCAATCAACAACTCAACGACGGTGCCATTGTACTGCTCTCACCCACCGGTTACTCCCCGACGGGTGAGATCTTTAATCTCACCGCTCTGGAAGTGGCCACCGCCACCTGCACCGCTGTTAAAGCAGACAAGATGATCTGCCTTGTCGATGGCAAAGGGCTGATGGATTCCAGCAAACGGCTGCTCAGGCAATTGACACTTAACGATGCGGAGAAGGTGTTAAACAGCAAACGTAAACTGCCCGCAGAGATCATCGAACCATTTACAGCCGCCGTACAGGCTTGCCGTTACGGTGCGCCACGCGCCCACCTGATCAATCGCCATACCGATGGCGCCTTGCTGCAGGAACTGTTTACTCGCGATGGCGTTGGCACCCTGATCACGTCGGATGACTACGAAGGAATCCGTGCCGCCACCATTGACGATGTCGGTGGTATTCTTGCATTGATTGAACCCCAGGAATCAACCGGATTACTAGTAAGACGCTCACGCGAGAATATCGAGGTAGAAATCAGCGACTTTATTGTGGTCGAACGTGACGGCATGATCATCGCCTGCGCGGCACTACACCCATTTTGCGATGAAGCCGCTGGCGAACTCGCCTGTCTGGTGGTTCATTCGGACTATCAAGGGATGGGCTATGGTGACAGCCTGTTAAATGCAATCGAACGTAGTGCCAGCGCTCAAACGTTATCACTGCTGTTTACGCTGACCACGCGCGCGACTCACTGGTTTCGTGAGCGAGGCTTTATCACAACAGAAATCAAATCACTGCCAGTTAAACGTAGAGAACTGTATAACTGCCAACGAAATTCAAAGGTTTTATTAAAGCAGCTTGTTCGTTAGGAGGTGTTAACACCCACTGGTTGATTTCAACTATCAATAAACTCAAAAAGAGACTATCCAGGTTCCATTCATACCAACACACCCCTTTGTGTTATTTTGCACCACAGAGATCCTACCGGTATGCGACACCAGGTCTTCAATATTACTCCTCAATTCCTTGCATAATTCCCACAAATCTCACGCGCCATGCTGATCAATAAAATCGCGTATAATGCCGCTAACAATTTGTAGCGCGCTTTTAGCGCACCCATCGCGGCACCTGGTTCATTATGCAAAAAGCAACACATCTATTTTCCCATCGCCCTTACTGGGCAAAACGTTTTGGTAGTGCAGATCAATTGCCGATGTCGCGCGCTGAGATGGATGACCTCGGCTGGGATAGTTGCGACATCATCCTCGTCACAGGCGACGCCTACATTGATCACCCCAGTTTTGGTATGGCATTAATCGGCAGACTGCTCGAAGAACAGGGCTTTCGTGTCGGCATTATTTCTCAGCCCGACTGGCACGATGCCAGCGCCTTTCAGGCACTCGGCAAACCCAACCTCTGTTTCGGCATTACGGCTGGCAATATGGACTCAATGGTCAACCGCTACACCTCCGACCGTCGCACCCGCAGCAATGACGCCTACACTCCCGATGGCCAGCCTGACAAACGCCCCGACCGCGCGGTGATCGTCTATGCACAACGGGTGCGCGAGGCTTTCAAAGGAGTGCCGGTGATTATTGGCGGGATTGAAGCGAGTCTGCGCCGCATCGCCCATTACGATTACTGGTCCGATAAGGTACGGCGTTCGATCCTGCCCGACTCTAAGGCCGATATGCTTATCTTTGGCAATGCCGAACGCGCCTTTGTTGAGGTGATGCACCGCCTTGCGGCAAATGAACCGATCGACCAGATTAGAGATATTCGCGGCACTTCCTTTATGACGCAGCAGATCCCTGAGGGCTGGACTGTCAAAGACTCTAGCTACGTCGATAAACCGGGCCGCATCGATCCTCACATCGACCCTTACGCCCATGAAGCGGCATGCGATAAAAAAGAGAATGCGACTAATAACAATAATGAAAAAGTGGTGCAGTTTATCCCGCGTGTGCAAAAGGGTGATCGCAGTAAAACCGTGATACGCCTGCCGGACTTTGACCAGGTGGTCAAAGACAAAGTGCTCTATGCACATGCTTCACGCGTCTTCCATCTTGAGACCAACCCAGGCAATGCTCGCGCACTAATCCAGCTACATGGCAAGCGCTATGTGTGGCTCAACCCGCCGCCGATACCACTGGAGAGTGACGAATTTGACCGCGTCTATGAGCTAAACTACACACGCAAACCCCACACCGCCTACAATGATGCAAAGATGCCCGCATGGGAGATGATCCGCCATTCAATCAACATCATGCGCGGCTGTTTTGGCGGCTGTACCTTCTGCTCGATCACCGAGCATGAGGGGCGCATTATTCAGAGCCGTTCGGAAGATTCAATCATCCGCGAGATCGAAGCAATCCGCGATACCGTGCCCGGCTTTACCGGTAACATTTCTGATCTTGGTGGCCCAACCGCCAACATGTATCGCCTGAAATGCAAAAGCGAGACGATTGAATCGGCCTGCCGCCGCCTCTCATGCGTCTACCCCGATGTCTGCTCCAACCTGAATACCGACCACAAACCACTGATCAATCTCTATCGCCGCGCACGTGCACTACCCGGAATTAAAAAAATCTTTATCGCCTCCGGCCTGAGATATGACCTCGCGATTCGCTCACCAGAATATGTCAAAGAGCTGGTGAGTCATCACGTTGGTGGCTATCTAAAAATCGCACCCGAGCACACCGAGCAGGGCCCGCTTAGCAAAATGATGAAGCCAGGCATCGGTGCCTATGATCGCTTTAAGCAGATGTTTGATCGCTACTCTAAACAGGCAGGCAAAGAGCAGTATCTGATTCCCTATTTCATCTCCGCACACCCTGGCACTAGTGATAGAGATATGCTGGAACTGGCACTGTGGCTGAAAAAAAACAGCTTCAGGCTCGACCAGGTACAGGCCTTTATTCCCACCCCACTGGCGATTGCCTCGGCGATGTACCACACCGAAAAGAATCCACTGCGCAAGGTGGACCATAAGTCAGAGCAGGTACTCACTGCCAAAGGCGATAAAAAGCGTCGACTGCATAAGGCTTTTTTGCGCTATCACGATGCAGAGAACTGGCCAATGCTACGCGAAGCACTGAAGAAGATGGGGCGTACTGACTTGATCGGTAACGGCAAGCAACACCTGGTACCCAACTGGCAACCAGAGGGGACGGGCAATGCACGGGACGCTCGAAATTCAAAGCGGACGTCAGGAAAGGGGGGGCGAGTGGGCAAAAAGCCGATCAGAAAGTCTGTTCGCAGCCAAAGTGGAGCAACAAAGCCATCTCAACCAGGCGGCCGCCAGCGCTAGTCACTATTTGGGGGACTACCAGGAAGCGTTTTGCGAACACGTGGCAACGCTTCATCAACCGTTTTGAGACGTAACAGTATCACGACTGGAATAATCAGCATCACTGCAACAAAGACCTTCAGGTAAAAACCTTCGATCAGATAGATAGAAAAAACACCGACGGTACCGATCATCAGCAGCGCCATCTTGCGAGCGCGGCGTGGTATCGCACGATTCTTTTCCCAGTGATAGATCATCGGACCAAAGAGTCTGTTTTCGAGCAACCAGCGATGTAGCGCTGGGCAGGATTTAGCAAAGCAGCCTGCCGCCAATAGAATAAAAATCGTGGTCGGCAGACCCGGTACCACAACACCGACACCTCCCACGGCGACAAAAAAAAGCCCCGCAATAATCAAAAAATAGCGCCGCATGTTCTCCCTTCTCGCTGTTCGTGCTTCGCTAGCACTCACCTCCCTATCGGCTTACCGATGGGACAACTGAAGTGCGAACCTGCTACCGCCACCTGAACAAAAGGAACCTCTGATTAATTTTGAGTAACCGACGGGCCAGCACGCTGATATCGCACCGGATACACATAACTATCAGCAATAACATTAGACCAGTAAAAAGACCAAGGGTACCGCCGCCACCTCCAGCTTCACCGACAGCTACCGCGGTATTCAGCGTAATGGTAGCGCTCACTTCACTGCTGTTACCTGCACCATCGGTAAGACGTGCGTAGACCGTTTTAACACCATCGCCGGCCGTCAGTATCCAGGCCATGCTGTCGCTGTAGGCGACAACTGTGGACCAGACTGCCTGGTCATTGGAGAACTGCATAGTGGCGCAGCTGCTATCACTGCATGATAGGGTTAAGGTGACATCGGGGCTATTGGTTGTATTGGCATCGCCATTAATGCGGAGACCGCCCGATGGCGGAGTGATGTCCTGAACAGCGATAAGCTGCGGTGTCTCCTTCCAGGCCTCACCATCCCCCAGTTGGCCAGACCTATTCCACCCCCAAGCCCACAATGTGCCGTTACTCTGCAGTGCGACGGTGTGGCTCCACCCGGCCGTGATCGCTGTCCAGACGACGCCGTTGCCAATCTGCATCGGGGTCTTTTGAGACTCGACACCATCGCCCCCCCCTCCCCAGGCCCAGAGGCTGCCATCGCTCTGTAGTGCAGTAGTGCGACTCCATCCAGCCGTGATCGCTGTCCAGACTGCGCCACTACCAACCTGCACCGGGGCATTCCTGAACTCGTATGTGCCGTCGCCCAGTTGGCCAGACCCATTATTTCCCCAGGCCCATAACGTGCCGTCGCTTTGCAGTCCAACGGTATAGTTCCGTCCGAGCGTTATCGCTGTCCAGGCAGTACCACTACCGATTTGTATCGGGGTGTTTTTGTCCTCGTTGGTGCCATCGCCCAGTTGGCCAAAGCGGTTACGCCCCCAGGCCCATAACGTGCCGTCACTTTGCAGTGCAGCGGTATGTCCACTTCCGGTCGCGATCGCTTCCCAGGTGTTGCCGCTGCCAACCTGTACCGGGCTATTTCTGGTCAACGTTGTACCATCGCCCAGGCGGCCATCTCTATTATAACCCCAGGCCCACAATGTGCCGTCGGCTTTCAGTGCAACGGTATATGATGGCCCGGCCGCAATCGCCGTCCAAACAGCATCACTGCCAACCTGCACCGGGCGGTCTTTATCTACGAATGTGCCATCGCCCAGTTGGCCAAAGTTATTTGCCCCCCAGGCCCATAACGTACTGTCGTATTGCAGTGCAACCGTGTGTGAGCTTCCGGCCTCAATCACCGCCCAAACAGTGTCACTACCAACCTGTACCGGGGCATTCCTGGACTCGTATGTGCCATCACCCAATTGGCCAGACCGATTATTTCCCCAGGCCCATAACGTGCCATCGCTCTGTAGTGCCAAGGTCTGATCCCCTTTAGCCTTGATCACTGACCAGGCAGTGCCACTGCCGATCTGTACTGGGGTACCTTTATTACCTGTCGTGCCATTACCCAGTTGGCCAACGCTATTCCCCCCCCAGACCCACACCGTGCCATCACTTTGCAGTGCGACGGCATGTCCACTTCCGGCCGCGATTGCTCTCCAGGCCGTACCACTTCTAGTCTGTATTGGCGTATTTTTATCGCCTGTCGTGCCATCACCCAGTTGGCCAGAGCTGTTACGCCCCCAGGCCCATAACGTACCATCGCCTTGCAACGCAACGGTATGAGAGGGGCCGGCCGCGATCGCTGTCCAGGCGGTACTATTGCCGATCTGCAGCGGAGCGGTTACCTCATCCCCCACACTGCCGTTGCCCACTTGGCCAGTCCAATTATCCCCCCAGGCCCACAACGTGCCATCGCTTTGCAGTGCAACTGTATGTTCTGCGGCCGCAATTGCCGTCCAGGTAGTTTCATTGCCAATTTTCACCGGGGTATTTTTACGCCTATCAGTGCCATCCCCCAGCTCACCAGATCCATTACTTCCCCACGCCCATAACGTACCATCACTTTGCAGTGCAACGGTATGCCGCCACCCGGCTGCGATCGCTCTCCAGGCCGGACCACTGCCGACCTGCACCGGGGCATTCCTGGACTCGTATGTGCCATCGCCCAGTTGGCCAGAATCATTATTTCCCCAGGCCCATAACGTGCCGTCGCTTTGCAATGCGATGGTGTGGCGGTACCCGGCCGAGACCGTCGTCCAGTCAGTGCCATTGCCAACCTGCACCGGGGTGTTTTTAGCGGCTGTCGTACCATCGCCCAGTTGGCCATTACTGTTATTTCCCCAGCCCCATAATGTGCCGTCACTCTGTAGTGCGACGGTGTGACTATATCCGGCCGCAACCGCTGTCCAGGTAGCGCCACTGCTGATTTGCATGGGGGCATCTTTATCGGCTGTCGTACCATCCCCCAGTTGACCATTCTCGTTCCCCCCCCAGGCCCACAACGTGCCATCGCTCTTGATAACAACCGTGTGACTCACTCCAGCCGCTATTTTCGACTCCGTCGCCTGAGCAGGGCTGACCAGCAGCAGGGCAGTGAAAAAAAGCAAAAACGCCCATAACCCCAGACCTGAGCGGCGGATTAAGTACCACAGGGAGGAAGGCTGATTTCTACGCCTCTGTACGAGGGGATGATGGATATTATTCATAATAACAAGGACCTTTTTTGATCAAACTGAAACTTATTCGGGGCGTGTATCGTGTACCTACATCGCATGCTCTCCTGATGCGGTGACAGCAGGTTCGCAAAACGAGTATCAGCAGGAGAAAGAAGCTGCTCAGCAGCCCAGTGGTGCCACCACCACTATTATCAGAAGCAACACTACTAGAGCCACTGTTGTCAGCAGCGCTATTATCGCTTGCCGCCGCAGTGACATTCACCGTACGCACCACTTGCGTCGCTGCATTCCCCGTTGCGTCCATGACGTTGTATGTCACGCTGTAATTGCCAATGGTAGCGGTATCCACCGCTGTAGCATCAATCACTATGCTGCTGATATCATCATCCATATTGTCAACCGCGGTGGCTCCAAGCTCGGCATAGGTACCGCCAATGGTGATCTCTTGAGGGTCAACACCCATCAAGGTGATCACCGGTGGTGTGGTGTCGGGCGTTGTTGATGCGACGCCTCCTACACTCACATCATCAAAGTAGGCTGAGTCGTTGTAACTGCCCACACCCACTTGACCGGCACCCAGGCTGTCGTCGTTGCCACTTAGCATCAGGGCGCCATCAAAGAACACGCTGATCACACTGCCTGCACGCCTGACTTCGATGCTGTGATAATCGTTGTCGTTAAGCCCGGCGGCGGCGGTCGCCAAGGCGGTTCTGATTCCGTTTTCAAATTTAAGCAGTTGTGTCGCGCCTTGCTGGTTGTTGAACATCACGAAGTAATAGTTGTCCTCATCCTGGAACCCGAACACCACCGCATAATCCGCCAGAGCGTTACTGTCAACGTCATCCCCTAGGCGTGCTCTTGCAGTAAAGGTAAAGTCGCCATATGCTCCTGAAAGCAGCGAGTATTCGCCCAGCTGACGCTCCAAGCCCTGGGAAAAAGCAGTGGTGTTGAGCCAGTAAACGTAATTGCCTTCATCAAGGACAACTTCCCAGCGACTTTCAGTGAGTGGTGTCCAGCCATCGGCATTGCCATCCTCAAAACCGTCGGCACTGCGGTAGGTGAAGTTGATGCTGCTCTGGGCGGCGATCGTGTTGGGGGTTTGCGCCAGGTCCTGCACGCTGCTGACCGAGACGGTGTAGTCGGTATCCGGGGTCAGTTCGCTGAGCGTGAGGCTGATGGTGCGGCCATCGTCACTCAGGCTGGCATTCGTCACGGTAATGCCAAGACTCAGTTGGTAGTTGCTAATGGTTTCTGCACTGCCAGGGCTGACCGCTTCGCTGAAACGAATGCCCACGCGGGTCTCACTGACTGCAACGGCTGACACCAGGGTTGGAGCTTGAGTATCTGCAAGCACGGTTAATACCGCACCGTTGCTGCTGATGCTGCCGAAGTCGTTAGTGACATCAACGTTATAGGTGGCATTATCGGCTGGGGTCGTTGCCATTATCGTATAACGGGCATTGGTGGCGTCTGCAATACTGGCGCCATTACGAAACCATTGATAGGTGAGTGTGGCGCTGCCTGTAACAGCGATATTGAAAGTGACGTTTTCGCCTTCCATCACCGTGACACCTTCCGGCTGCACCATGATGGCGGGGGGCGTAGGGGTCAATGCCTCGGGTGACTTGATGTCGACAGCCAACACCCAGCCGTTGTTGTTGGTATCACCAACATAGGCACCACGAAAGCCTCCGGTGCGCAGATCACCATTGAAATCACGTTCCCAGTCGGAAAAACTCTGGAATGCCGTCATGTCGATAGCCTCACCCAAAAGCACGCCCGCTTGAGGAAATAAGTCCAAGGCTCCTGAGTCAATATCACCATCCGGGTTGAGCAAATAATCGCTGGCAGAGGCATAAGCTGCCGTCACGTTATCCTGTTGTACAACTTGCTCATTTTGCTCATTGACTGACACGGGCGTACCCGCAAAGACCGCATTGCCTACCACGCGCTGGCTAAAGTTCGTATTGACACCCGTTACGCTAATGCCAGAACCCTTGGCGACAATGGTATTGTGGAAGACGTTAATATTGCGCGGCACATCATTATGCGGTTGAATATTGACCGCGCTGCCCGAGGCGTTGACGAATACGTTGTCATACATTGCGATATTGCCTTCTCCTTGGAAGAGGGCCTCGGTGGTGTTTTGGTAAAAGAAATTACCGTAAATCTCATAAACGTCATCACTGCCAGGGCCGCTCAACGGAAAATGTCCCACCAGCAGATTCGGACGAGAACCTTCCTCAGGCGGTGTAGGCTGATTGGCTTTGCTGAACACGTTATGCCGGATAATCGTTTTACGCTTTTCCAGCGGCATGCCGGGAACCGAATTTCCGCTGGCATAAGACCGGCTCCGCATATGCTTGATTTGCATGTTGTATCCCACGGTGTCCACAAACAAATTGTGCTCGATCAAGCCACCAACAAAAGGCCAGTCCTCGCCTGTCGAGTTGCCGAAATATATACCAGTTCCAGCACCAATGATTTTACAGTTACGCACCACCCAGCCCCAGGCCGGCCCGCGGGTGGCGATACCGTTTGTCAATTGAGCAGCTCCATGGCGCACAATTTCTAGGCTATCCAATGTGATGTGATGCGTTATGCCCCGCGCATTAACCGCATCAATATATTTTATATCAAGCCCATCCAGCTTGATATGCTGGATAGTGAGGTAGCTTGAGTTTTCAATTTGCACTGTGTTGCAGCAAGCCTCCCCAAGTATGATGGCTGGTTCACCACTCTCAGGCCCCGTGATGATAATGGGTTTGCCTGGTTCGCCCTCTAGGTTAGAAAGTGGCAATCTATTTCTATAAATTCCGGCTTCTAACTGTAAGATGTCGCCCGCCTGAAGATTGCCTAGTAAAGACTCATAAGTACCCGGATTGCCAATAAATACTTTCGCATATGCAGACCCTACCGTGCTAACCATAATGACCACCAGACCCAGTAATGGTATAAACGATTTTTTAAGGTAATTTTTCAAGACTAGGTTGGAAATATTCATCGTAGAACCTCGTTATAAAAATTTATACGTGCGCCCGTAGTCGCAATTGAGATCTAGAAAACTGATCAGGGTCGGGTTAAAACAAGCGGGGTAAAGCTTGTTAGCATCTCCAAGTTTGGCACGGTTACCGAGCCATCGTTGTTGGCTGAAACTGTTCCTGAATTTCCGGCGTAGCTCCAGCGAACAGTTTCTCCAGGCAGTAGCTGGAATTGCTGAATGCGGCGTATGGTCGCATCGGCGGTAATCGGCAGTGATCCGTAGTATTTATTGCCTTGCGGCGGCAGGGAGGGGTCAGCAGGTGGTGTTCCTGTCGTATCAATATCCACTTTAATCGGCACGCTTAATTGGTCTCGTGTATCGATAATATTGACGTTATCCCATTGCAGATAACGATTCTTGGCGCCTCGCAAGGTGCCTGTAAATCCTCCCATACCATCGGGAGCGCCCGAATCATCATCGGTAGAACTATTTGAAAACGCGGGGAATGCCCGGTTGCGCCTCAGAAAAAAATTTTCGTCGGGTGGACTCTGTATCGTTTTTTGCCACCACGTCGCGCCGAGTAACGGATCTGAGCCACCATGCGCACGTTGATCCCAAACAACGAGATGCCCAATGCCTTCTTGTTGTAACGCGCCGATAAAAGATGTCGCTGTCACCGGGCTGACTCCCACCATAGCGTTAAAGCTGATGGTCGGATCATTTTTCCCACTTATCGTACTGAAATGGAGATTGCGGAAATCCTTGTCGTTAAGTGCCGCCCGGCTGGCATCGTAATGCTCCCAAACATTGCGGCCTTGCTCGTCGGGCAGGCCGGCCGCTTTTGAACCCCAGATAGAAGCAAGCGTTCCTTGCTGCCCGTTACTTAAAAAATGGGGCGTGGTACCACCAATGCGGCTACTCACCTCTGCAAAGTGACGGGCGTAGTTAATCGCCAGAAAATGACTACCAGTCCCTCCCATGGATTGACCAGAGACCGAGATACGCTCCAGATCCGCACCGGGACAGCCTTCCGTTCGCCACCCGGGGCAGTTTTCCAACAAAAAAGAGAGCAGGTGCATCACGCGACGCTGGGTGTAATCAGGGTTGGAGCCGTTGCTGATCTCGCCATCAGGTAGCTGGTTGTTATACCCAGTCCACCAGGTTTCGGTGGGGCGGTGGGGATCATGAGGCGCAACACCAAAAATCCAGCCTCTTCCAACGGTTCCTGGGCTGCCACCACTACCGTGCAAACCAATTCTTACGGGTAACAGATTGGCGGCGCTGGCTGGTTTGGGTATTGCCAGATTGGCCTGAAAGACACGACCGGCATGGCCTGGGCTGTCGAGAAAGTCATCCGTCGTTTGCTCTACGCCCAGCTTGAATATTCCCAGGGCTTGCGTCGCTCCACTTATTTCTTCCACGCTGACAACCACAGGCCAGGGAGGCTGAATGGTGTTGTTGACTCTGACTTCGAAAGTTTGGGTCTGGGTTTCTATACCATCGACAGCTTCCATTGTTACCTGCCATGACTTCCCGCCCTGGATAAAATCCGGACGAAAATCGAAACGGCGGTTGACTTCATCCCAGTGCATTCCGGGTGGCATGCCACTGACAAAGATCCGAGCGTTTGGGCGGGCTGTAATATTAATGGTATATGCCTGCTCCTCGTCAAAAAACTGTGGGCCGGGATTAGACAGCAGTACGGTCGAATCTGTATCGTCGTTGATGATGGTTGCCACACCAACAGCATCGCTCAAATCCGCATTACCGGGATTAGATAAAGTCAGCTTGAATGTTTCATCGAGCTCTGCGATAACATCAGTAATCACATTAATCATTACCGTCTTGCTGGTTTCTCCGGGAGCAAAGGACAAGGTCGCATTTTTACTTTGATAATCACCCGGTGCAGTAGCGGTAATGTCGCTGGTTGCGTAATCGACCGTCACGGTACTGGTGCTGCTGGCAGACAGGGTGATACTGAATTCTGCCGTTGTCGTGCCTGAGTTACCTTCGGCAAGGTTGATGTTTCCAATTTGCAACGCCGGAATCGGGAGAATCGCAACCTCATCATCGGTAGTAATGGTGGCCACACCAACGGCGCTGCCCAAATCGGCGTTGCCAGGGTTTGACAGTGTCAGCCTGAACGTTTCATCGGGTTCCGCAATGGCATCACCTACCACATTCACCATGACAACCTTGGACGTTTCTCCGGGGGGAAATGACAAAGTGCCGTTTACACTTTGGTAATCATCAGGTGCGGTAGCGCTAATGTCACTGGTTGCGTAATCAACGGTAACGGTACTGGCGCTACTAGCCGACAGGATAATATTGAAGCTTGCCACCGTTGTCCCTGAGTTACCTTCGGCCACTTGAATACTGAGAGGCTGCAAAACAAGCTTGGGGGGCTCCTCATCAAAAGCAAGCTTGGGTGGTTCCTCCTCACTTGAGGAGGAACCACCACATGCGCTGAGAACAGCACTGAGCATGAGCGCTGTGACAACTCTACCAATCAGGTTATGATTAATCTTCACAAGTAAAACCTCTTTGTTGTCTCTTGTTGTGGCGGTAAAACCGAAAACCCCACAAGGTGAGAAGCATGCCGAGCAGTGCCCCAAGGGCACCGCCGCCACCACTATTATCAGAAGCAACACTACTAGAGCCACTGTTGTCAGCAGCGCTATTATCGCTTGCCGCCGCAGTGACATTCACCGTACGCACCACTTGCGTCGCTGCATTCCCCGCTGCATCCATGACGTTGTATGTCACGCTGTAATTGCCAATGGTAGCGGTATCCACCGCTGTAGCATCAATCACTATGCTGATATCAACATCCATATTGTCAACCGCGGTGGCTCCAAGCTCGGCATAGGTACCGCCAATGGTGATCTCTTGAGGGTCAACACCCATCAAGGTGATCACCGGTGGTGTGGTGTCGACCACGGTGTCAGCAACCACATTCACCGTACGCACCACTTGCGTCGCTGCATTCCCCGCTGCGTCCATGACGTTGTATGTCACGCTGTAATTGCCAATGGTAGCGGTATCCACCGCTGTAGCATCAATCACTATGCTGCTGATATCAACATCCATATTGTCAACCGCGGTGGCTCCAAGCTCGGCATAGGTACCGCCAATGGTGATCTCTTGAGGGTCAACACCCATCAAGGTGATCACCGGTGGTGTGGTGTCGGGCGTTGTTGATGCGACGCC
>JAKISP010000016.1 GCA_021648525.1 Gammaproteobacteria bacterium
TCAGGATAAATTGCTTCTTTTTCCGCATTTTTAGCGTTAAAAATGGAAAAAAACAGTGATTTTGATGCCTTTCTTTTATCAGTGAATCGAAACTTTATGCCGGCTTTTGAATGGCTCTTTGAAAGGATCTTTGCTAACCACACCTTTTAATATCTGCACATCTTCAGCATCACATATTTGAATGATTAATTCCCGGCAGCGCTTCTGTATATCACCTCTGAGCACTGGATATCTGTATTTCGTTACCCAGACTATATGCACCATTAAGATGTTTACTATGTGCCCGCTTCGCCTCTGTTCTTTCATCCTTCATAGCGTAACATAACCGTGCTGCTGCTAAAGCCTTGCACTAAAGTGCATAGTTTTTACGGTTCTTCGTAGATCTGTGTGAAAGCAATGAAACCATGTCCAGCATGCCGTAGTAAAAAAACATACTATTTCTGAAGCCGTCGAATGAACGATAACCTCTTGCATTCGCCTTAATAATTTGAATCTTTGAATTTAATCCCTGGGTGATGCTACGCTCAACAGCTGCCCATAATGTTCTTCCAGTTCCATCTATACCGACCTTGCTTAGATTGCCTGATAACCTCTCGGTATAACTGGTTTTTCACACGGTTCTCCGAAGAACCTTTAAAATAAATGTAGCCCGGGCTGAGCTTCCAGCGAAACCCGGGAGGGCAGTGCCACATCCCCCGGGTTTCGCTGGAAGCTCAGCCCGGGCTACTTGCTTGTTATATCAGCTTCTTTTAGTTTCGGTGCGAGGCTGAATCTCCATGTGCTGCGGTCATCCATCTCTATCATAGATCACCCCAGGGTGGTCATTTGAATAAAACACAAATATTTGAGCCGCGCTCTACCCCGCAAAAATACCCAGGTTCCAGGATGATATTTTGTCGGGTATTTCACATAGACCTACGAAGAACCGTTTTTACTAGCGGTTTGAGACCAATAAAATAATCGCGCATGAAATTTAACTGCAACGCACACCGATAACATTGTTTCGCCACTCAGTAGGCATCGCATAAACTCGCCAGCGGTACTGGCCTTCTTCAAGAAGTAATTGCCATATAACCAGATCGCCTGTTGGAAGCGTTACCGTTTCACCGTCTAGAAAGAGCATTGCGAAATTATCACCCGTGTAAAGTATTTTATAGGTTGATTCTGCGATACCTTGCTGGGTATTTCCCAGCGCGTCTTTTTCTTTTATAAACAACAGGTGTTCTCTATCTTGTGAGACTTTAATTGTATGTACATATCTTGCGTCATTACATAAGTCTTCATCTGGCTTATGAAGAGACCATCTCCCTTCAACCTGATCTAGAAATGCAGGTGTCTGCTGGTCCGCAGCTTGAACAGTACTGATAAAAAAGAAAACCAGACCAACCAATAATCTCATAACCATCTTCCTTTTCCCCTGCATAATATTGATATAAATAATGGATATCACTCTTAGATGATTAAAAGCACTATCTCGCTGGAACAGTTTTAGTTTACTAGTCATAACAGAGAAGACATCTTCTCGTAATGGCTCCTGGTTAATGAAAATCATCCAACCTACTAAGCCTTTCACATGGTCTGAAACAAGGCTGTCTTTTTCGCAGAGACTCCACGTGGCTTTTTCTTTCACAGAATGAACACTGATTTCTCAGCCCTCCCCTCTCCCGCATGAAGTTTTCCTCACGGCGACCCTCAGGTATACTTCCCGGCAAAACCGAGGGGGCGCATTTAGTTATCAGGTGAAATCATGAGCTACCGTTTTGGCAGATACCTCAATGGATCAACGGGATTACCTTTGTAACGAATTTCAAAATGTAACATCACTTTGTTACTACCGGTAGCCCCCATAGTCGCAACCCTCTGTCCCTTACTGACCAAATCACCCTCTTTCACCAGTAGCTGGTCATTATGTGCATAAGCGCTAAGGTAACTCTCATTATGTTTAATGATCAACAAATTGCCATAACTAGCTAAACCACTACCGCTATACACCACCTTACCTAAAGCAGCCGCTCTGATTGCAGAGCCTTTCATGGCACTAATATTGATTCCCTTACGGTCAATTTTTCTGCTAGAAAAAGTGCTAATCAATTTGCCCTCGGCAGGCCAGTGCCAGACGATTGGTCCTCTGTTTTGATTAACCGGATACTTTGATACAGGTGAAGATAGCGCTAACCTGGTCGAATGTTGCACACTAGCTTTCTCTGGTTGAGAGAGGGTAAACAGAGGTTCTCCAGGCACACCTGCTGGCGGTGCAATCCTCAATATTTGCCCTTGATGAATCACATAAGGTGTTCTTAACTTATTCCACTCTGCAATTTTTTTTGCATCTTGACCGTAATGCCAACCAATTGAATAAAGAGTGTCGCCTTCTTGCACTTTGTAGTGCACAAGCGAACCACAACCTGTAATAGAAAAAATCAGTAATGCTAAGAAAGCGGTTATTAAAGGCTTTTTTTCACATAAAACAGTCATGACCATGACCCATGATTATTACAGTTTATGACGACGTAATATCATATAAATTGGGCAACTGCATATGCCACTATCGCCAGTATAATCACTGTCCAGCCGATTCGATCAACATAAGTACGCAGTGCCTTTTCCATTTTTTCACCGCCCCAGTACATTAGGCCAGCAACTAGAAAGAAACGTAAGCCACGACCAAGGATTGAGCAAATTAAAAATGGCAAAAATGCCATCGACACAGCACCCGCTGAAAGCGTGAAGATCTTATATGGGATCGGTGAAAAACCAGCAATAAACACCACCCAGACACCCCACTCTGCAAACCACTCGGTCGCCGTTTCATAGTGAGCCCAGTAATGCGTCTCCTGAATAAGGGGCGCGACTGCATCGAATGCAAAGTAACCAATAAGATAACCCAGCACGCCGCCGAGAGCTGAGGCTATCGTCGTGATCGATGCATAGAACCAGGCTTTAGAGCGCTTTGCCAATACCATCGGTGCCAACATCGCATCCGGCGGAATTGGGAAAAAGGATGATTCTGCAAAACTTAACGCAGAAAGGTAATATGGCGCTCTGGGATGAGCAGCCCACTGCATTACGATGTTATAGAGGTAACTAAAAAATTTCATCGTGTATCACTATTTTTTCTGTCCGCTTAGCATTGGCACAAAACTCACCTGTTCGATAAACTCTTCTTCAACCCCTTCCGGGGTTCGGGTATAGAGCATCAAATTTTGCACCCCTTGCTTACCGATCGGGATAATAAGACGCCCCCCCAGTGTTAACTGCTCTAGTAACGACATCGGTACCTCTACCGGTGCAGCGGTGGCAATAATACCATCGTAAGGGCCGTATTCTGGCCAGCCTGAGATACCATCATCAAATTGAAGGCGAATATTGCGTAATTTTAACTCCTGAAAACGCGCTCGTGCCTGCCTTATTAACGGTTCAATACGCTCAATGCTATAAACTTCTTTAACCAGCAGCGCGAGGATTGCCGCCTGGTAACCCGAGCCAGTACCAATCTCCAGCACCTTATTAAGCGGGCCACTCAGCAGTAATACTTCACTCATCTTTGCCACAATATAAGGCTGGGAGATAGTTTGACTATAGCCAATCGGCAACGCGGTATCTTCATAGGCACGACTAGCCAGTGCTTCATCAACAAAGATATGGCGCGGGGTTGCACGCATCGCATCAAGCACTTCAAGGCTTCTTATTCCTTCACTTTCCAGGCGTGAGATCAGGCGATCGCGCGTACGCTGTGATGTCATACCAATTCCCTGGTGTCGTGACATGCTAACGACTTATCCTTTTAACCCAGTCACTCACAGTACCCAGGGCGTCGTGATTGGTAAGGTCGACCTGCAGTGGTGTAATCGACACGAAACCTTCATTGATTGCATGGAAGTCAGTTCCTGGCCCAGCGTCCTGCTCAGCACCGGCAGGGCCAATCCAGTAGATCTCTCTGCCTCGTGGGTCCTGTTCGCTAATCACAGGTTCAGCTTTGTGGCGATGCCCAAGGCGAACCACTTTGAAACCCGCTAACGCCTCCCAGGGCAAATCTGGCACATTGACATTAAGAATCGTATTCGCATCAAGCGGTCCATCACGCAACTGTGATACTAGCTTCTTTGCAACTCGCGCCGCAGTCTCAAAATGGACTGGGTTGTGTTGAGCCAGTGAAATTGCGATGGTTGGCAGGCCTAAAAAGCGCCCTTCCGTTGCCGCTGCAACGGTCCCTGAATAGAGCACATCATCACCCAGATTGGCGCCATTATTAATCCCGGAAACAACCATGTCTGGCTCTTCTTCAAGCAAACCTGTGATGGCCAGATGAACACAGTCAGTCGGTGTACCATTGACGGAGTAGAAACCATTCTCAGCGCGAGTGACACGCAAAGGTTGATCTAAGGTCAGTGAATTACTGGCACCACTGCGGTCACGATCCGGCGCAACCACCGTGGTTTCAGCCATACCGGATAGAGCACGATTGAGATGGCTGATACCAGCTGACTGGTAGCCATCATCATTGCTAATTAAAATACGCATTAATCTAAGTCACTCAAGCAAAGCCACAAGGTACTACAGTATCAGAACAACCGGAAAAACTTAACAGAAATGCGGTTATGCTCGCTATCACCATTCAATAAAAGCTTGATGACGGTAGGAAAACTGATTTAAGGCATCACCGAAACACACAAAGCGATCAAACCTGTTGGATAGATACCCAGTAACAGGATAATCACACCGTTGGCACTCATCACGGCACGCATGTCGTAAGCACTGCTGATTGGCGCTGTATCAACCGCCTTATCGAAATACATAAACTTAATCACGCGCAAGTAGTAGAAAGCACCAATCACAGAGAAAACAACGGCAAGTACCGCCAGCCACACCAGCCCGATCTCAACCACGGCACTTAATACGGCCAGTTTAGCGTAGAAACCAACAGTAGGTGGTACACCCGCCATTGAAAACATCGTGATTAACATCATAAAAGCAAACCAGGGGCTACGCTGATTCAATCCCTTGAAGTCTTCTAGT
The DNA here is from genome assembly GCA_021648525.1 of Gammaproteobacteria bacterium. GTDB lineage: Bacteria > Pseudomonadota > Gammaproteobacteria > SZUA-140 > SZUA-140 > SZUA-76. The sequence goes on from JAKISP010000016.1 coordinate 5,017, forward strand.
GTATCCGCTTCAAAACCACTGCGACTTAACAGGATAATCATACCGAAAGCGGCGAGTGACATCAGTGCATAAACAATCACATAAAACATACCCGCAGAGTAACCGTCACTGGTACCCGCAAGGATGCCTAACATCAAAAAGCCAACATGAGAAATCGTTGAATAAGCTAGCATGCGTTTAAGATTTGTCTGCGCGATCGCGATCAGATTACCCGCGATGATTGATAGCACTGCAATGATGATCAGCATATCTTGCCAATGCACCAGCAGCCCACCTAGCCCCTCTACTAACAAGCGCATCAACATTGCAAAAGCAGCAATCTTTGGTGCGGAACTGATGAACAGGGTAATCGCCGTCGGCGCACCCTGGTAAACATCCGGTACCCACATGTGGAATGGCACCGCGCCCAGTTTAAAGGCGAGGCCAATCACAATGAAGACCAGTGCGAACTTAAGCACGATGTCGTCGGTGGAACCTTGCGTAACAAATGATGCAATCTCAGTGTGATCAAGCGAACCCGTCGCACCATAAAGCATCGACATCCCGTACAACAACATACCCGAGGCAATCGCGCCGAGTACGAAGTATTTCATCGCTGCTTCTGAAGAAATCGAAGAGTCTCTATTCAGAGCAACCATCGCAACCATCGCAAGCGACAGCACCTCCAGTCCAAGATAGATCGTTAACAGGTTATTGGCAGAGACCATCACCATCATGCCAAGTACAGAGAACAGCGTGAGCACAAAGAACTCACCTTTGAATAGATTACGTTCAATCAGGTATTCGCGTGAATAGATAAAGACCACTGAGGTGCTGAGATAGATAAAGAGTTTTAGAACCGTGCCCATACTATCGTTAACGAACATGCCACTGAATGTGTATTCCGGTACCGAACTCTGCACAACAACGGTAAGCACTGCGGCACCGAGCAATGTTGCCTGTGATAGCAAATAGGTGATTGAACGATTTTTATCTGTCAAAAAGAGATCAACAACCAGGACAACACATATCATGGTGAGTACAAAGATCTCTGGCAGAGCCGGAGTAAAATTTGGGATTTCGAAAGCCATCATTCTCTATCGTCTAATGTTCGTTATCAGATCGCAATAAATACGCAATACAGTTAAAGTTTGGATACAACAACATGCTCAAGCAAGTTGTTGACCGTTGCATGCATCACATCAATCAGTGGCGCAGGCCACAGACCCAGAATCAATACTGCTGCCGCGAGTGTTCCCAGAATCAATGTTTCACGTCCATTAAGATCCGTTAGCTTCGCAACTTTATCATTTTTGATCTCACCAAACAGCACCCGTTTGACCATCCACAAGGTATAAGCAGCACCAAAAATCAGTGTCAGGGCTGCCAGGAATGCGTACCAGAAGTTGGCCTGAAATGCGCTCAGGATCACCATGAACTCACCGACAAAACCAGAGGTACCCGGCAGGCCAGCGTTCGCCATTGCAAAAAAGAGAAAAAAGGCCGCGAAAACAGGCATGGTGTTGGTCACACCACCGTAATCGCTAATATTTCGGCTATGCATGCGGTCATACATCATGCCCACACAGAGAAACATCGCACCTGAGATAAAGCCGTGAGAAATCATTTGTATCAGTGCACCTTCAACACCCAGCGCAGCACCCTGAATCGATCCGCTTTTTTCAAAAATGGTAAACACCATGAAAAAGCCAAGTGTCACAAAGCCCATGTGGGCAATCGATGAATAGGCGATCAGCTTCTTCATATCTTCCTGCACCAGCGCCACGAATGCGATGTAAACAATCGCCACCAGCGACATCAGAATGATCAGCCAATCCAGCTCAAAACTTGCATCTGGAACAATCGGCATGATGAAACGAACAAAACCGTATGCGCCCAGCTTCAACATAATAGCAGCCAGGATAACCGAACCACCTGTCGGCGCCTCTACATGAGCATCGGGTAACCAGGTGTGAACCGGCCACATCGGTACCTTCACCGCAAAGGCGATCAGGAATGCGAAGAATATGAGTATCTGCGCCTCCATACCGATCTGAAGCGCATGAAAATCAAGAATCGCGAAACTCTTGTCTGCCTGGAAATAGAGGTAGATCAGCGCAACCAGCAGGAAGACTGAACCAAAAAAGGTGTATAGGAAAAACTTAATGGTGGCATAGACACGACGTGGCCCACCCCAGATACCGATCACAATAAACATCGGTATCAGCATCGCTTCCCAGAAAACATAGAACAGTACTGAATCAAGTGCCGCGAAAACACCAATCATCATCCCTTCCATAATCAGAAAGGCGGCCATGTACTGGGCGACGCGATCTTTGATTACTTCCCACCCTGCAGCAACCACAAAAATCGTCGAAAATGCGGTCAGCAGGATCAGTGGCATCGAAATGCCATCAACACCCAGGTGATAGTTGATATTTAAAGTCGGAATCCACGCAGCCATCTCGACAAACTGCATCTCATGCGTGCTGTTATCAAAACTGAAAAAGAGCGGGAGTGAGACCAGAAATGTGACAGCCGAAACAGCTAATGCCATCCAGCGGATGTTAGCATCAGATGTGTGTCGACTTGCGGCCAGTACCGCTAGTCCGCCCAAGATGGGCAACCAGATTACAAGACTAAGCAGTGGCAAACCGAATATCCTCCGATATTTCCATTATCATTTTTTATTAAACCATCACAAACAGTGTTAGCAATACCACCAGGCCGAAAATCATCGCAAAAGCGTAGTGGTAGAGATAACCTGTTTGTGTATAACGAGCAACGCTTGCCAGCCAACCGACCGCTTTCGCACTGCCATTAACCATATAACCATCAATCAATTTAGCATCACCCGTCTTCGACAGCACGTTACCTAATTTACGACTACCTGCAGCGAAAAATTTATCGTTGAATTCATCACAGCCGTAGTTACGGTCAAGCAGTTTGAATAGTGGCAAGCACTGCTGCTTAGCGAAGTCAGCCAGATCTGGGCGCTTCATGTAGACAAACCATGCCGTTCCTAAACCCGCCATCGCAAACCAGAAGGCTGGCGTAATTAGCCCATGAACCATAAACGCTCCGGCAGTAGTAAAGCCTTCGCCGACTTGAGCCAGTACATCACGAGATTCATGTACCACGATTGAATCACCAAAGTAATCGCCAAACAGCATGGCATCAATGGTCACATAACCAATCATCAGGCTTGGAATCGCTAGCAACACTAATGGAACGGTTACGACCCACGGTGATTCTTTGAGATTTTCACGGGTGTGATCATCCATGCGCTCTTTACCATGGAAAACCAGGAAGAACATACGGAAGGTATAAAGTGCGGTAATAAAGACACCCATCAGCACGGCGGCGTACGCAAAGCCTGCGCCCGGAATGGTGGAGGCATGCACCGCTTCAATAATGGCATCTTTTGAGAAAAAGCCAGAGGTACCGGGAAAACCAATAAGCGCTAACGAGCCGATTAATGCAGTCCAGTAAGTGATCGGCATGTACTTCTTCAGCCCACCCATCTTGCGGATATCCTGTTGATGATGCATCGCGATAATCACTGAGCCAGCAGCAAGAAATAGCAATGCCTTAAAGAATGCATGGGTCATCAGGTGGAATACACCGGCGGCATAGGCAGACGCGCCCAGCGCAACCGTCATGTAACCAAGCTGTGACAGCGTTGAATATGCAACGACGCGTTTAATGTCATTTTGTACCAGTCCAAGCAGCCCCATAAAGAGTGCAGTGACCGCGCCAATAATCAGTACAAAGCTCAATGCAACTTCTGAAAGCTCATACATTGGCGACATCCTGGCGACCAGAAAAATACCCGCCGTGACCATGGTTGCCGCATGGATCAAGGCAGAGATCGGTGTTGGGCCTTCCATGGAGTCAGGCAGCCACACATGCAGCGGAACCTGTGCCGATTTACCCATCGCGCCGATAAATAACAGAATACAGATCACCGTCAGCAGTGACCAATCATGGCCGGGGATGATCTGGATGGTGACATCGGACATCATCGGTGCTGCAGCGAAAACATCAGCATAGTCGAGGCTGTTAAAGTACATCGCAACCGCCGCAATACCCAAAAGGAAACCAAAATCACCGACACGGTTAACCAGAAACGCCTTCAGGTTGGCGTAGATCGCTGTTTCACGGGTATGCCAGAAACCAATCAATAGATAAGAAACCAGGCCAACCGCTTCCCAACCAAAAAATAGCTGCAGGAAGTTATTAGCCATCACTAACATCAGCATTGAAAAGGTAAAGAGCGAAATGTAACAGAAGAAACGCTGATAACCAGGATCGTCCTTCATGTAACCCACAGTATAGATATGAACCATCAGCGATACAAAGGTGACCACCATCATCATCAAGGTGGTTAGCTCATCAATCAAAAAGCCAATTTCAAAACGAATGCCATCACTCACTAACCAGGTGTAGATGGCACCATTGAATGGTGCACTGCCATCGAGCACAATATGTTTAAACACAATCAATGAGCAGATAAACGAAACTGCAACGCCTGCTGTCGTCACCAGGTGCGTCGCAGTACGTCCAATGCGGCTACCAAAGAAGCCCGCAATGACGGCCCCAATCATCGGTGCCAGTGCAATTGTAAGGTAAATGCCTTTCATCCGTTCAGTTCCTGTCCCAGATAGTTTTAGTGCTTCAACGAATCAAGACGATCGACATTAATCGTTCGCCTGGTACGGAATAGCAGTATCAAAATTGCGAGGCCAATCGCCGCCTCAGCTGCTGCCACGGTCAGAATAAAGAATACAAAGATCTGGCCATCGATATTGCCCAGATAGTGTGAAAACGCCACAAAGTTCATATTGACCGCGAGCAGCATCAATTCAATCGCCATCAAAATAATAATGATGTTTTTACGGTTTAAAAAGATACCCGCCAGGCTGATGCAAAATAGAATCGCACCTAAGATAAGGAAATCAGAGAGTTCAATCATTGCTTCTTCTCCGTTGCCATTTTCACAATCCGCACACGGTCATCACGTCGTACTGCTACCTGCTTTGCAGGGTCCTGATATTTACTATCTGGACGACGACGCATGGTTAATGCAATCGCAGCAACAATCGCAAGCAATAACAGCGCACCTGCAATTTCAAATGGATAGACATATTGAGTATAAAGGGTGACACCCAGCTCTTTAGTGTTGCTGTAATCAGCCGCATGCTTAAGTGGCTCGCCAGTGACTTCAATACCAAAATTCTCAGGGCCCAGTACCACACACATCTCAATAAAAATAAGCAGTGCGACAAAACCACCGGCAGGCAGGTACTTGATAAAACCTTCTTTTGAACGAGCCAGGTTGATATCTAGCATCATGATGACAAACAGGAACAGCACCATCACGGCACCCACATAAACAAGGACCAGGACCAGTGCGAGAAATTCAGCTTCAAGCATCAACCATATGGCGGCACAGGTGAAAAAAGCTAACACCAGGCTCAGCGCTGCATAGACAGGGTTGCGTACAGTCACAACAGCCGCTGATGCAATCACCAGGATTGTCGAAAAAATATAAAATAGGATCGGCTCTATACTCATCATTCTGCCATTCTGTTAACGGAATTTAGCATCTTGAGCACGGTCAGCAGCAATCTGCTTCTCATGCACATCGCCATGCGCCAATAGTTTCTCTTTTGTCATGATACTTTCTTCACGTGTTTCGAAGGTGTATTCAAAAACACGGGTTTCAACAATCGCATCAACCGGGCATGCTTCTTCACAAAAGCCACAGTAGATACATTTGAAAAGATCAATATCATAACGCGTGGTACGTCGTGAACCATCGTCACGTGGTTCTGCATCAATCGTGATCGCCAGCGCAGGACAAACGGCTTCACATAATTTACACGCAATGCAGCGCTCTTCACCATTTGGATAACGACGCAGTGCATGCAGACCACGAAAACGGTTCGACTGTGGTGTCTTCTCTTCTGGGTACTGTACGGTGATCTTCGTTTTAAAGAAGTATCTGCCCGTCAGTTTCAACCCCAGGAGTAACTCCCATAGCAGAAAACTTTTTAAATAATATTTGACCTTATTCATCACATACTATCCTTAATCAAACCACGGTCCGATTTCGGCCATCACACCCACACCAATCACCAGAATCCAGAGAATGGTAATCGGGATAAAGACCTTCCAGCCCAGGCGCATGACCTGATCATAACGGTAACGTGGAAAAGTCGCACGAAACCATAGAAATAAAAGTAGTAGAAAACAGGTCTTACCAAGAATCCAGACAATACCCGGTACAAAGGCGAATAGATCTTCAAGCCCCGGGATACCCTGGAATGGTGATAACCAGCCGCCCATAAACATGATCACGGTCAAAATAGAGATTAAGATCATATTGGCGTATTCGGCGAGGAAGAATAGTGCGAATGCCATGCCTGAATATTCAACATGGAAGCCTGCTACAATCTCAGATTCACCTTCCGCGACATCAAACGGTGCACGATTAGTCTCAGCCAGGCCTGCAATGAAATAGACCAGGAATAGTGGGAATAGCGGTAACCAGAACCAGTGTATAAAACTACCCGACTGCGACTCAACAATTGCACTGAGGTTCATACTACCGGCAGCCATCAATACACCCACCAGCGCAAAGCCCATCGCAATCTCATACGAGACCATCTGCGCCGCAGAACGGATCGCGCCGAGGAATGCATATTTAGAGTTAGATGCCCAACCGGCGATAATCAAACCGTAAACACCCATTGAACTCAGTGCTAATACATAGAGTAATCCTGCATCAATATCAGCGAGTACCCATCCATCTGCGAAAGGGATAACCGCCCAGCAAGCCAGTGCAGGTGCTAATGCAAGCAATGGTGCAATCACAAATAGAAAGCGATTAGCGTTGGTTGGGATGATGATCTCTTTCAGTACCAGTTTCAGGCCGTCCGCAATCGGCTGTAGCAAACCACGAGGCCCAACCCGATTAGGTCCAATACGTACCTGGATGTAACCGATAACCTTACGTTCAGCCAGCGTGATATAGGCAACCGACAACATGATTGGCACTGTAATCACGACGATCTTCAAAATAATAATCAATAGAGTCTGTAGTGCTTCAGGCACCAGATTCCAGATTGATAGTAGTAGCTCAATCATATGGCTCTACTCAGCTCCCTACCTTGTCTAGTTCGGCTTGTGCCAAATCGATTGTTGTATTTCCCAGATCCATGCCAGCAGTCTCACCCAGCCCTGTTGCCAACAGCAGACACCCTTTTGCAACGCGTTCGTCGATCGATAATGGCACAGTGATGGTAATGCCACTCTGCGTCACACTCACTGCCGCTGCATCTTGCAAGCTGTTATCTGCTGCTGTTTCAGATGAAAGATAAGCAATGGCAAGCGAGCGATCATCTGCCGACTGTAATGGTGCGGAACGCCTAACGATGCTATCCACCAGATAACCCGGTAGATCTGCAATGCGTGTGACACCACTTTCTAGTTCAGATAATTTTTCTGGACAGCCCCACGCCATTTCGTTAGAAGGTTTAAGTGCTACCGCAGCAGCGGCCAGTTCATCGCGCACCTCGTCAGATGAAATGTATTCAAAGCCAGCCTGTTTAAACAGATTGCCAAATACGCGCAATACCTTCCAGGCTGGACGCGCTTCACCTTTTGGCGCAACCGAGCCGGTAAAGCTCTGCCAGTTACCTTCAACGTTAACATAAGTACCAGCGGTTTCAGTATGTGCACTCACGGGTAGCAATACGTCAGCGTACGCTTTCATTGCGTCACTCACAAACGGCGTTAATGAAACCACAAAACTATTTTTTAATGCATTAATGGCACTTGCGCCATTGGCACAATCTAATTCAGCTTCAACGCCATGCAGGATGTAAGCATCTAATGGTTGCGACATCATCTCAGCAGCATTCAAACCAGCGCCTGGCTGTGCCTCTGCAGCAACACCACGATGTGGCTGTGCACCCGCAATTGCAGCACCCGCGCTATTAGCACCCGCGGTTAAATATCCGATTGATGCCCCTGTGTGCTCTGCAATTGCATTCGCCAGCGCACGCAGTGTTGAATATGCAGGGTGGAGTGTTGAAAGTGTTCCAAGCAGTACCGTGCTCTGTTTGCCTGCACTCAATGTTGCGGCAATGTTTTTGTGTGCGGCTTCAACGGTAGCGGATTCAATCAAATCCTTCAGCCCTTCAGCAATCGTTTTTCCAGACTCAGCAATGGCTGCTTTGGCAATGGCTGCCAGTGCATGCTCCATTCCGGCAGGTGATGCAATCACCTTTTCTTTAATCGAATAGTTAAAGTCATAGTCAACAAGGTTAACGACCATCACGCTTGCGCCACTGCGTGCTGCAGTTCGTAGGCGGTGGTTGATAATCGGCTGCTCTTTTCTCAGATATGAACCAATCAATAGCGCGGCGTTGGTATTATCAAGCGAAGCAATCGCTTCCCCTAACCACGGCAGTGATGGATCATTGTCCTGTGCAGAAAAATCAACCTGGCGCAGGCGGTGATCAATGTTCGAACTGCCCAGTCCACGCACTAGTTTCTGTAACAGGTACATCTCTTCAATGGTGGCACTCGGTGAAACCAGTGCGCCGATCTTTCCGGCTGATGCCGCTTGAATACCGTTAACAGCGGTTTCAAGGGCGGTTGACCAATCGGTCTCCTGCCAGTAACCATCTTCTTTGATCATTGGCACGGTGAGGCGATCATCACCATTGAGCGCTTCATAACTGAAACGATCGCGATCCGATAACCAGACTTCATTAATATCGGTATTTTCACGTGGATCAATCCGCATCACCTGATCACGACGCACTTTGACGTTTGTCGATGAGCCGGCACAATCATGCGGTGAAATCGATGGGGAATCGCTCATTTCCCATGCTCGCGCGGTGTAACGGAAAGGTTTAGAAGTCAATGCGCCCACAGGACAGAGGTCAATCACGTTTCCAGACATCTCTGATTTCAGTGATTTTTGAATGTAAGTACCGATCGAGAGGTTTTCACCACGACCAACGGCACCCAGTTCACGCACACCGGCGATTTCATCGCCAAAACGAACACAGCGTGTGCAGTGAATACAGCGCGTCATTTCAGTTGAGATCAGCGTACCGATATCCTTGTCACCCACCACTCGCTTCTCTTCACCAAACTGAGACGCTTGCATGCCGCCGTAACCAACAGAGATTTCCTGTAATTCACACTCACCACCCTGATCACAGATCGGGCAATCAAGCGGATGGTTAACCAGCAAAAATTCCATCACGCCCTTCTGTGCTTCAACCGCTTTATGTGAAGCGGTAAAAATCTTCATCCCTTCAGTCACTGGTGTCGCACACGCAGGCAGCGGTTTAGGCACCTTGTCAACTTCGACCAGACACATACGACAGTTGGCTGCGATCGATAATTTCTTGTGGTAACAGAAACGTGGAATTGAAATACCCGCTTCATCTGCCGCTTCAATCAGCATGTCACCACGGCGCGCCTTAATGGTTTTACCATTGATCTCGACGTTAACCGAGATATCTTCCAAGGTCTTTGGCACAGCACTCATGCAGCTACCTCCGACTTACCACCGGATTTAGAAGCCTGTTGTGACTCGGCCCCAACCATGCAGCGTTTGTGTTCAATATGGTATTCAAATTCTTCGCGATAACGTTCAATAAAACTCGTTACCGGCCATGCAGCCGCATCACCAAAGGCACAGATAGTACGACCTTCGATTCGGTTGGCGGTCTGCACCAGACGATCTAAATCCTCAGCACGCCCCTGGCCATTTTCAATACGCTGAAGGATACGCCACAACCAGCCGGTGCCTTCACGACAAGGGGTACATTGACCGCATGATTCTGCGTAGTAAAAACGTGAAATACGTAACAGCGCTTTCACCATGCAGGTAGAGTCGTCCATCACGATCACCGCACCAGACCCGAGTCCACTGCCCGCCTTTGAAAGCGAATCGTAATCCATGGTGCAATCCATGATCATCTCAGCAGGCATCACTGGCATGGATGAGCCACCCGGAATAACGGCCTTCAGTTTGTGTCCGTCGCGCACACCCCCAGCCAGTTCAAGCAGGTCTTTAAAAGGTGTCCCCATTGGGATCTCAAAGTTACCTGGATTGTTAACATGTCCAGAAACCGAGAATAGTTTTACACCACCGTTATTGGGTTTACCTAAATTTAAAAACCACTCACCACCGTTACGCATGATCGCAGGCACAGATGCCAACGTTTCAGTGTTATTAATAGTGGTTGGACGCCCATACAGGCCAAAGTTTGCCGGAAATGGCGGTTTAAATCGTGGCTGGCCTTTTTTACCTTCTAGTGATTCCAGCAGTGCAGTCTCTTCACCGCAGATATAGGCACCTGCACCAAGATGCCCGTGCAGTTCAAAATCGAAGCCTGATTTGAGAATATTTTCACCTAAAAAACCAGCTTGACGCGCCTCTTCCAGCGCCTGCTCAAAGCGCTCAAACGGTTCGTGATGAAACTCACCGCGCATGTAGTTATAACCTTTCGTCGCACCAATCGCATAACCCGCTATCATCATCCCTTCAATTAAGGCATGCGGATTAAAACGCAAGATGTCACGATCTTTGCAGGTACCCGGCTCACTCTCATCAGAGTTACAGACGATGTATTTCTGGCCCGGCGCGGTGCGCGGCATAAAGCTCCACTTAAGACCGGTTGGAAAACCTGCACCACCACGCCCACGCAGAGCAGACTTTTTAAGATTATCGATAATCTCTTCTGGTGAGGTCTTCTCTTTTAAAATCTTTTTCCACGCCTGATAACCGCCGACCTTCAGGTAGTTCTCAAACGTCCACGGCTCGTCAAACTGAAGCGTATCGAAACAGACTTGTGTTTCGGTCAATTGTCTCAGAAGGCTCATTTCAGACCCTCAATAATGCTATCTACTTTTTCAAGTGTCAGTTTTTCATGATAGTGACCATTCACGGTCATCATGGGTGCACCGGTACAGGCTGCCAGACACTCTTCTTCCTGTTTCAGAGTGAATTTACCATCCTCAGTGGTCTCACCAATCTTCACCCCATATTTCTCTTCGACATGTTGCACAATCTCTTCGCCACCACACAGCATACAGGAGATGTTGGTGCAGACGGCCACCATGTTACGGCCGACCGGCTTTAGCTCATACATGCTGTAGAAGCTTGCGACTTCGTAGACGGCAATTTCAGAGATCCCAATGTAACCTGCCACTTCATCCATTAGTTCCGTCGATAAACTGCCGTTACCGCACACTTCCTGCACAATATTTAATGCGGGTATCAATGCCGATTGACGTTTATCTGCAGGAAACTTTGCAAGCCATTTATCGATCTTCTCATACGCATCTGGCGAAATGAGTAACGCTTTTTTCTCAGTTTGTGACATTAGCGGTCAACCTCTCCAAACACGATATCCAGTGTACCGAGTATCGTTACGACATCAGCCAGCATGTGACCACGCACCATTTCATCGAGCCCTGCCAGGTGGGCAAAACCTGGCGCACGAATTTTGATGCGATAAGGTTTATTGGCCCCATCAGAAATAATATAAACACCAAACTCACCTTTTGGATGCTCAATCGGCACATAGGCCTCACTTTCTGGAATACAAAATCCTTCCGTAAAGAGTTTAAAGTGGTGAATCAACGCCTCCATATCCCCCTTCATCTCGGTACGTTTTGGTGGACTCACCTTCTGGTTATCCACCATCACTGGGCCCGTGTTATCACGTAACCAGCAGATGCACTGCTTAATAATTTTGTTTGATTGACGCATCTCTTCCATTCGCACCAGGTAGCGGTCATAGCTATCACCCGTCACACCGACTGGAATATCAAAATCGAGTTCGTCATAAACATCATAGGGCTGTTTTTTACGTAGATCCCACTCAACACCAGAACCACGCAGCATGGCACCAGTAAACCCAAGCGCTTTCGCTCGCTCAGGATCAACAATGCCGATGCTAACCGTACGCTGTTTCCAGATACGGTTGTCCGTCAGTAGCGTTTCGTACTCATCCAGATGCGTTGGGAAGCGATTGGTGAAGTCTTCGATGAAATCGAGCAGGGAACCCTGACGATTTTCATTCATCTTCGCCACTTCTTTCGCATTATGCCACTTGGAAGTCTCATACTGTGGCATCTCTTCTGGCAAATCTCGGTATACGCCACCAGGTCTAAAATACGCCGCGTGCAGACGTGCGCCTGCAACGGCTTCATAACAATCTAGCAGGTCTTCACGTTCGCGGAAGGCGTAGAGAAAAACCGTCATCGCGCCGATATCGAGTGCATGCGCACCAATCCATAACAGATGGTTAAGCACACGGGTCATCTCAGCGAACATCACACGGATATACTGTGCGCGTTTTGGCACCTCAAGGCCCAGCATCTTCTCGATGGTTAATACGTAAGCATGCTCATTGCAGAGAACCGACACGTAATCCAGACGATCCATATAGCCAAGGCTCTGGATATAAGGTTTGGTCTCCATCAACTTTTCAGTGCCTCGATGCAGCAGACCAATATGCGGGTCTGCACGGTCGATCACCTCACCATCCATATCAAGCACAAGGCGTAACACACCATGTGCTGATGGATGCTGCGGACCAAAGTTCAGTGTGTAGTTACGTATTTCAGCCATGATTAATCCTTACCACCCTGGTCCGTGATATAACGATTATCATCACGAATCACACGAGGAACCAGAATGCGTTCTTCCAGTTCAACGGGTTCATAAATAACGCGCCGCTTCTCTGGGTCATAACGCATTTCAACGTTACCACACAGTGGAAAATCCTTTCTAAATGGGTGGCCGATAAAACCGTAATCCGTCAAGATTCGACGTAGATCAGGATGTCCATCAAATAAAATACCGTACATATCGAACGCTTCGCGTTCAAACCAGTCTGACACTACCCAGATATCTCTGACGGATTGAGTACGTGGTGCATCATCATCTAAAAAGGTACGAATACGAATACGGTGATTATTTTCAACTGACAGTAGATGGTAGACCACGGCAAAACGAGCACCTGTCCATGAGCCTTCACCATATTCCAGATAATCAACCCCGCAGATGTCGATCATGATGTCGAAAGCAAATTCGGTCTCATCACGCAGTGCCAGACAGACAGCATGAATGTCGCTGCTGGCTACTTCAATCGTCAGTTCGTTCAGGCTAACCACATGACTCGTCAAGGTTCCTTTGAACCTTGTCTGGACGTGCGTCGCTAATGTCTGAATCTTGTCAGGCATAAATCTATACTCTTAACGTGCAATTGTGTTGGTGCGTTTGATCTTGTTCTGCAGCTGGATCACACCGTAAAGTAACGCTTCAGCAGTCGGAGGGCAGCCTGGCACATAGATATCAACAGGCACAATCCGGTCACAACCACGAACAACAGAATAAGAGTAATGGTAGTAACCACCACCATTTGCACATGATCCCATCGAGATCACCCAGCGTGGCTCTGCCATCTGGTCATAGACCTTGCGCAGTGCTGGTGCCATCTTATTCACCAGAGTACCCGCAACAATCATCACATCAGACTGTCTAGGGCTTGGGCGAAAAACAACACCGAAGCGATCAAGATCATAACGCGAAGCACCCGCGTGCATCATCTCCACTGCACAACATGCTAATCCGAATGTCATTGGCCACAGGGCACCTGTTCGGGCCCAGTTAATCAATGCGTCAGCAGAAGTGGTGACCACACCTTCTTCCAGGATGCCTTCTATTCCCACTCCAACGCCCCTTTTTTCCATTCGTAGATGAAGCCGACGACCAATACCGCCAGAAAAACAACCATTGCGAGGAAACCGTACATCCCGACTTCGTCAAGCACGATCGCCCACGGAAAAAGGAAGGCGATTTCCAGATCAAAAATAATAAAAAGGATTGCAACCAGGTAGTAGCGCACATCGAATTTCATGCGCGAATCTTCAAACGCTTCAAAGCCACACTCGTATGGAGATAGTTTTTCGCTATCGGGGCGGTTTGGCCCCACCATAAAGCCAGCCATCATTGGCATCAGCCCAAAGAGCGCTCCCATAATCAGGAACACAAGTATAGGAAGGTAATTCTCTAACATGTGTAGTCGTCACCCGCGTCGTATGATACCGAACACTTAATATTTAAGTGATCAGATAATCGTTATTATTTTATATTTATGTTGCTTCTGGCTTGATCAAAAAATCCTGATCACCGCGCCCCCATAGCGCGAACCTGATCGTTTGAGTCTAGGCTAGTGATTAATACTCTGTCAAGCAGTCTTCCTGTAAGTTACCAATCATCCCTTTATATTTTATAGTCATGATTTTTATAAGGAATTTATTTTATATCACTCATTTACTGCAATTTGGTGCCGATGGCCGGAGTCGAACCGGCACAGCTTGCGCCACCGCCCCCTCAAGACGGCGTGTCTACCAATTTCACCACATCGGCTATTTATTTTCTCTACTGAATTTATGACGCCTGGTATTTATTATGTCAGGGCTTTACTGTGTTGCTGGCGCTGTATCTATCGCGGGTACATCACTACCAACATCTGCACCTTGCCCTGGCATCATGGGTACATCTGTTGGAGAATCTATTGCCATTGCAGGCACTTCAATCGCCATTGATGGAATCACATTGTCCGTCACACTGCCCTGGTCTGTGCTCTGTATCGAGAAGTAAGCCAGCGTCAGGCTCGTCAAAAAGAAGAGCGTCGCCAGAACGGCCGTTGTGCGGGTTAAGAACGAGGCGGAGCCCTGACTACCAAACACCGTTTGTGAGGCACCACTGCCAAACGCGGCACCGACATCGGCGCCCTTTCCTCGCTGAATCAATATCAGACCGACCAGTACGACCATGATAATGACGTGTGCTGCTAATAAAGCTGTTTGCATTACTTCTGCCTTAACAAATTCAGCGCTAAACTCATTTGAGTCAGCGCTAGTAGATAAATATCGAAACTATCCCGCTGCCTTACAGACAGCCAGAAAGTCATTAACCTTCAATGATGCACCACCAATCAAACCACCATCTATATCAGGCATACCAAACAGGTTTTCTGCGTTAGCCGCATTCACACTACCACCATAAAGAATTTTAATCCCCGCCGCGAGTGCTTCATCCTGTTTAGCCAGGTGACAACGGATAAAGGCATGTACTTCCTGTGCCTGCTCTGGTGAGGCTGTTTTCCCCGTCCCGATCGCCCATACTGGCTCATACGCAAGCACTGTCTCTTTCAATAACGCGACGCCATTATCGAGATTGAGTACGGCATCTAACTGCTGTGCGATCACTTGTTCAGTCGTGCCATTTTCACGCTCTGCCAGGAGCTCTCCAATACAGAAGATCGGTGTCACATTGCCGGTGACTGCTGCTGCAAGCCTTTCAGCGATCAATTGATCACTCTCGCCATAGACATGGCGGCGCTCTGAGTGGCCAACAATAGCGTAACTACAACCAAATTCCGTTAGCATTGCGGCGGATAGTTCACCGGTAAACGCACCAGATTCTGGTTGCTGGCATATATTCTGCGCACCAAGCTTTACCTGGCTATCTGCAAGTCTTGCACCCACTGAGTCAATAAAAATAGCCGGTGGGCAGACCAATACCTCTGTATTAATGCCATCAAGCCCAGATTTAATGCCATCAATCAGTGCAATAACACCTTCCTGGGTGCCATTCATTTTCCAGTTACCAGCGACGAGTGGTCGACGCATATCATTATTCCCTTTCATAAACTTGTCACGTCAAAACGAAGCGCAAAAGATTACCGCTCTGCGCCGGATAAATCAACGTAAACTTTGGATAAATAACTAAAAAATGTACTTATTCTGGATTCCAACCAGCAGGTAAACAACATTATTTTAATCAATAATTAACATCTAAAGTAAAAGCTATCTTTTTGTATTTATTTGTTTTTTTGAGATTCAATAATCACATCAGCCAGTTGATTCGCCAGCCGAATCACTTGTGCTGTTTCTACACCTTCAACCATCACTCTCACCACTGGCTCAGTTCCTGATGGCCGCAGCAAAACACGCCCACTACCAGCCAATTCTGATTCAACATCTCGAATCGCCTGATTAATGACATCACTATCCGATAAATCAAATGTTTTATCAGCAGCCACATTAACAAGGTGCTGCGGGTATTTCTTCATACCGGACTTTAACTCAAAAAGAGTGCTATCACTCTCAAACATAGCAGAGATAACCTGAAGGGCTGATACAATGCCATCCCCGGTAGAGGTTCGGTCAAGGCAGAGGATATGCCCCGATGACTCACCTCCAATCAGCCAGCCCTCCTTCTTAAGCACCTCCATCACATAGCGATCGCCAACTAACGTCCGCACAAAACCGATACTACGTTCCTGAAGTGCATGTTCAAGCCCCAGGTTACTCATGACAGTCCCGACCACTGAACCGTTTAGCGATTCGGTCTTACGACGAGACTCTGCAATGATGAATAAAATTTCATCACCATCCACCTCTTCCCCTTTGTGGTCTACCATAATCAGGCGATCACCATCACCGTCTAGCGCGATACCAAGATCGGCCTGATGCTCAAGCACCGCCGCCTGCAGTGATGCAGGCTTTGTTGAGCCGCAATCGAGGTTGATATTCAGTCCATTCGGTTCACTGCCGATGGCAATCACAGTCGCACCTAGCTCTTTAAAAACATTCGGCGCAATGTGGTATGTCGCACCATGGGCGCAATCAACTACAATTTTTGTTCCAGCCAGATCGACCTTTGACTGGATGGTGCTTTTACAAAATTCAATATAACGACCCGCCGCATCAACAATACGTCCGGCTTTCCCCAGGTGCTTAGAATCGACAGTCTCCATCGGCTTATCGAGTTCATCTTCGATCGCAAACTCAAGCTCATCGGGAAGCTTTGTCCCTTCAGATGAAAAAAACTTGATGCCGTTATCATAAAACGGGTTATGCGATGCACTGATGACGATACCGGCCTGCGCATGCAGCGTACGAGTAAGGTAAGCAACGCCTGGCGTTGGCATCGGTCCTAGCAGACTAATATTTACACCGGCAGCAGACAGCCCTGCCTGCAGTGCCGATTCAAACATGTAGCCAGAAATACGCGTGTCCTTGCCGATGAGAATGCCATCTTTACCATCACGCTTCATGACTCGACCGATGGCCCAGCCTAACTTTAAAATAAATTCAGGCGTAATTGGATGTTCGCCAACCTTGCCACGAATCCCATCAGTCCCAAAATAGCGTTTTTTCCTTGCTTCTGACATGCATTAATTCCCTGCTGTTCTACATATATAACTGACCTGTACTGCCTGCAATGTGGCAGCCACATCATGCGCTCTGATAATAGATGCCCCTTGCCATACTGCTATAGAAGCCAAGGAGATACTACCATAAAGCCGCTCATCAACCTTTAAATCCAGCATATACGCAATCATCGATTTTCTGGAAATACCGATCAGCAGAGGCAATTCAAATTCGAGTAACTGATCAAGCCCTCTCAGCAAGGCCTGGTTATGGGCTAACGTTTTCCCGAAGCCAAAACCAGGATCAATTACAATCAACTCTCGCGGTAAACCTGCCGTAATGCAATGCTCAATTCGCTGTCGCAGAAAATCTTTCACCTGCAAAACAACATCATCATATTGAGGCTCAAGCTGCATAGTCTGCGGCTCACCTTGCATATGCATCAGACACACGGGTACTTGCAACTCGGCCGCCATCTCTGCTGCCCCCACTTCCTGTAACGCTCTCACATCATTAATCATCGAAGCACCGACTCCGACTGCCGCACTCATCACCTCTGGCTTACTGGTATCGATTGAGACTGGAATATCCGATTCGGCGCGAATCGACTCAATCACGGGGATTACCCGAGCAAGCTCTTCATCAACCGAGATAATTGCAGCACCAGGGCGTGTCGACTCTCCACCCACATCGATAATCGCCGCCCCCTCTTCGATCATTTGACGAGCATGGTCTAGCGCTTTTTCAGGCGAAAAAAAATCACCCCCATCAGAAAATGAATCGGGGGTGACATTCAGAATACCCATTACCGCTGGGCGGTTTAAATTTTTAAGCATCAACATAAATTAAAAGGCCCATTCCACCGAATGAATACACATCAGCGACGAAATGGGCTATTAGCGATAAATTCACTCGCTAGTGTTGCTCTGCAGCACCACCCAATTTACTATCAGCATCATCTTTTTTATCTGTTTTAGTCGTGTCATCACTATCACTTGACGCCTCTACATCCGGTGTATTTCCAGAGTCATCAGGTGAATCTGAGTCCTGGCCCCAGCCTTTAGGTGGCCCAGGGTCACGACCTTCCATTATCTCATCAATCTGACTGCTATCGATGGTCTCATACTTCAGCAGCGCATCGGCCATCATATGAAGCTCCTTCTCATGCTTTTTGAGGATTTTTGTCGCACGCTCATAATTGCGATCCGCAAATGCTCTGATCTCTTTATCGATGATATGCGTGGTCTCATCAGAGATGCCACCCTTACTTTGCCCCATCGAATGCCCAAGAAACACCTCACCGCCGTCATCATCGCTATACATTAGTGGCCCGAGTTTCTCTGAAAATCCCCATTTGGTCACCATGTTACGTGCTATCTCAGTCGCACGTTGAATATCGTTTGAAGCACCAGTAGTGACAGCCTCTTTACCAAAGATCAGCTCTTCCGCAATGCGACCACCAAACATACTGGAGATGTTGCTTTCAAGTCGTTCTTTACTATAACTAAGGCGGTCTTCTTCCGGCAGAAACATCGTCACACCCAATGCGCGGCCACGCGGAATAATACTCACCTTATGCACAGGGTCATGTGCAGGCACCAGGCGACCGACAATCGCATGACCAGCTTCATGATAAGCCGTTAATTTCTTTTCATTTTCGTTCATCACCATCGAGCGACGTTCAGCACCCATCATGATCTTATCTTTTGCCTTTTCAAAATCATTCATGCTAACCACACGCTTACTTGCACGTGCAGCAAACAACGCAGCTTCATTCACCAGATTCGCAAGATCAGCGCCCGAAAAGCCTGGCGTACCACGTGCAATGATCTTTGCATCAACATCATCACCCGCAGGCACTTTACGCATGTGAACACGAAGGATTTGAGCACGCCCACGTACATCCGGTAGTGGCACCACTACCTGACGGTCAAAACGACCAGGGCGCAACAGCGCTGGATCAAGTACGTCAGGACGGTTAGTCGCCGCAATCACGATGACACCATCATTGCTTTCAAAACCATCCATCTCTACCAGTAACTGATTAAGTGTCTGTTCGCGCTCATCATGTCCACCGCCAAGCCCTGCTCCACGGTGACGACCAACCGCATCAATCTCATCAATGAAGATGATGCAAGGTGCATGCTTCTTAGCCTGTTCAAACATGTCACGCACACGCGAGGCGCCCACACCAACAAACATCTCAACAAAGTCAGAACCTGAAATAGTAAAGAATGGTACTTTTGCTTCACCTGCAATCGCTCTGGCTAACAGGGTTTTACCCGTACCTGGCGCACCACACATCAGCACACCGCGAGGAATCTTGCCACCCAGCTTCTGAAATTTACTTGGATCGCGCAAGAAATCGACTAACTCGCCCACCTCTTCTTTAGCCTCTTCAACACCGGCAACATCCGCAAAGGTTGTCTTGACCTGGTCTTCTCCCAGCATACGTGCCTTACTACGACCAAATGACATCGCACCGCGACCACCACCGCCACCGCCCTGCATTTGACGCATAAAGAAGATCCACACACCAATCAACAGCAGCATTGGGAACCATGAGATAAAAATCTGCATGAAGACGCCCTGCTCTTCTGCGGGTCGTGCCTGGATAGAGACACGATTGTTAAGCAGCTCACCAATTAACCCGTTGTCACCAGGGCTATAGGTCATGAATTTTTCACCTGCCTGAGTAGTGACGCGAATGTTGCGCCCTTTAATTTCTACCTCGCGGATAACGCCACTCCTCACATCCTCAATAAACTCTGAGTATGAAAGTGTCCGCGCAGGTGCCTGTGGTGGCCCAAAGTTATTAAACACGGAGATCAGCACCACCGCGATAACCACCCACAAAACGATATTCTTAGCCATGTCGTTCAAAATAATGTCCTCTATTCACAGAAATAGGCTTTCCATTCGATAGTACCTAATATAATAGGTATCACCACATTTTAACAATAAAATCGGCGTAATTAATTTAAATACCCTTTCGCCAACACATAGACTTCACGAGAACGCGCCCGTGAAGCCTTCGGCTTTCGAATATAAACCTTTGAAAAATCCTCTCGCATACTGCTGACATATTCATCAAAACCAGCACCCTGAAATAGCTTGAGTAAAACACTACCGCCTTTCTTTAACACCTGATGAGAAAACGCTTGCACCAGCTCACCAAGATAAATTGAGCGTGGCTGGTCAACACTATCCATACCGCTGATATTGGGCGACATGTCCGAGATCACAATATCTACTTTTTCACCTTTTAGTTCAGCCATAAGCACCTCGTAAATATCATTATCTCTAAAATCACCCTGCAAAAAAACCACATCGTTAACAGGTTCAATTTTCAACAAATCCAAACCGATCACCAAACCCTTTTTACCTACAATCTTTGCGGCTACTTGCAACCAACCACCAGGCGCAGCGCCAAGGTCAACGACCGCCATCCCTGGTGACAATATATGGTCACGTTCATTTATTTCAAGCAATTTATAGGCCGCTCTCGAGCGAAAACCATCTTTCTGAGCTTTTTTTACATATTCATCATTAACATGTTCATCCAGCCACGGCTGTTTACTTTGGTGTTTTTTTGTCAAGGCAGATCCCAGTTCCCGTCATATTCATTAATTTTTCACTTATCTATTCAGCATAGTGAAAATGAAATAGTCACTGTTCAGATTGTCTCTGATTCGTTCAAATACAAGGAAGAAATTCGCAGTTTACACGTGTAAATGAGAATTTTTGACGCCGTAATCGGACCAATCAGGGGTGAGCTGAATAGTTACATTAATTTTTCACTAACCACTGGAGTATACCAGTATACTATGCGGCTATTTTTCACAGATTGAATCAGGAAACAGAGATGGCCGCTGAAGAGATAATTCATCAACAACAGAAACGCAAACTTCGCTCACTGGCGCATGCACTCAAGCCAATTGTGACCGTTGGTGGCTCTGGCTTAACGCCTGCCGTGTTAAATGAGATAGTGCTATCCCTCAACCACCACGAGCTGCTTAAAATTAAACTTAGCTGTGGCGACAAAGCCGCTCGTAAAAAGGCAAGAGAGGCAATTTGCAGCGAAACAGGCGGCCACCTGATCCAGGAGATCGGCGGTATTATTGTTATTTACCGCAAAACAAAGGTCACGACGAAAAAAAATAAGCCTAAAAAGAATACCCTGACCAAACGTCAACCAGGAAAAGCTCGTATCGCTGAAAGCCGTCCCAGCCGACGCCGCTAAACCAGACCTATCCCTTCCTGTTAACTACGTTGTTTTTGATGATCCGCCCCTTTTCTTTTAAGAAGATCTCAACATCATCAACATCCAGCACTTCCGTTGAGCAGGAACCATATTTATCACCCGCTCCTGTGTAGAGCTTTATTAATACGCCTTTGGTCATATCCAGCGAGACCATCTTTCGTATGCGATCTTTTGGCAAGGCGGTAAACTCACCACCGCCATCTAAATAATCACCACTATATTCTTGATAGATGACGCCACGAATATTATGTTCAAGCACTTCAAGTAACCTGAAGCGCGTTACTTTGACTGCATCAACAGGCGGGCGGTATTCAACCTGGTAAATATATTTAGTCTCATAGTCCACCACATAAGCCTCTTCCGAGGCGCTCTTCAGCCCTTTTTTACAGAAAAAGTAATTCACCTCTAACGCTTGAACTGACATCGAAAAAAATAGCAATGCGATGCCACCCGTTAACCACTTTAACACCTTAGCACCTGTCATTTTTAACCTGCTGTTAGCTTACATTCAGGCAGCAAGATACTGCTTGAGCAACAATTATCGCACAACATTTCAAGTTGTCATGTCGTAATTCCAGACGAAAAAAATCGTTTTATCTACAACGAAATAGACTAAACACAGTAAGGAAGGACGATAGCAGGTAGAACTAAAGATGGTGCCCAGGGCCGGAATCGAACCGGCACGGCCGTGAAGCCGAGGGATTTTAAGTCCCTTGTGTCTACCAATTTCACCACCTGGGCAAGTCGGTACTTAAAATGGAGGCTGAGGGCGGAATCGAACCGCCGTCCACGGCTTTGCAGGCCGCTGCATAACCACTCTGCCACCCAGCCGGGATGGAACTCAATCACACCTTAACTGCAACAATTTACTCAAGGGGATTTTAGAGAATTCAATACAGATATCAAAATTTGGAGCGGGAAACGAGATTCGAACTCGCGACCCCAACCTTGGCAAGGTTGTGCTCTACCAACTGAGCTATTCCCGCCCTTTAAACAAGACACGTATTTTACGGATCTACACACATGTGTCAAGCGTTTGACCTAAAAAAACCAATATGTTTCAGTAGTTAACCTTAAGCATCACGAAGTATTGGCCATGCCTTACGCAGGTACTCCCACATCGACCACAATGTCAGGGCTGCCGCAATATAGAGCGCAATGTAACCCAGCATTTCTGTTGGAATCACACCAAATAATGGCTCACGATACAACAGTAAAATAATCGCCGTGATCTGTGCTGCCGTTTTAACCTTACCCCACATATTCACCGCAACGATATTCCCCTGACCTATCTCAGCCATCCACTCTCGCAATGCGGAAACGGCAATTTCACGTCCAATGATAATCACCGCCGGAACAGCCATCCACGCAGTCGCACTCACCTCCACCAGCAACACCAATGCCGCAGCAACCATTAGCTTATCCGCGACCGGGTCTAAAAACGCGCCAAAAGCAGAAGTCTGGTTCATCTTTCGAGCAAGGTAACCATCAAGCCAGTCGGTGATGGCGGCAATACTAAAAATAGCAGTGACCGCAATATTCGACCAGCTGACCGGCAGATAGAAGAACGCCACAAACACAGGAATCAAGGCTATCCTGAGAAAGGTGAGGCTGGTTGCCGTTGTCATCACTACCTGTTTGCTCCAAATACTAAAATAATTAACGGTTAAAAATGTGCGTTATCGACCCACTTATTTCCCCGCATGAAAGATATCATAAATCCGCCGTGCAAGTTCGTCGCTAATTCCTTTTACGCTGGCTAAATCCTCGACACCCGCACGCGCCACCCCCTGCAAACCACCAAACTGCTGCAATAGCTGACGACGACGCTTCGCCCCCACGCCAGAAACCCCCTCAAGTAGCGAGGTATTTTGCACCTTGGCACGCCGCGCACGATGACCTGTGATCGCAAAACGGTGCGCCTCATCTCTAATTTGCTGAATCAAATGGAGCGCCGGCGAATCAGTTGGCAAATTAATCTCGATACCGGTTTCAGAAAAATAGAGCGTCTCCTCACCTGCCTTACGCGCGCGCCCTTTTGCAATGCCAATTAAATTAACGCCACTGATCTGCAACTCTTCCAGTACCTTTTCAGCCTCACGCACCTGCCCTTTGCCACCATCAATAAATAAGATATCCGGTAATTTACCCTCACCCTTTTTCAAGCGTGTATAACGTCGCATCAACGCCTGGTTCATTGCGGCATAATCATCACCACCCGTAATCCCTTCAATATTAAAACGACGATAATCTGATTTGAGCGCACCTTCATTATTAAACACCACACACGATGCCACCGTCTGCTCGCCGGATGTATGGCTAATATCAAAACATTCCATTCGCTGCGGCAGACTATCCATCTGCAGCACTTCCTGCAACGCAATAAAACGCTGCATCACATTGCTTTTGGTATTGATGTAGCGTGCAAGATTTTGCTTTGCATTGGCGGTTGCCATTGCGAGCCAGCGGCTACGCTCGGCACGCACACGACTGGTCACTGCCACTTGCCTGCCCGCTGCTTCACTCAATACTGTTTTCAATACGTCAATATCATCCAGCTGATGATTGATAATAACCTGCGATGGAATCTCAGTTGCCCCCTCCTTACCGAGATAGAATTGTGGTAAAAATGCAGC
Organism: Gammaproteobacteria bacterium; assembly: GCA_021648525.1. Lineage (GTDB taxonomy): Bacteria > Pseudomonadota > Gammaproteobacteria > SZUA-140 > SZUA-140 > SZUA-76. Next base: position 29,164 of record JAKISP010000016.1, read on the forward strand.
GAGTATCTCTTCAGCCGTTGCATTACTGGTGTGACGAGGAAAGAAACTCTTATTGCCCAGGTTATGGCCATCACGAATATAAAAAACCTCGACACACCCGACGCCATTTTGAGTCACTGAACTCACTACATCGATATTGCCCTTATCACTACTGATGTACTGCTTCGCCTGAATAATACGTAACGCTGCAATTTGATCTCGGAACTGGGCCGCCTTCTCATAAGCCAGTTGCTCAGCGGCTTGCGCCATCTTCTCAACCAGCTCATCGATTACATGGTGATTCTTCCCATCAAGGAACATCGCGGCCAGACGCACATCATCAGCATACGCAGCATCAGTAATGCGTTTCGTACAGGGCGCACTACAACGTTTAATCTGGTATTGCAGACAAGGGCGAGAACGATTGCTAAAAAAACTATCTTCGCATTGCCGAATCTGAAATAATTTCTGTAACAGGCTTAAGGTTTCACGCACTGCGCCGGCATTTGGATAAGGCCCAAAATAACACCCTTTCTGTTTTCGAGCACCTCGTTGCAAACTAAGTCGTGGGTACTCCTGCTCAGTCGAGAGAAATATATACGGGTAGCTTTTATCATCACGCAACAGCACATTGTAGCGAGGCTTATGCTGCTTAATCAGATTATTCTCAAGAATCAGCGCCTCGGTCTCAGTGTGGGTTGTGGTCACCTCAATGTGATCGATATGAGTCACCAGTGCACGAGTCTTTGGCGAACCATCGGCGCGAGTAAAATAACTTGAAACACGCTTTTTCAGGTTGCGCGCCTTACCCACGTAAATAATTTCATCACGCACATTAAACATGCGGTACACGCCCGGGGTTTCCGACAATCCTTGCAGAAACCCTTTAACATCAAATTCACGGCGATTAGCTTCTGTAACGTTTTCGATATCCATACTAGCGACTATGAGGTTAATTTTTTTGCACGCGCAAAGACGGCCTGAAACATCGATTGAGTCAAACGCCTGGTTTGCGTGTTGTAACGACTACAGTGATAAGAATCGATCATCGTCAACATCCCTGGTAACGCATGCTCTTCGCCATGGCCAAATTTGCACGCGGTTAATTTCATCTCAAAGGCACGCAATACCGCAGTATGAGCAATCGCCCCTAACGCGATCACCACGCTACCTTTTTTGAGAACCTGTAATTCTGTGGCAAGATAAGCACTGCAATTCTTAATTTCTGCCGTCGTTGGCTTGTTTTGCGGAGGAAGACACTTTACCGCATTAGTGATACGGCAGTTAAACAGCTGCAAACCATCATCAATCGCCAAAGAGTTCGGCGCGCTGCTGAACCCGTATTTATATAATGTTTCAAAGAGCATCTCTCCGGACTGGTCACCCGTAAAAGGACGTCCAGTCGCATTTGCACCGTGCATTCCAGGCGCAAGCCCCACTATCAATAAAGCAGGGGTTTCATCACCAAATGCTGCGACTGGCGCTGCATAATATGCGGGATAATTTTCGCGACTTTGAGCAAGAAATTTCACCAGTCGGGGGCAACTTTGACAGTCGGCATCAAATAAACACTCTTTAATTGTCATCAATATTATGCACTCTCAAAATGGCTAATTCATCTGTAAAACATTGTGATGTAACATCATAACCCCAGATCAGGCAACGCCAGAAATTCTACTATCTTATTGATTTTCATGAATAATTAATGAAATTCTGACGCTTCCAATACCTAAAGGATATCACTCAAAAGCCGATACGTAATTCAGAGTGACATGAAAAATAATAACGACTCAATATTGTAGTCATTCGAGGACAGAGACAAGATGGCAGTACAGGATGACCCAGAAATTGGCAACTGGTATCAAGCAACCAGCAACCTGCTATTCAAAATAGTTGCAATAGACGAACGTGACGACACTATTGAAATTCAATATTTTGATGGCACAATCGGTGAATTAGAGATGGATCTCTGGGAGTCACTTGCCCCAGAACAGCTAGACGCCCCTGACGACTGGTCAGGTCCATTTGATGATATTGATGATGACGTTAGCATTTCCTGTGAAGATGACAACAACACCAGAAAATCGTGGGATAGCGTTCTGGAAGGGTACGAAGATAATTAAGCGTCCCAGTAACGCTCAATCCGAAGCCACTAGCATAATAAAACTAATTGGCGCGCATCACCTTAATCACTTCATCCTCAAGCTCAATTCGATCTGCTAGTTTTTCACCGAGCACTGAAAGGTCACTCTCTAATCCAGTAATCAAATCACTATGCTCTGTAATGTCGTATTTATCGTTAAAATCTAAAATTGTTTGCGTAGTTGAAACGATTTTCGGATAAACAAGATCGGCAACCTCGATAACAGCGCGTCGACGCTCCTTTCGCTCATCAATAAAACGATAAAGCCTAAAGTGGGAATCTGCGGTGTAGTCAATCAGCGACTGACAAAATTGCTCCAGCAACTCCGAAACCGACTCATCATTGTCAAATGGATGCTGCGCAGCAAGTTCGCCATACAAGGTCAACATTTGAGCCCTTACATTAACAAGCTCATCAATCATGCCATGCGAGTTGGCTCTACGGTCTATGAATGGCGGGGATGCGGACATCGCGTGCTCCTTAGAATTGCACATAAATCATAGTGATAATTCTATCAGAATTCATCCGTCACTGGCACAAAAAATTACCTGAATTATTGCTATCTTTTTGATTAAAAAGAAATATAAAGCTTGCTCTTTCCCCGTCGATACCATAGATAGCCACAAAAAACATAGGTGACAGCCCCGAAACACATCATCCCCCGTTAGAATTATGATTGAATATAGAAAATTCATAAAAACTGCGTGCGGACTGCTATTAGTCCTATTTGCCGCCCTCTCTCAACCGTTATTGGGCGCACCATCGGTTATTACCGCCATCAATATCAAACCAGTTCAGAGCGGTGACCTTTTACTAATCACCTACCAGGGGCGCCTTAATGCCATTATGATGTCCATTGATAAGGAAAAACATGCCAATCTTAAGCTATCTCAGACATCAATTAGCCCTCAATTAAAGCTAAAAAGGCGCAGTGGAAATTTAATTAAATCGCTTACAGTAAAGTCAGCAACGCCCAACCACTCAACAATTGCCCTCGCCTTTAAGCGCAGGCTTGGCAGGCACTCAAAAACACACCATATCGAAAATGGGCAAAAAATACTTCAAATTGAGTTACTGGATGAGGTGGTCGAAATCAAACCACCATCAACGAACCAGTCCGTCATTCAGGCAGTAGCAGAATCCAACATGTTTGAGTTAGACGGCACAAAAGAAAAAAAACTGCTGAATTACAATGATAATGACCGTAAACAAATATCAACAGAAGAGTTTCTATCACTGTTTGGAGCTAAAGTGGTACCTCGCCCCAATCGCATTACAGGGATAACATACGAGCTCACTGACGAATTTCTGAAACTGACACTATCGTTTCATCATCGCCCTGAATATACCCTTCAGTCACGTAAAAACCCACCGGGAATTGAATTAAAAATAATGAAAACGCTTGGTGATTTTGAAATGAGCCACGCTGAGGCAAAACACGATTTTCTCGGCGACCTTGTCTCTTCAAGGTCCAACGCCAATACGCTCACCATCAAATCAGCACTTTATGAAACAGCTGAAACCAGCAGTAAAATCATCAAAAACAGCACTCAGGCAGGCGATCAGTTAGTCATTGATATAAGAAGAATTTACCCCTGGGAAACGGAAGCCGCAATCCCAGAAATAGACATCCATTAGCATTACAACTATTTGTTTAATAAGAATAATATTTTTTCAATTGTGATCTATTTCTCATAAAAAAACAGCTAGATTAGGCATAGTGATACTGTAGCTCAAACGTTTTAACAGGGAGAATCACTATGCGCCTAAAATCCACCTTGCTAGCCACTTTACTCTGCCTCGGTACAACTACCGCAGTTGCCGACTCATACGATAACGCAGTTAATTCCGCTATCAATGAAAATTATAGTGCTGCATTTTCACACTGGATGCCACTCGCAAAAGCAGGTGATGCACGCGCTCAATTCAATGTCGCCTTAATGTACCACGGCGGTTTACACGTAAAATTTGATGAGTCAGCTGCACTTGAATGGTATCAATTAGCCGCAGCAAATGGCGTTATTGAGGCACAGGAATACCTTGCAGTCGGTTATAAAGAGGGGTGGTTTGGCCTTCCTGTCGACAACATGAAAGCGAATTATTGGCAACATAAAGTTGCAGCAGCAAGCTTATAACCTGTGCGCTAACTAACCGCTTTCATTTAGTAGTCAGTCAACGCTGGCGGCTAAATGAGTGGTTTCACTTATAACAGACCATCACCAGAACACTTAAAAAAATCTGACTTTCAGCTGATGCTGCTTAAATAGCTTTAGGCAAAAACAGCTCGATTGCAGCACTAAACTGTAACGCCGCTTCATCCTTAATATGATCGATAGCCGACTCATTCAAGCCTGTAATTGCAACAGATACAGGGTCTACTTTAGTCGCGATAAACACACCACTTTGCAACTCTGATTTCATTTCTACATCAATCGCAAGCGCACTCGCTATATGAACGACACTTGCTCCAAGTGGTGATAATTCAGCCTTACCGGGTTCATGATGAAATTCGGTGGAATCAATTATTGTTTCCGGTAAACGCCAGTCACGCAACAATTCACACCCTACCTTTGCATGGTCAAAACCGATGACTTCTCGCTCAACCTCATGTAAAGACATTCCCCCGTCATGAGCACGCATCTGTGTTTCGCGTGACATTTCTGGTAATTTATTCAAAATAATCAACTGGCCAATATCATGTAAAAGACCAGAGACAAAAAATGGTTCGGTATGCAGTGCATTACACTTCACCGCGATCAAACGCGCGATAACGCCACAATAAAGGCTGTGGCTCCAGAATTGATGCATATCGATATGATCACCAGGCATACGGGTAAAATTATTAATCACAGAGGTCGCTAAAATCAGGTCGCGCAGCCCCCGTGTGCCAATGATCGTAATGGCACGTGAAACAGTGTCAATCCTGGAGGGAAATCCGTATAGCGGACTATTGGCAATCTTCAAAAGCCTGGCAGTCAGGCCGGGGTCCTGGCTGATAAATTTACCAATATCTGACGCGGATGAAGACGGATCATCCACCATTTTATTTATTCTGGTAAATACTTCAGGTAGCGTCGCAAGCTTAACTGATCCTTTGATTAAATCGACCGCTTCCATTTCTAGCCCCTCTAGTATTCTCAATTTATGTTTTAAAATGACCGTCATAGTCACAATTTAAGCGGCTATGCCAATAGCTTATCGCCATAAATTAAACATTCTTTAAGATAGCTGAATTAAAGTCCTTTTAAACATAGTAGCACACCCAAAAAACAAGAAATGAAGTCTTAGTAATATATGATTAACTCTCCTGATCATTTATCTCAGCTAACTCAGACTCGAGATTCTTTCGCTGTTGATCTATCACACCAATCGCTGCTTCTAATGATGCTGCGACAGGAACACCATTTTTAATACGAACAAATGCTTTATGAAATGCACTATCAATAACTGGATAAAGTGAAGACTTAAGCTGAGAATAGACCTCTCCTTTTTGATGCGCATTAATAAGCGAAGCAATCAATGGCCGATCACTCACAGCACCATAACTTGCAAGTGCGCTATATGTTCCCGGAAGCCCACCAGATGCCTGTGCAGCCAAATGAACCTCTTCAGGCAAGAACAAAAACTCCAGGAATCGCATTGCAGCTTGTGTATCTTCACAATTACGTGTCAACCCCCATCCCCAGGATTTTTGCACGTACTGGCTGCCAAAACCAAAATCAGGCAGTGGCACAACAATAAGATCATCACCAAACTGGGCTTTATACGAAGAAAATTTATCAAGCCCAGCCCATGCCAAAGGCACTCGCCCATCAATAAAGGCATCACGACTTATGCCGTTATAAACATAACCCTGCTCAATCCAGTGTTGAAACCGTGTTAGAAACGCGATATTACGAGCGCTGTTAAGTATACCGTCAACTTGATACGGCGCTTGCTCATTAATTATTGCACCCCCAGCAGATAACAGCATTGGGTAAAGTGTTACCGTTAATGATTCATCTAGATTATTAAGCCCAACATCAATACTGGCAGAGTAATCCTCATGCTTCAAAATCAGCCCTGATAATGTTTCAAACTCGCTCATACTCCATGCATCACCTGAAAGTACAGGAATACGGTAGCCGACTGATTCCAACAAACTCTTCCTCGCGTATAACACACTGCTATCAGAGGTTTCTGCGATAGAATAGATGCGCCCCTGAAACATTCCCTGTTCAAAAACAGCGGGTAGCATATCCTGACGAGTCGTGGTCGTTAAAATTTTATCCAGCTTCATTAAAGCGCCTCGATCTGCAAAACTGGCTAAAGAAGGGCCATCTAGCTCAACAATATCAGGCAACGTACCTGTTCTTGTCGCTGCATTAACCTGCACTCCATAGGTACCTTTGGGAATTGAGATTAATGTAACATTAATTCGACTGTGTCTCGCATTAAAACGGGCCACTTGATCTTTACGCAATAAAAACATCTCTTGATTGCCAGTATGCACCCACACATCAAGTTCACTTAAAATGGCTTGCTTACTGACCTCTTTCTCCTGGCGGTCACAACCAGTCAGCGCCAACACCAGCCACATCAAAAATAATGAGCAAGTATAAAAATGATTCAATTTCAGGTCATTAAGCATAGCAAGATGATAACCCAATATTTTTCAGTTGCATAAAACCTTCAGCCTTCTCTCTGGCATAAAAAAACCCTTTCCAGCAGAAAAGGGTTAGTAGTCGATCAATTCATACTGTTATTTTAATCATCAATAGATCCAACGGCTAACAACTGCTCAATTTTTTTAAAACCATGTTTTTTTGCTACGCCCAGTGCAGTCTCTCCCGTATTGGAAGATAGACGCCTATCCGCTCCATTTTTTAATAGAATAGCTGAGATATCTGCATGCCCACCCCTGGAGGCATAGATAAGCGCCGTCATACCACCAATTGATATATCACGGTGTGAGCCTGGATCAAGCTGCTCAATTGCATTCACATTCGCATCATGTGCGATTAATTGCTCAACGATACTCTGGAAGCCATTTCGCGACGCAATCATCAACGGTGTACGACCAATATTATCAAATAAATCAGAGGCCGCCTGCTGGGCAAGCAGCAATTCGACTACATTTGCATACCCCTGCTCCGCTGCCTTAAACAGCGCGGTGATACCCGCTTCATTCTGAATATCAATATCAGCACCCGCTGCAAGCAGGACTTTCATCACTTCAACATGCCCACCACTCGCCGCAGCTATCAACAACGAAGGTCTTTTCACTTTTTTATGGATACGTATAATAAAACGATCCACCTTCTTTTTAACGACAGCGCGATCCTTGTCTGCACCATGCTTAAGCAATAACGTCATCAACTCTGCATTCCCGTTTCTGGCAGCTATTAATGTCGGTGTCTCTTCTTTGCGATTAGCAACCGCAATTTTCGCCCCCTTTCCGATCAGGTAACTGGCAATCTCAGCATCACTCTTCTGAATCGCCACTAGCAATGCAGTATCGCTGCGTGAGATGGTTCGTAACAGTTCCCGTTCTTTAAAAGAGACACTCGCACTAGCAATCCGTTGTTCTTTTAGCCCCCATGGCACATGATTAACATCAGCACCATGCTCTATTAATGTACGAACTACATCGATGTTTCCAAAGTAGACCGCGGATATTAGTGGTGTAATACCTGTATTCGTATCTCGAAAATTAACCGCGGTATCCTGACTCAGCAACAACTGGATTTTTACCTGATCATCTATTTTAGCCGCTTTAATCAGAGACTCTTCACTAGAAAGCGCTGCATAATGAGTTTCATCACGAGCACCCGCATTTTCCAGGGTATCGACAATCGTGTCATGATTATTCCACTGCGCAATCGTCAGCGCGGTGTCACCATTAGCACGTGTCAAATTAGTATTAGCCCCATATTTTAGCAATACCACGACAATCTGGTTCCAGTCACCCGAAGTCCCTTTTACCCCATGTTGGGCCGCAAACATCAGTGGTGTTTTTCCGCCCCCTTCATTAAAGGCCCCTTTCGTGACCACATTTGCATCCGCCCCCCTGGACAGCAGCAGCTCAATCATTGGCAGATGCCCATACTGAACTGCGCCTACTAAAGCTGTTTCCCCATCGACTTTTTTCAGATCAACCTTACCGCCAGTTTCCAGAAGCAAATTAACGACGTTAAGATTGCCGTACATAGATGCATTCATCAACGCAGTCGTGCCGTTATTACTTTGCGCATTAACATCGGCACCACGCTCAATAAGCAGCCGGAGAATTGACTGCTTATTTTCAGCAGCCGCGACAATCAAAGCGGTATTCCCAAGTTCATCTTTAAGCTCAATGTCGGCACCACCATTAAGCAAATTAACCACCACATTTTCATGACCAAACCGTGCAGCCAGCACAAAATTATGGCCATCTAGTGAAGACTTAATCTCTTCCGCACTGACGTTCATTGACGTAAGAGATACAGAAAGCGAAATAGCACCACATAACATCACAGACGCTATCGTAAAGGATGATTTTGCTAACATTTGCATCAGCTTCTCCCCAATATTTTTTATATCAGCATAACCACAATGTCATGCCTGTTCATAATCGTGACCGTGCAGCAGCAATACTCAACATCATTATCATCCGAATAATAGACCATTACAGTCAAGATCAACAATAAAAGCGGTCAAAACAATACCTCTATTATCTGTTCAAAACACAATAACCCCGCCATCACTATGATTTTAATAGCTAATTTTTATTATTTAATTTATTGAATCGCTAAGATTATTGATGAATATTGAACCTCCCCCACCTGAAACACCTTCCACCACCTAAAAAAAATCAAACGAGGATCCTCATCGCTGCAAAATTAAATGTTACTGATCAACTGACGATAGGTGACGAGGAGATAGCGCTGTTTCGATATATGTACACTAGGAGAGTTTCAGTGAAATTAATGATTGTCGATGACGACAAAGATATTCTCATCTACCTTGAAGGTATTGCCAAACGATTTGGCCTTCAGTACGAAGCCTTTCTCGACTCATCACTTGCTTTTGAGCGCTTTTCTGAAGACCCTGGAAAATTTAATGCAGCAGTGCTTGATGTCTTTATGCCAGCACCGGATGGTATTTTACTCGCCAAACAGATGCATGAGCTGAACCGAAAAATGCGCTTTCTGTTTATCAGCGGCCTAAGCGATCCTGCTAATATTAGCTTCATCATGGAGAAAGGCGACTATTTACATAAACCCTTCTGGTTTGAAGATGCCGCCAACCGCATCAAAAACCTCATTAGCCTGGCGGAAAAAGCAGAAGAGTATCATGACCAGCGAGCACTGAATGAGATCACCAATAAGGCCATTGAAATGGCCGATATCTCATCCTGCAAAGAACCTTACTTTCTTGCGGTGCTTGCTGCCAGCAAACTAAACCTGCCAATCAATGACTACCCCGAAAGCTTCTGGGAACTAACTGCATCTGAAATTAAGCGAAAAATCCAAAGTACCAATGCATAACTCGCCACTGATAAAATCTCTGACAATCCTTGATAAAAAACACCTCTAATGACGTAGTTTGTAACCCTGCTTAAGTAGCTTGATTGCAAAGCGTGCAAGACCAATAAAGGCCAGCGCAATCAGCACCAGGCTTATCCAGGGTGACGTATCAGAGACGCCAAAAAAACCATACCGGAAGCCATCGATCATATAAAAGAAAGGATTCAGGTGAGACACCACCTGCCAGAATGCAGGCAAAGAGTGGATCGAATAAAAAACACCACTTAAAAATGAAAGCGGCATAATAATGAAATTCTGAAAGCCAGCCAGTTGATCAAATTTTTCAGCCCAGATACCTGCAATAATCCCCAGCGTACCGAGTACCGCGCTACCCAACAGCGCGAATGCGAGGAGAAAGGCAAAACTATGCACCGGCACTGGCACAAAACAGATCGCAATTAAAAACACACCAACACCCACTGCCAGGCCACGCACCACCGCCGCTAACATAAATGCCATGTAGAACTCCACATAGGAAAGTGGCGTCAACAGCAAAAAGACGATATTACCCGTCACCTTAGATTGAATCAGACTAGACGAACTATTCGCAAAGGCGTTCTGAATGATCGTCATCATTACCAGGCCCGGAATCAGAAAAGAGGTGTAACTTAAATCTTCAAAGACCATCACGCGATCTTTAAGCACGTGGGAAAAGACCAGAAAGTAGAGCAACGTAGTGATGATTGGTGCAAGAATCGTCTGCAACGCCACCTTATAAAAGCGCAATGTCTCTTTATAAAAGAGCGTATAAAAACCGCGATTATTCATCATGACACTTTTTTGCTGGTTAGCTCAACAAAGACATCTTCAAGATCCGCACGTTCCGTCTCTAAATCAACCACCTTAATCCCGGCACCTGCAATCGCGGCAAGCACGTCAACAATCACATCTTTATCTTTATGCAGTTCCAGTCGCATCTGGCAACCATCCAGGTACTTGACCTTATCCCGTATAGATGGCGCTAGTGCATCTGGCAGTTGATCAATCGGCTCAGCGGTTTTAATAATCAGATGTAACTTATTGCAAATTTCACTCTGTAATAAAGAGGCCTTAGAATCCAGTGCAATCACCTCTCCGTGGTTAAGGATCGCAATCCGATCGCACAATTTCTCAGCTTCTTCCAGATAGTGAGTCGTCAATACAATGGTGTGCCCTTTCTGATTAAGCTGCTCAACAAAGCCCCATAATAGCTTACGCAGTTCAACATCAACCCCGGCCGTCGGCTCATCCAGAATCACCACCTCAGGCTTATGCACCAGTGCCTGTGCAATCAACACGCGTCGTTTCATGCCTCCAGAAAGTGCCCTCATATTCACATTGGCCTTATCAGTAAGCGCCAACGCGTCGAGTAACTCATCAATCCACGCATCGTTTTCTTTTCCCAGGCCAAAATAGCCAGACTGAATTTTCAACACCTCACGCACAGAAAAGAAGGCGTCAAACACCAGCTCCTGTGGCACCACCCCAAGCGCCTGCCGTGCCTGTCGATAATCACCCACCACATCATGCCCCAGCACACTCACCGAACCAGCATCAGCATTTGCCAACCCAGCAATAATATTGATTAGCGTCGATTTACCTGCACCATTCGGCCCCAGCAGGCCAAAAAACTCACCACGGTTAATCGTCAGATCAACCCCTTTGAGGGCATCAAGCGAGCCATAGGATTTTTTTACATTATTAATTGAGATCGCAGCAGTCATGGATTGGCTATTACACTAGTATAAAACATCGCATTCTACACTAATCAAAGACACCGTTGGGATCTATCCTGGCAGGCTTTAACACCATCAAATCTACCATCAAATCTACCATCATCATCCGGAATCAGCGTCAGAATAACACCCATTGAATGCGTCACAAAATATCGATACACCCATAAAAAAGCCAGCACAAGCTACCTTGTACCAGCTAATTTAAACAAAGTTGATTTAAATTTACTAACATTAAATCAACACTATTTTTATTATATTAAGTTTAATAAATCGCAATACCAACGGCCCACAAGACCGCAATAATTGCCGCTACTGCGACCACAAGAAGACCATCGGTTTTGCTTGTATTTTCTGTGCTAACTGCAGTTGACATAAGAACTCCCCCTTTTATTCACTATGAAACAGACTACAAATTAAAAGAATTAAACTTAACCTACCAGATCACTAAGGAATTACCTTATTAATGAAAAGGCTATTTGACCTTACATAAGCAACGGCATATGGGCAAGCATTAAATGCCATCATATTGCATTCACACCAGAACTATGATAGCCAAACAGTCATTTGCTTATATAAATCAATGGCCTCAAGCTTCTACCTATAATTAAAGGGTATTTGTAAAATAAACCCAGGCGAGGCATACCTGTGTGGTCAGCGTGTCAATCTCTCCGTATAATCCTTCAAACGACCGCCTTAGCAAGCAACAATCATGGGTAAATAATGAACAAAGAAGCCTGTATTTTTGAAATTACCGAAAAAACCTTTCCCACCGCAGTGATCGAAAATTCCTCAAAGGTTCCTGTCGTTGTGGCATTTATCGGACTATGGTCAGAACACTGCATTAGCGTCGACGCCATATTCAGCTCTCTCGCCAGTGAATTTCCAGGCGACTTTATCTTTGCCAGAGTCGATATTGATGAACAGCCTGAACTGCGTAAACAATATAAAATTGAAAATGTACCCACCATCATTATCTTTCAAAATGGCGAAGCAAGTCGCGTAGAGATGGGCGCACCCAATGAACATGAGGCGCGCGCACTGCTCGCTGAGTTAAACATCCAGCATGAATCAGACCAGCTGCGCGAACAGGCACGCACCAGGCATATTGCAGGTGACACCCCCGCAGCCATCATGCTGCTAACTCAGGCGATCCAGAAGCACCCCAGTAATACACGCGTTGCAATGGATATGATCCAGGTCTTTATCGACATTAATGAACTGGGAGATGCTCAAGGGCTCTATAACAAGCTACCAGAACGCGATCGCGCCTCAGAACAGGGGAAATCACTCAACGTCCAGCTACTCTTCGCTCAGGCCGCCGCTCGTACTGATGGACTGACAGCACTACAACAACTCGTCGCCGAAGATGCCAACGACCTCTCATCCCGCTTTGACCTCGCCGTCTGCCTGATTGCCCAGCATGATGGCAAACAAGCGATGGATCATCTGCTCGCGATTCTAGCGCAGGACATCGCCTTTAAAGAAGGTGCCGCAAGAGAGATGATAATCACCATCATCCGTACATTCAAAGCCAATCATCCTGATATCGCACAGGAATATCAACGTAAGCTTAACAACCAGATAGCACAGTAAATACAACAACCAGGATCTCGACGTATAGAATCACCAACGACTCAACATTTCTTTTTTTATCTACACGGTTCTTTGTAGATCGGTGTGAAATACCCGAAAAATACCATCCTGGAACCTGGGTGTTTTTGCGGGGCAGAGGGCCGCTCAAATGTTTGTGTTTTATTCAAAGGAAACATAGAAATACCCATCGACTACTCTGGGATGATCTATGATAGAGATGGATGATCGCAGCACATCCGAGATTCAGTCTGGCACCGAAACTAAAACAAACTGATATAACAAGCAAGTAGCCCGGGCTACATTTATTTTAAAGGTTCTTTGTCACCAGTCTGTTTTATCACAGGCTCAAATGGCTTTGCCGATGGTTTTACCATTCCGTGATCTGATGAAAATGATGATGCAGAAAACAATTTATTAATACCTGGCGCTTCAAATAACTGAAGCCAACATTCCTTTGGTATCCAGATATCAATCACAACAGCCAGCTTATACTTCTTTTTATATTTCAGGCGTCTTCTTTATTTTTCTACCGCCTGTTTTATCGCCATAAACGAGATTCCAATAGATCTTCTAGTTAACTCATCTGTAAGCTTTAGATCATCGTTAAACTTACTCTGTGCATACGGAACATTCATAGACCCCTCAACAATTACATTTGTATTCATCGCACTTAGAATAAGGATCAAGGGGCTATGTGATCGAATTCCTCCCAGGCCACTAGTAGAAACGCTAGTAACTACCACTGGTTTTAGAATCAGGGCATCTGAAGAAACCAGCCAGTCAAGGGTGTTTTTTAATGCTCCCGGTACACCGTGCGCATATTCTGGTGTGCTCACAATCAAGCCATCAGATTTTCGCATCATTGAAATTAAAGAACATACAGACTCAGGAATTTCATCATCATCAAGTTCGGGATCGAAAATCGGAATCAGTTTGATCTGATCATATATAGTTAAAAACACATCATCTGGGCATAATGCTTTCATAGATTTAAGTAGCGCCAGGTTATACGATCCACTCCGTACACTTCCCGATATGCCTAATATATTCATATTTCTATTTTTCCAGAGGGCTTGATATTTTTCATAAGCACGCGTATTAATGGTATCAGTATTCAACTGATGTCTATTGCAATACAATGCCTACAAAAAATTAGAACTACAAGGCTCAACACGACAGCTCAATCCATTGAGATAATAGCAGCGTCTTTAGCTGTACATTACACATAGACACAGGGATTTTTATTTCAGGAGGCAGGAATATGCGTTATCCCAAAAGTTTTGCTGCATTGACGGTTAGCTGTATTTTTTTACTCGCATCCTGCGGCGGCACAGATAATGAGATTGAAGGCGATCTCCAGATTGATCGTTCAAACACTGGCTTCGCTGCGCTATTCGCCCCTGCTGATAGCATTATCCCTTTTCCATCGAATCTGCTGTTCAGTGGCTCAGCCGACGCCACACTCAACATTCCCGTTGCTGATGAAAACGACTTTTCCAACCCTTCCGTTGCACTCAATACACTGGATGGTTTTTCAACCATTGCCCCCATCAGTACCACGTTTAGCCTTGCGATAGAAGCGGCGACGCTCACACCACAAACCGTTCACCTGTTCGAAGTCACACTATCGGGTGTTGGTGGTGCGGTTACTGGTGTGGTACGCCCACTGACATACGGCGCAGAGTTTATCGCCACCATATCACCAGTCGACCCTGACGGAAAAACACTCATCATCACCCCGTTGGTACCGCTTAAAGCGAAAACAAGTTACATGGTCGCACTCACTAGCGGCATTCAGAGCGGTGATGGCCGCACTGCAACTGCTGAGGCCACCTACGTGTTCGCCCAATCGACCTCACCACTGGTCGATGGTAGCGGAATGAGTCAGGTCGCCACCCTTTTAGACGCCCAGGCAGTCGCACTTGAGCCACTGCGCCAGCTCACTAACGCGCAAGAAGTAGCACTTGCAGGCCAGGGCATTAACAGCGAATCAGTGGTACTCAGCTGGAGCTTTACGACACAGTCAATTGGCGATGTCCTGGCCGCTGCTCGCACCAATACAAGCGGGGTAACAGCGATAAACCCTACCCCTATTGGTGATACCGCTGCACTACTGGGCGCAGGGCCAGGTCTCGCCGATGTGTACGCAGGCACACTTACCCTGCCCTACTACCTCACTAATGGCACAACCCCTACTGATCCACTGAGCCAATTCTGGCAGGGGGCTGGAGGTTCAAATCTAACCCAGTTTAATCCCACGCCAGTTAAGACCAGTGATGAAACAATTCCGCTACTGGTTTCTATTCCTAAAACAGGCTCAGCCCCCTGGCCAGTGGTGATCTTTCAACACGGCATCACCAGCAACCGCACTGCCATGCTCGCCATCGCCGATGCGCTTGCGAGCGCTGGGTTTGCCGCAGTAGCGATTGATATGCCCCTGCATGGTTTGGCCACTACATCGCTACTTGACAGAGGTATTGAACGCACCTTTGACCTCGATCTTGTTGATAACGCAACCAGCGCACCCGGCCCTGACGGTACAGCGGATACCTCCGGCACACACTACATCAACCTCACCAACCTGGCAGTCACGCGCGACAATGTGCGCCAGAGCGTAGCCGACCTGTTTGCCCTGTTTGAGTCACTCACCACAATGGACTATGACGGTGGCGGGGCTGATTTTGATACCAGCAATGTCTATTTCATCGGCCACTCTCTTGGCGCAATGGCGGGCACCCCCTTTCTCGCACTGGAACCTGGCGTCAAAGAGGCCGTGCTGGGGATGCCGGGTAGTGGCATCGCCAAATTGCTGGATGGCTCCGCCTCATTTGGCCCGGTGATTGCCGCTGGCCTGGCCGCAGCGGGTGTGACCAAAGGAACGGCCGATTACGAACGCTTCATGGGGGCCGCACAGACCATGGTCGATAGTGGCGACCCTGGCAACTACGCCACTTTAGCCGCCACCGGACGCGGCATTCTGCTATTTGAAATAATCGGTGATGGCGCGGGTAATCTGCCAGATCAGGTGATTCCGATCAATGTGATGGCCGATGCACCCGCCGGCACCATACCCGCACCGCTGTCCGGCACCGATCCACTCGCAACGCTACTGGGGCTAACTCGCTTTAGCAGCACAGCTTCTCCCGGTGGCCAGCAGTTGGCACAAATTCGCTTCACGGCGGGTGATCATGCATCACTGCTTGACCCAACAGCAAGTATAACGGCGACCACCGTTATGCAAGGTGCAGCCGCCATATTTCTGGCAACCGGCGGTTTAACCGTCTCCATCAGCGACACCTCGGTTGTCGAATAACCGGCCTGACGAACAGGAGAAATAAAATGAATAACAAACTCATCGTCATCACCACTGCCTCCACCTTGCTGCTAACTTGTGGCCTTAGTAACGCTGCCAGCTTCAATCACAACGGCCTCCAGGGGCAGATCGATACCACCCTCTCATACGGCCTCGCCAGTCGTGTGGAAAGCCGCGACCAGCGCATTATTGGCATCGCCAACGGTGGCACTGCCTTTGGCGCCAATAGTGATGATGGCAATCTAAACTATGATAAAGGCATTATCAGCAACGCATTCAAAGTAACCTCCGAAATGGAGCTGAGCTACCAGAACTATGGTGCCTTTGTGCGCGCCTCGGCCTTCTATGATATTGAAAATGAAAAAGGCGACCGCGCTCGCACCCCGTTAAGTGAAAAGACGCTGGACCTGTCCGGCAGTGCTGTCAAATTACTCGATGCCTATCTATGGAGTCAGTTTAATATTAGCAACCAGCACGCCGAAGTGCGCATTGGTAATCAGCTACTCAGTTGGGGTGAGAGTACCTTTATTCAGAACAGCATCAACACCATTAACCCGGTGGATGTCTCAAAAATCCGCGTACCCGGAGCAGAGCTACGCGAAGCGTTAATTCCGGTACCTATTCTTTCTGCTGCGATGGACACCAGCGACAACACCAGTATTGAACTCTTCTACCAGCTTAAGTGGGAGAAGACCATAGCAGACCCGGTCGGCTCCTATTTCAGCGCCAATGATTTTGCCGCCGATGGTGGCTCCCGCGTCATGCTCGGCTGGGGCGCGGTGCCTGATCAAATTTCACCTGGCACGGTCGTATCCCCTCCTGCCACCACCGCCGTCGTATCACGCGCGCCTGATCAGGAAGCGAAAGATAGCGGTCAGTTTGGCCTCGCCTTCCGCCTCTACTCTGAAGCGCTCAATAACACCGAGTTCGGTTTCTATTACATCAATTACCACAGTCGCCTACCACTGATTGGTGCCATCACTGGTACTGCCGCCGCGACCCTCGGCGTTGACCCTAACGGCCAGAGCTATGTTGAAAGTGCACGCTATTTCATCAGCTATCCAGAAGACATCAAACTCTACGGCCTGAGTTTTAATACATTGTTAGGGCGTTCGGGCATTGCGCTACAGGGGGAGGTCTCCTACCGCCAGGATGTACCACTGCAGATCGACGATATAGAGATCCTGCTGGCCGCCCTTGGTGCTCAGGCCAATCTATCACCCGCGGCCGCCCTGCTCGCTAACGAAGGGCAGTTAGGATTAGTTGGATTTGAAACGGTCATCCCCGGTTATCTACGTCGCGATGTCAGCCAGACACAGGTCACCGCCACTAAAATCTTCGGCCCCGCCTGGGGAGCCAACGCAACAGTATTACTCGGTGAAGTGGGTGTGACCACCGTGCTCGATATGCCAGACAAAGAGGTGCTGCGGCTGAACGGCCCCGGCACCTTTGTCAGCGGTAACCCCAACCTCGCGCCACTTCACCAGAATAGCTATGAGACGGCAGACCGCTTTGCGGACCAGGTCTCATGGGGCTATCGCCTGTTAGCCAGGATGCAGTTTGATAACGTTTATAAAAGCATCAACCTGGCACCCCGCATTGCATGGCAACATGATGTTAACGGCATCTCCCCTGGCCCCGCTGGTAACTTTATTGAAGGCCGCAGGGCGGTGACACTCGGTCTCAGCGGCGATTATCAAAACGTCTACAGTGCCGACATCAGCTACACCCGTTTCAGCGGCGCAGGGCGCTACAACCTGATTAACGATCGCGATTTCATTGCGGCCAACATTAAATACTCTTTTTAAGGAGCAGCGCAATGACAACACTGACTCAAGGCTCAACCCCCAGCCACCCCTCAGACAGACTCTTCTCGGCACGTAGCGCGGCCTCACTGCTGTTTGCGATGACGCTAAGCACACTATCTGCCACCGCATCGGCCCAACCAGACGCCGACGAAATTGCGCGCCTCGGGAATGATCTAACCCCGATGGGCGCGATCAAGGCGGGCAATAGCGATGGCACTATTCCCCCCTGGGAAGGCGGCATTACCACTCCACCCGCAGGCTATAAAAAAGGCGACCACCACCCAGACCCATATGCAGATGATAAAATACGCTTCACCATCACCAAAGATAATATGGCACAATATGCCGACAAGCTCTCTGCTGGCCACAAAGCGATGCTCGAAGCCTACGACAGTTTTTATATCAACGTTTACCCTACTAAACGTAGCGCCGCCGCGCCACAACGGATCTACGATGCGGCGATCAAAAATGCCTCCAGCGCAACGTTAACGGCAAATGGCAATGGCGTCACCGGCGCGGCAATCACCATTCCTTTTCCACTTCCCGCATCAGGGCTGGAGGCGATCTGGAATCATATTTTACGCTGGCGCGGCGTGACCACCGCACGTCACTTTTCTCAGACCGCACCCAGCCGTAATGGCGACTATACGCTGGTGAAATTTTATGATGAATTCCACATGCAGTACGCCAAAGAGGGGATGACAGAAGAGAAACTCAATAACATCATCATTCATTTCAAACAGCAGGTACTCGCACCACCTCGCCTCGCCGGTGGGATTCTTCTGATACATGAGACCATGGATCAATTTAAAGAACCACGTAAAGCGTGGCTCTATAACCCAGGACAACGCCGAGTACGACGCGCCCCTAACGTCGCTTTTGACAACCCCGGCATCGCTTCAGACGGGATGCGCACCACCGATCAATACGACATGTTTACCGGCAGCCCTGAACGTTATGACTGGCAACTGGTTGGCCGCGAGGAGATTTACGTCCCCTACAATAGCTACAAACTACATAGCGACAACCTGAAATACGATGACATTCTAAAACCGCTACACATCAACCCGGAACATCTGCGTTACGAATTACACCGTGTGTGGATCGTTGAAGCCACCGTAAAAGAGGGCATGCGCCATCTCTATAAACGCCGCACCTTTTATATCGACGAAGATTCATGGCAAATTTTGCTGGTAGATCAGTATGACAAACGTGACCAGTTATGGCGCGTATCAGAAGGGCATGTGATTAACTACTATGAGATGCCGATGTTGTGGACCACACTCGAAGTCCATACCGACCTGCAGGCCGGGCGCTACCTTGCCTTCGGACTTGATAATGAAGATAAAATGTATGAGTTTGGTTTTGAACGCAGCGCAGCCGATTACACCCCCGCAGCACTACGACGCGATGGCCGCCGCTAATAAAGCAGATAACAGTGAGACTGATCACATAGCCACAACGTTTAACCCGGCATGAATTTTTTGCAGCCTCGCACAGCACTCAGCCTGCATGCATTGATCGCGGCTGCGCTGCTATTCAGTACATCATTTTCGACTGCTGCCATCGCAGAGCGGGTTGATAGTGCCGCCGCAGTACCATCGAAGCTCGCAGTGCATTCGCTGTTGCTCGACGGTGCACAGCAAACCGGACTCATGGTGGTCGTTGGCGAGCGCGGCCATATTCTCTATAGCCATGACGAAGGCCATCACTGGTTACAGGCAAGCGTCCCGACCCAGGTATTATTAACCGGCGTTCACCTGCATGATGCTCAGCTTGGCTGGGCAGTGGGTCATGACGCCACCATTCTGCGCACACAGGATGGCGCAAAAACCTGGCAATTAGTGTATCGCGATATTGATGGACAGGCGCCACTGCTGGATGTCTGGTTTAGCACTGCACAGCATGGCCTTGCTATTGGTGCCTATGGCCTGCTACTCACCACCCAGGATGGTGGCGACAGCTGGCAACAAAAAATAATCAGTGAAGAGGATGACTTTCACCTCAACCACATCACAACCACCAACGATGGCACATTATTCATCGCCGCCGAAGCCGGCATGATCTATCGCTCTGATGATAATGGCAAACAGTGGCAGCCCCTGCCCTCTCCCTATCATGGCTCTTTTTTTGGCTCGCTACCGGTCAATGAACAATCACTCTTTTTATTTGGCCTAAGAGGCCATCTGTTCATCTCTAATAACCGAGGAGAGCAGTGGCAAGCAGTCCCGACCAACACCACCGCGATGCTCACCGCAGGGCTCAGGGGAAGTGATGGGCGCTGTTATATCAGCGGTCTCAGTGGCACCCTACTCATCGCGCCGTACTGTAATGAAACTGAAATCGAACTAAAACAGCTACCAGAGCGCAATGGTATTGCTGCCATGCTGCAAGGTGATGACGCGATCATTCTCATTGGTGAAGCAGGTGTCACCAGGTTCACACCCAATGAATAATGGCTCGATAACGGATGAATAACATCAGCAGTGTACTAGAGCGCATACTGTTCGCTCACCGCAAGGTGGTGATTGCACTATTTGTCATCATTACCGCTGTGATGCTCTACTCCACCACCCAGCTACGCATCGATGCCGGTTTTACCAAGCTGCTCCCGATGAAGCATGAATACATGCAGACCTTTAGCAAACACCAACAATCATTTGGTGGTGCCAACCGTATCCTTATCGCCTTAATGATGAAAGAAGGCGACATTTTCAATAAGCCCTTCTTCGATCATCTGGCCGCCGTCACCGATGAAGTCTTTTTTATTCCCGGTGTCGATCGCACCCGCGTCACCTCTCTCTTTACCCCCAATGTACGTTTCACAGAGGTGGTCGAAGATGGCATTGCGGGTGGCAATGTGATCCCCGCTGATTTTGAACCCACCCCGGAAGGGCTACAGCAGGTTCGGCAAAATATTATTAAGGCCGGTATTGTCGGCCGTCTGGTCGCTAATGATTTCAGTGGCGCACTGATCAGCGTGCAGCTACAGGAGTTCCACCCGCAAACTGGTGAGCCACTCAACTACATTGAAGTGGCTGATCTGCTGGAAGAGAACATTCGTCAGAAATATCAGCACAACAACATTGATATTGCACTCGACATCCACCTCATCGGCTTTGCCAAGGCAGTCGGTGACATTGCCAACGGCGCATCCCGCGTGGTGATGTTTTTTGCAATCGCCTTTTTCATCACCGCCCTGCTCACCTATGCCAATACCCGCTCAATTCGCCTCACCACCGCACTGCTGAGCAGCGCACTCATTGCAGTGGTGTGGCAACTCGGCTTATTGCCCATGCTAGGTTATGGGATTGACCCGATGTCCGTACTCATACCCTTTCTGGTATTCGCCATTGCGGTCAGCCACGGGGTGCAGATGGTGGGCAACCAGCTCACCGAGATTACGAGCGGGCAAGCACCAGAAGCCGCCGCACGCATCTGCTTTCGGCGCCTGCTGATTCCCAGCACCATCGCACTCGCCAGTGACACACTCGGCTTCATCACCATCTACCTGATCGAGATCAGGGTCATCCAGGAGATGGCGATCACCGCCAGCCTCGGGATTGCAGTGATTATTCTCAGTAACCTGCTGCTACTACCGATCCTGATCTCATATATCACACCACGTCCACAGCAGATCAATAAACTTAGAAATCGCGCCGAACGGATGAAAAAGGTCTGGCGTATCGTCGCCCTGGCCGCCACCGCCAAACCCGCGCAGATCATTATCGCACTGTCACTCGTGCTGACTGTCGTCGGCGGCTGGAAGGCATTAGAGGTGAGTATTGGCGACCTTCAGCGCGGAGTACCCGAGCTACGAGCCGATGCCCGTTACAACATTGATACCCAGGTTATCGCCGATAAATTTTCAATCGGGGTTGACCTATTAACGGTGATTGTCGAGACCAGCGCCGAAGGCTGTATCAAACATAGTGTAATGAGTGCCATCGATAATTTTCAATGGCATATGCAAAATGTTGCGGGAGTACAATCCGTCGTCGCGATGCCCGGTATTGTCAAGACCATTAATGCAGGCTGGAATGAAGGTGCGATGAAGTGGCGTGTGTTACCACGTAATGAGTCAGCCCTTGCACAGTCAGTCGCCTACATCCCCACCAGCAGTGGCCTGCTGAATACCGATTGCAGCGTAATGCCGGTACTCATTTTCACCGATGACCACAAAGCAACCACCATCAATACCATCATCACCGCAGTTAAAGATTACCGCTCTCAGCAGCCGCATGATGAGGTGGAATTCTTACTCGCCACCGGTAACGTCGGTGTGATGGCGGCTACCAATGAAGAGATCGAACGGGCACAGTTCCCGATTCTGTTTTACCTCTTCAGCGCGATCTTTATTTTATGCCTGATTACCTTTCGCTCCATCGGTGCAACGTTCTCTATTATGCTCCCGCTTGGGCTGGTGTCACTGCTCGCCTACGCATTGATGGCGATAATGGATATCGGCCTCAAGGTCGCCACCCTCCCCGTTGTCGCCCTCGGGGTCGGGGTCGGGGTCGACTACGGGATATATATCTACAGCCGATTACGTGAGTTTATGCAGACCGAAAGCTCACTCTACGAGGCCTACTGGAAAACCCTCTGTCAAACCGGCAGTGGCGTGCTCTTTACTGCCATCACACTCGCCATTGGCCTCACCAGCTGGATATTTTCACCACTTAAATTCCAGGCAGACATGGGCATCCTGCTCACCTTTATGTTTTTGGTGAATATGCTGGGGGCGATATTTTTACTGCCAGCGCTAGTCTGCTGGTTTAACAAGTCAACAACAAAAACCGCTTAAAATGTAACAAACAACCGCACTAAATAAGGTCAGACTCAAAAATTAACATGATGTGTTTCCATCTGTCGTTTATTCAATACAGATCCTGCTCTGACCTTCAGTGCAAATTAGCAGCGTATTACCGGCACTGCCTGGCTCGAAAAACCCCACTATCTTCAACACATCTGAGCTGTTTTGACTGCCGTCTTGAATGGCATCGATGCTGAACGCAGGGTTTGATGGAGAACCAGTAGTGGCTACCACCAACAGGTGAAGTGTGGCACCCTAAAACTGGACAGCTTATTAAGCTCTGATATCTAATGAGAGATAAGAAAAATAAAAAATATTCCTTCAGTACTCGGAATAAATTTATAATTACGACGTTATCTGAGTATGAATCCATATGAAATAAAGCAAATGAAAGGTATTTTCACTGTCACCTTATGGCTGATTTTGATGACCTTACTGATGACGCCGTCTGCAGAGGCAAAACAACTCAAATATCAGAAAAATGGCGTTGAGGCCTGGGCACGTATAACAGTTGCGTCACAAATTGCAGCATGGAATACCCAGATGGTTCTTCGTGATAAGGACCCCTGGCGCAATGATGCATCGCTGCGAGTCAATGTTGAATGGCTTAGCCTTAATGCCCTGATTTATGGTTTACGTGTTGAGTATGACGCTAAGCCCCGTACTGCTGAAGCATTGCAGCGCGATGAAATCTACGCCTATGTGGCGGGTGACTTTGGACGAGTGGAAATCGGCGAACAGGATGGCCCCGCAGATAGACTTGCTTACCGTGCACCGATTATTGGACTGGGGCAAATACGGGGGGATTTTACCCGTTATGTCGGACGACAGGCTCTGTTGTCTGCTTATGATACCAGGGATGCGACAAAACTCATCTATCTTTCCGCACCTTCAAATGGCTGGCGTTATGGTCTCTCTTATGCACCGAAGTTAACTTCAAAACTGGATGCCGTGCGAGCGCGTGATCGTACGATCCAGCGTAATGCAATCGAAATCGGAACACAATATCAAAAGGATCTAGGCAACTGGATTGGCGGACTTAGTGGCACCTATGTAACAGCCAATGCTGACCCCATTACCGAGCGTGCAGATATTAGCTCCTGGAGTTTTGGTGGCGAAATGCGGCGTGATCATCTTGTTTTAGGCGCGGCATATGTATGGCGCGGTGATAGTAATAGACGAACAAGAGACTACAATCAGAGAGAGATAAATATTGGTGTTTCCTGGCGTGGGCCAAAATGGCGAGCAGCTCTGTCCACTTCCCGTACCACTTCGTCCAGTCGAGACTACAAAGTGATCGGCATAGGTATTTCAATGAAAGTCACTCGCTGGATTAACTGGCGCACCGACCTTGTTCAATATGATGAAACGACTCTTTCCCGTGGATCACAGCAAGCAACCGTGCTACTTAGCGAGCTTGAGTTGCGAATTTAATCTTCCCCATATTCATTCTGAACTAGTACATCAATCCCTTTTTATTGACGGATCAATTGACCTGCCTGCCCTCATAGCGCCAATAATAGGTGTTTTAGGCAAGGTACTTGCAGGGGATGGTTGCTACCTCCACATAAATGATGACCCGCCAGTATAAAGTGGGTCATGTATTAGAAAATACTTCAGTTGGACGGAATGAATACCCTCTTTCAGCGGCCAGAACAGGGTGTAATGAGACCGAATAATCATTTTATTCCAGAACATTCATTTTATTCCAGCACGTTACAACGCAGTCATCATGTGCCGAAGGCGTAGCTTAATCTCAGTTGTTAATTTCATATCAATAACGTGATGTAAAGTTTAGATGATATTTTTCTCTAAGGGATTCAGGTTTATAGATAAATACGTTTTGTTAAGTCAATGCTAGTTTTAATAGAATCCAGTCTAATTCTTAATGTCGGTAAAAATAATTCCATTGTTACGGAATAAACATTAATCGAGTTCGTTGTTTAAGTTGTAAATTGACATAAATATTATCAACAATATGGAAATCATCATGCTGCATATTATCGAAATAAACCATAGTCATGTTCAAATCAATAATGAAAATATAGTATTGATGAAATTAAAAAAACTGATAACCATCAAGCACTGGTTCTGACTGTCAAACATCATTCCTGAATACAGAATATTTTACTTTCATTCCCTGCTATTTTATTAAGAGTTTATTGAAATGATTGGCTTGAAATCTCCAGAAATAATAATACCTGATCCAGAATCCATGCTGAATTACACAAAAAAATGGGAGGCAGAAAGGGGTAGGTTAAACAAATCCAGAACAACATCACGTCGTTGTCGGATAGCACTCTATTCACATGACACCATGGGACTCGGCCACATGCGAAGAAATTTATTGATTGCGCAAACACTAGCAAGCTCTAATATTGACCCTACTATATTGATGATTGCAGGAGCAAAGGAGATAGGAGAATTCCCGCTTCCTGAGAATGTGGACTGTCTGGTATTGCCTTCATACCATAAAACATTGAATGGAAATTATCAGCCACGAAATTTAAAAGTGGAAAATCACGAGTTACATGAACTCAGAGAAAATACTATTTTTTCTGTTTTAAAATCGTTTAAGCCGGATGTTTTTATTGTTGATAATGTACCCGACGGTGCATTAGGCGAATTGAACCTGGTATTGAATTATTTAAGAAAAAAAACCAGCACAAGGTGTGTTCTTGGACTAAGGGATATCCAGGATGAATCGACAGTATCCAGGCGTCAATATTTATCAATCGAGAAAGCCTATCGCGACTATTATGACATGATCTGGATTTATGGAGATCCAGCAGTATATGACTTAACGATTGAAAGCAAATTTTCTCAGGAAATTATCAAAAAAGTTTACTACACAGGCTATTTTGACCAACGAAATAGAATCAACCTTGCCAATATTTTTAATATTAATCGTGAACTCAATGAATTATTTAATTTCAGAAAAAAACTGGTTGTTTGTATGTTGGGTGGTGGACAAGATGGAGCCAGGCTTGCCGAGTCTTTTATTGCTGCAAAATTACCGGAAAATTATTATGGAATATTGGTAACAGGCCCATATTTACCTGATGATATCAAACATAAATTACTCAATGATTGTGCTAAAGAAAAAAATATACGCATACTTGATTTTATAAAAGAGCCCGGTTATTTGATTGAGAAAGCAGATCGAGTGATCACAATGGGTGGATATAATAGCATTTGTGAAGTCCTCTCCCTGGAAAAAAAATCACTCATTGTCCCGCGTATTGAACCCCGTAAAGAACAGTGGATTCGAGCCAGTCGCTTACAACAAATGGGCGTTGTAGACATGCTTCACCCTGATGAGGTATCACCTGAAAAAATAACGGACTGGCTGATGAGTGATGGCCCAGAGATTAAAGGTGCTAGAGAAAAAATAAACTTAAATGGACTACAGATGTTATCCAGTTTAATTAATTTAATCGCCCGAAAATAGATATTTTAATGAGATATCAATTTTTACTTTAAGGAGTAATTCATATGTTTACAAGAAAAGCACCACGTATTGCATATATTATGAAAATGTACCCACGATTTTCTGAAACGTTCATTGTTAATGAGATTTTATCACATCAAAAAGCAGGTGTGAATGTTGATATATTTTCCTTGAGAAAACCCGTTGATGGTCGTTTCCATGAAATGCTGTCCAGTATTCAGTCTGCAGTAACTTACATTCCTGAAAACCCTCTTAGTGGAGAAAAACTGTGGAAATTAATACAGAAAGGCACTCTGCATTATCCACAACAATGGAATACCTTACAAGAGTCCCAATATAGTAATGCAAATGAAATCTCTCAGGCATTCATGCTTGCAGATATAATTCGTGATCGAAAAATAACACATTTACACGCACATTTTGCGACTACTGCGACTACCGTGGCACGTTTGGCAGCCTTGATGACTGGGATTTCATATACCTTTACTGCGCATGCAAAAGACATATTTCACAGTAGTGTTGTTGAAAGTGATTTTTCCAATAAGCTCGAATATGCGCAGGCAGCCATTACCATTAGTGATTTTAATTATACCTATATAAAACAGCATTATGGCGAATCAGCCTCTCGATTACAGCGAGTTTACAATGGCTTATTTCTCAATGAATTTGTATACGAACAACCGAAAAAAATATCAAAAACAATTATTTCTGTCAGCAGGCTTGTTACTAAAAAAGGAATTTCTTTCTTAATTGATGCCTGTTTCAGGCTACGGAAAAAAGGAGTTGATTTTCAATGCCTGATCATCGGTGATGGCCCACTAAAAGAGCAGCTTCAAAATGAAATTTCTACTAAAAATTTAGATGAATTTGTCATTTTACTGGGTGAAAAAACACAAATGGAAGTCAAACAGCTGGTGAAAAATTCAGCTGTATTTGCAGCGCCCTGTATTATTGCAGAAGATGGAAACCGAGATGGATTACCCACAGTTTTACTGGAAGCAATGGCATTAGGGACTCCTTGTATCTCAACAAATGTGACAGGGATACCTGAAGTAATTAAAGATCATGTCACTGGCCTGTTAATTAGTGAAAAAAATTCTCTCCAACTTTCCAATGCCATCGAACGCTTATTAAATGACGATAACCTGGGAATGACATTGTCGAAAAATGCCAGGAAACTCATTGAAAAGGAGTTTGATATTGATAAAAATACAAAAATACTCCGCTGCATTATGAACAATCAATATGCTATTGAAAAAAATAATACAACTAAAAAAAACCAACCTGAAGTGTATTGCGCATGAAAATACTTTATATCTGTGCCGATTATGGGATTCCCGTACTGGGTGGGAAAGGTGCCGCTGTTCATGTACGTGAAATGTCTAATGCGCTCGTTCAAACGGGTTGTTCAGTTGTTATCGCGGCACCAATGGCAACTAGTTCTCCATGGGATATCCCTCAGGACACTGAAGCTGAATTTATCCAGTTTTCTGCCAATAAAAACACTGTTGAACTGATCCATGCTATTAAGTCATACACTGAAAACCTGGGTGAAACTTCTGCTTTATCCGGAGAAATACGTCGTATTGTTTACAATGAAGAGTTTGAAGGTAAATTGCTTCGACGATTTAAAAAATCGCCTCCTGATTTTATTTATGTTCGTGCATCTTTGTATTCCACAGCAGGTATTTCGCTAAAAAAAGAACTGGGAATTCCTTTGATTGTTGAAATTAATGCCCCTCTGGCTTTGGAGCAACACCTTTATCGTTCAAGCGAAACAAAAAAACTTGCTTATGCTGCGGAGCGTAAACTATTGAGCCATGCTGACGCAATTCTTTGTGTATCTAAAGAGTTAAAAAACTATGTGGCATCATTAGACATTGATTCTAACCGAATTCATGTCATTCCCAATGGTGTGAACCCTCAACTATTTAATATTCAAGAAAAAAATAATGCATTGCGTGATAAAACAGGATTAGGTCAGGGGCCAGTATTAGGGTTTGTTGGCGGTTTGAGGCCCTGGCATGGCGTTAAAATTCTACCTGAACTACTAAATCGAATCAAAGCTGTCCATCCAGATGTGCAGTTATTGATTGTTGGAGAAGGCCCATTAAAAAACAGCCTGGCATGTGATTTCCGTGAAAAAAACTTAGAAAATAATGTAATTTTTACCGGTAATTTACCACATAAAGATATACCAGGTATTATTAACCTGTTTGATATTGCGCTCGCACCGTACGCGAAACCTGAGCATGATTTTTATTTTTCTCCGTTAAAACTATTTGAATATATGGCTTGTGGGATACCTATTGTTACTACTCGAATTGGGCAAATACAGGATATTATTCAAGATAATGAAACAGGGTTACTTTATGAACCGGGAGATGTAGAACAATTAACCAACCACTGTTTGAATATTTTAAAAAACCCGGGACTTGCCAGGTTACTGGGTTTTAATGCAGAAAAAATCGCAAAGGAAAGATACACATGGGATCATAACGTAAAACGAGTGATGAGCATTAAGGGAGCATTATGAATTTTAATGAACCCCCTTTTAATGTCACATCAGACCGGGCATTACCCACGGCCGTATTGGCATTGGATTTTTCGTATATGACAGATCAACTAAAAAACTTATCTACTGTTTGCCAACCACATGAATCGTTAAAAATTAAATCAATCGAAGTTATTCGACACAAACCAGGAAAACGCTGTTTAATTGAATATGTCTGCGAATTAAAGTCTACAAATACTTTACGGCTCCTTATATTACTAGGGAAAATCAGAACAAATCACTCAGGGAAAAAAGATTACCGATTTCAGAAACTCTTATGGAAGAATGGGTTTTCAACTCAGAATTTTGATTCTGTTTCGGTTGCAATGCCTATTGGACGAATTAAAGAACTCAATATGTGGTTACAGGAGAAACTGGCGGGAGAAAATTTGACTGATTTATTGTCGATGCCTGGTAGCCTCAAACTAATGCCAACTATCGCTCATGCGGCGCGAAAAATTCATCTTAGTAAAATTTTCGTTCAGCGTAAACATACATTGAATGATGAGTTAGATATTCTTGAAGGTTGCTTTCAAATGGTTAGTGCAAGCCATCCCTCTTTAGAAAAAAAACTACATGATTTATTGATAAAAGCCAGGTTTATTTCTCAAGACCTGCACAAACGTGAACTACAACCTATTCACCGAGATTTTTATTCCGATCAAATCATCGTTTCTCCATTGTCAGAAAAAATTCATATTGTGGATTTTGATCTTTTTTGCATGGGAGATCCTGCCGTTGATATTGGAAACTTCCTCGGGCATTTAACAGAATACAGTCTTCGTGAATATGGTGATGCACAGGTTTTAAATCAGCATGAAGAGATAATCTTAGAATCATTTATTGACCTTGCAGGTAATTCTGAACGAAATCCAGTAAAAGTGTACACATTACTTACATTGATGCGTCATATTTATCTCAGCACACTATTTGTTAAAAGAAAAGATTTCATGATAGATATTTTAAATTTATGCGAACAAAAAATAGCAGATTATTATTGATATAAATCACCCCCTATGAATATTTCATTGTAAAAAATAAAATCATGAATAAAAAACATCAAGTTTTAAAAGAAGTTGTTTACGGGCAATTATTCCAGTATAAAAGTGGTATAGCCATCGCCATGACATGTTCCATTGGGTATGTATTGATGACGTTACTGGTACCCTGGCCAATGAAGTTTATATTCGATTATGTGTTATTAGGCAATATAAAGGATGTTGATTTTTATTTTTCAGACAATCAATATATCGTACTGATTGTTTTATCGCTTAGTGTGATTTTTATTGCTTTAATGCGCGGGTTATTTTCCTACTACCAATCATGTTTTGCTGCAAAACTAGGAAGTAAAATTGTTTTTAACTTGCGCTGCGTACTATTTTCACACTTTCAGAGCCTGCCTCTCAGTTTTCATCAAAATTCACAAACAGGTGAAATATTAACTAAGTTAACAACAGATACGGCTGCGTTAAAAGATATTTTTTCTGATTCATTAATCATGATTTTCACCCAGGTCTTGCTGATTACTGGCATGTTTATCGTTATGTTTATCGTTAACTGGAAATTAAGTATCATTATTTTATTGACGTTCCCCATTATTATTACTGTGTTATATGTCATGTATTCCCGACTGAGAAAAACGGTGCGTGAACAGCGACGTCAAGAAGGAAAAGTTGCTGCTCGTACTAATGAAGTATTAAGCGCAATACCGCTGGTTCAGGCTTATGCACGGGAAGATTATGAGAGTGAGCGTTTCAATAAAGTAAACAAATTAACGATGGAACAAGGTATCAATGCTGCCCGGCTAGAGGCTTTAACCACACGGACCGCTGAGATTGTCACTGCCTTTGGTACCGCATTGGTTATTTTAGTCGGGTCTCTATATGCACTTGATGGATCGATGTCACCGGGTGATGTACTGGTCTTCGTTTCTTATGTGCGTAATATTTACAAGCCTATTCGTAGTATCGCAAAGCTGACGACAAAGTTTTCTCACGGAATGGTAAGTATTGAGCGAATTTCTGAAATACTAGAGACTGAACCTGGTATTGTTGACTCAGACCATGCCATCAATGCACCAAAATTTTATGGGGAACTTAAATTTTCTTCTGTTTCATTTCAATATGATTCCAGCAATAATAAAGCATTAAAAAACATTTCATTTACGATTTTTCCGGGTCAAAAAGTGGCCCTGGTAGGGCCATCCGGGGCTGGAAAATCAACCATTGCCAAGTTGATTTTACGCCTGATAGAACCTCATAGTGGCAGTGTGTCGATCGATAACCTGGATATAAAAACATTCACTCGAGACTCATTACGAGAACAGATTGCCGTAGTTTTGCAAAACCCTGTTTTGTTTAATACCAGCATCGCAGATAATATTGGATACGGTCGACTTAACGCAAGCAAAGAACAAATTAAAAGTGCTGCCAGACAAGCGAACGCAGATAGTTTTATCTCGACATTTCCCGACGGTTATAAAACTCAAGTTGGGGAAAGGGGTTCAAAACTATCGGGTGGACAACAACAGCGAATCTCATTGGCAAGAGCACTAATTAAAGAACCTGCAATTTTACTGATGGATGAAGCAACATCAGCACTTGATGCTATTTCGGAACGGGCTATACATAAAGCAATAGAGAAAATGCAGCGCAATAAGACAATTTTAATGATTACACATAATATGCACTTAGTCGAAAAATTTGACCATATTCTGGTAATTGAGAAAGGGGAAGTTGTCGAACAGGGCAAACACAATCAGCTAATGAATTTGCGTGGGTGTTACTACGATTTATATATGGCACAACAATAAATATGCAGCCTAACGCCAGGCTTGTTGGATAAGCTCTTTTTCCGCAGCCTGATCAAAGGCCACACCATTCCATAAACCATCGAGCACTGCATCCAGTGCTACCTGACTATAGCCTGATGCAGGCTGATAGCTTTTACTATCCACTGGGCGGCTGTCAGCAGCAAGCAAAATTTCCATATTCCAGTAGTCTTTTTGTTTGCATGCGACTCCAACAGATACCTTACTGTCTGTGTTAATCTGAAATTCACGGCAGTAGCGGCCATCATTGACCTGAAAAGTCATCACCGGCAGGATGATATCGCCGTTACCCGCCACAAAAGGTTGCTGGCTGGGTGTCTGCTCGAGCGCGACATAGAGAGGGGTTGGGGCAATGATGATACCAGCATCCGCTTGTGTCAGGCTGCGTGAGTCGATGCCCTGCTCCGCAAACTGCTGGCCCAGCAGGCTACCGATCACGAGTGTCACCGAGGCTGCTATCGCCATCGGCACATAGCCTGTAAAACGTTGCCGTGCAGGGAGCTTCATCACCTCGGTGCGCGCTCCTGTTGAGGTAGTTTGCCACACCGCCGCACTTAATCGAGATGGTACGGGTTCACGCAATATCTTTTGATGCGCCTGCGATATTAGCTCTACAAGCGGCTCATCCACCTGCATCAGGTTATCAGCTCGCGCAGCCAACTGTTCATCATCATTGATCGCTTGCTCTATATATGCGCTCTGCTTACTGGATAGCTCACAATTCAGAAATGCAACGAGCATCTCATCATCAATGTGCTCATGTTGTGATGGCGCCATCATACACCTCCAGGCTGTAACTGTTCAGCCAACGTTTTACGGGCACGTGCCAAACGGCTCATCACCGTGCCGATGGGAGTATTCAATATCTTCGCCGCCTCGCGGTACGACATTCCTTCGACGAGTACCAGTACAACCAGACTACGCTGTTCCTCAGACAATTTAGTGATGGCAAGTTCCATGTCACGTACCATCAGCTGATTTTCTGTCACCTGACGGCCATCTTCACCGCTCAAATTCGGCAGATCATCAATTGATGTGCCGGTATCTCGGCGTTGGTTGGCACGGTACTGATCAATCCATAAATTTTGCATAATTCGAAACATCCAGCTATCCAGACGTGTTCCGCGCTCCCAACGATTCAAGTTTTTCAATGCCCGCTCAATAGCATTCTGCACCAGGTCGTCGCTATCATGAATGTTACTGGTCAGTGTCATGGCGAAGCGACGCAATCGCGGAATCAGGGTGGCGAGCTCATTCCTGAGCTCATTTTCATGCGCCTCCATGGGCATACCTGTAAAACGATGCAGACAGCAAATTATTCCACGCCCATAAAAAATATTTATGTATTAGATAGCGCACAAAAGGAAATAAACTGATTGTATATCTGTTGTAAACGTACATGAACCGTTATTTTTGATGGAATTCAGTTAGACTATAGCATATCGCATGGAGTATAGAAGCGCAGCATGAAAGCATCGACCACTATAATCGGTATTATCTTCGCTGTGATGAGTGGCGTGTTATTACTGAATAGCCCTGCTACACCGACCATATCCAGTACTGTATCGTGGTTATCAATAGTTGTACCGACCGCCATGGCCGATGATGAAGCGGATGAGGATGAGGACGAAGACGAGGACGAGGACGAAGATGACCATCTGGATGATAGTCGTCAGGAAGATCAGGAAGACGACGCTGATGACAGCTCGGATGACCGCCATGAGGTGAGTGACATGGATAGTAAATCTGATGGCAGCCATCATGAAGATCAAACGGGTAAAAATCATCAAGATGACGAGGTGGATGATAGCCATCAAGAGAGCGACTTTGAACAGACAGATGAGGCGAATGATGAGTTCGATCATCAGGGCTTTATTGTTCAGGTTGCAGAAATTCTTGCTATCAATGCTGATGATACTTCACTGGAATTGATCGAAGCACTCGGTTTTGCCGTGCTGCGCAAACAAAATCTTGATGCACTTAATATCAGTGTAGCCGTACTCGAAACCCCAGTAGGAATTTCTGTGCGCGATGCCATTGAGCGCTTACGCCAAAGTGACCCCAATACCCTATATGAATTCAACCATCTTTACCAAACGATGAATGCCAACGATGCGATTAATTCAGCGTTAAAAAAGGTGGGGCCATCTATGGTCAACGCCAATGATCTCTCTATCGGACTAATCGATACTGCGGTGGATATTCGTCACAAAGCACTGCATGACAGCCATATTATTCACCAGACATTTGTTGATGCGGTGGAATTACCGATGACACATGGCACCAGTATCGCCTCCCTGCTGGTGGGCAATGTTAATGATTTTCGCGGTCTGCTTCCAGGCGCAACGCTATACAGTGCCGCTGTATTCAGCGGCGATCTTTCAGTGGGTGTAAAAGCCAATGCCGCCAGTTTAGCGGCCGCACTAAACTGGCTGGTAAAACAGCAGGTGGCTGTCATCAATATGAGTCTGAGCGGACCGGCGAATCTGCTATTACAGGTTGCTGTTCACAAAACCCTGAACCGAGGCCACGCCATTATTGCAGCGGTAGGTAACGACGGCCCTGCAGCACCACCACTTTATCCTGCCGCTTACCCTGGCGTGATAGCAGTGACGGCGGTAGATAAAAACCAGCGAATCTATCGACGTGCCAACCGTGGTGAGCATGTGGATTTTTCTGCTTTTGGCGTGAATGTGCTAGCCGCTGACCAGCAGGCTGGTTTCCGTTCATTCAGTGGCACTTCATATGCTACGCCAGTGGTGAGTGCCCTGCTGGCGCGTCGTCTGAAAACTCCCGATGCCTCACATCAACAACGCCTGCTTCTGCAGTTACAGCAACAGGCCACCGACATGGGGGAAACAGGACATGACTCAGTATTTGGTTATGGTTTGCTAGGATCGGATAACACCGGTTTCAACTCAGCATTAACTGACCCAGGGTGAGCATCAATATACTTCACAATAAAATCGCGTGCGGCTGTACGCTGATATTTTCTGTTTGCAGCTTAATCGCCACGCTGGCACAGGCTGAAACTGAGATAAGACATTCTGCAGACCTTCCCGAATATCGCGTCGGAGAGACTTTTATTTTCACCAATAATCGAGTTGAACATATCGAAAAAAATGACGGTGATATGATCACAATATCCAGTAGAAAAGGACAACAATATGTTCGTCATCGAAATTTTTTACTGCCGGTTATACAGTGGCAATTAGCAGGTAAAAGTGGTCATCGCACGATTCACGGTAACGCTGATGATCTGTGGCCCTTGAGCATCGGCAACAGCGCCAGCTTTCGGGTGCTCACTCGCATTTATGATGATGTAAAACAACATGAAATACGCCGTGTGGCATTATGGCGTTGTCACGTCGCTGCTCAGGAAAACATCCATGTGAGCGCTGGTAAGTTTAGTAGTTATCGCATCATCTGTGACCACTTCTCCAAACATAGCATGCGCATCTTGCGGCGTCATACCTGGCATTATTCGCCTGCGGTGGGCCATTATGTGCGTCGCGATGTGAAAAACTTTCTGACTGGCGATCATTATCATTATGAATTGCTTGCGAGTTTGCCACCAGGGCACAACAATGCCTTGCGCATTAAGGCGATAGAGAATAATAGTTTGAGCGAAAAAAAATAAACTTTCTTCGTAAGCGCAAAACAAACCACAGGGTTACACTTTAATACTTCATCAGATCTTGGCTAATGACACCTGGTAAGAGTGCTTCGATGGCTGCGACTGTTTCAGCCTTTGGCAGTTCGGTGAACAGATACCTGAGGTAAGCGTACGGTTCCAGTCCGTTTGCTTTAGCACTCTCGATCAATGAGTATAGGTTAGCACTGGCTTTGACACCTTTAACTGAGGTGCTGAACAACCAGTTTTTACGCCCCATGACAAAGGGCCTGATGGCGTTCTCTGCACCGTTATTGTCAATCTCAAGGCGACCATCTTTCAGATAAGCAGTGAGCTTTGTCCATTCATTGTTCAGGTAGTGCAACGCTTTCCCCGTGGCGCTGGTCGGTGGTACTTGCGGTAGGGCTTTATCTAGCCAGACCCTTAATTTATCAATCAGCGGTTGCGCCTGTTGCTGGCGATGCGCGTAGCGCTCATCGGGTGTTAACACCCGCGCCTGTTTTTCAATCTGATAGAGTTTCTGGATCAATTGGAGGCCGTGGTGTGCGTGGCCTTTTTTCTTTTTCTTGCCCTGCGCTTTGATGGCGTCGCTGAACTTGCGTCGTGCGTGCGCCATGCACCCGAGGTGAGTCAGCGCACCAATGGTAACGGCGGCATTATAACCCGCATACCCA
>JAKISP010000017.1 GCA_021648525.1 Gammaproteobacteria bacterium
AATTCAACCCGTTTTCAAAGATAGGTATTGAAAATACGAAATACATGCAGGTATTAGTAATATCGCGAATGTGTTTATGGGTGGTTTTTTGAAAAGGGTCTATTTCTGGATGGGCACTAACTAATAAACATTTTTTATGTTTTTTTTCGTACTTAAAATTCTTGTCAGGCAAGGCATGGAGTGAGTAATAGGGGCAACTATAAATGTTATATACAATAAGCTTGACCCCCTATTTTTTTTTGGTTATGCCTTATTGCCCGATGACTATTCAAAACTTGCAATCTTCTCTTGGCAGAGCATTTCTATTAATTGTTGTAAATGCTTCACCCGATCTGCTAACCATTCGAGTTCGTCCTGGGATATCTTGTAGTGCTCTGAATAGCGAGCATCAACATAGGCTTGTTTTAGCAACTGAAAACGACGGCGATTAATTTTCGTATCTTGGGGGAATACTTCAGAAATACGTTCATTCTGCAAGATTGCTAGAGAGTTAAGCTGCTTCAGATTATGCGTGTTTGGCTTGTAGTTGGTTAATACTAATAGTAAACAAGCAAAGTAACGCTCTGTAGCCTGATGAAGCTCGAAAGCTGATTTCTTTAATCTTTCTTTCTCCATGTCGTCATAGAATGTGTCAAAAAATTCATTTGCACTCTCGAACCATTGATTATAATTTTTCTCCGCAATGACTTTATATTCTTCAGGAGTCAGATTGCCAGCTTCTGCCAGATCACGTTTATCGGTTTCATACAGTACGATCCCTTCCCGCTTGATATCAGTGAAAAAGTATTGTCCTTTGATTAAGGCATCATTCACTTCTTCCAGTGTGTGGACCAATATGTTTAAGGGCTGACGCACTCGTAAAGCAATGCGATCTTCGGCGGCATGCCAGGTCTTATACTCTTCAACGAGCTCTCTTTTGTTGACAATAACTAGAATGTCATAATCGCTAACGTAACCATAAGCTGGGTCATTTACCCACTTTCCTGTGGCATGACTACCGAATAGGATGATTTTTAATATCCTCCCGTGTTTTTTCTTACCAGTAGAAAATCCTGTGACTTGTTCAAACTCATCACGAAGGACAGTGACAATATGGGCCAGGTTGTCCTGCCTGGATGCGGGTAAATGATCGAGATTTTTATTCATTCGGCCATACTACTATTATCAATACTTTAGTTCAAAACCGATATAGGGATTGAGAGGCATAACTTATAAGCATTTATCCGCCGTGCGGAGCATGGCACATCAATGTCTGTTGGACTAAGGCGATTACCGCACTCAGTCTCAGTGTCTATCTATATGGGGATTGCTTTTGCCTGCCTTGTCCAAATTCGGCACGTTAACCCGGTGCCATTCTCTTTTGACCTCGCCATACGTTGTTTTCAGTCTACCTTTTTGCGCGATAATATACAAAACAACGCATTTATTCGCCATTAAACCAAACGCAGCCCCAGGCCGCTCTGTGCCTCTCTTTTCAACGTGGTTTTTATTGGCGATAGTTTACATATTGTCGTCGTTCACCTCTCAGCCGCCTTATCGCGGGTATCTCGGCGATTACCTGAAGCAGGCCCGACAGGCCGCGTTCTTTGGCCAGGTATAGAAAGTAGGCCTGTAGATCATCGATCTGTCAGTTTGTCGGGTGAGCGGTGATAATACTGGGACAGCTGGCTAACAGCCGCCAGGTAACTCTGGTGTGTGCGGGGTGAGAAACCACGTAACACCATCTCATCAATCATACGTTGGCGTAATTGTGTCATGACTTATCTCCTTTTTGAGCAGCCCTTATGGGCCATGAGATAAGTATGAAACGAGATTGCGGGAAGGGGTACACTTTTAAAAAGATCCGCGTAAGCGGTTTAGTTCAACAGTTGGTTACACCTCAATGGGAGCGGTCCACTGCGGAAGCCAGGTTAATGCTACTGAGCATAATGATATGCGTTTTTTGCTATCATTGAAAGTTAAGAAAGTGCCAGTAAATTTAGAAACTCACCTCAAGGCTGAAATGAAAACCGTCATCCTGCAGGCTCTTTTCTTTACCGGCTGCAACATTTTTTAATGCATGGCCCCAGTACAACTGGCTGTGTAGCAAGCGGTTCGGATGCCAGCGCAATCCAAGGCCAACACTGGAGATGTTTTTTAACGCCTGCCTCTGTTTTGAGACATTATCACCCCCGCCAATATCGTAAAAAGCAGCGATCTGAAATTTTTGGCTCACCACTGGCATGCGTATTTCCAGAGAACCCATCCAGCCTTTATCCCTGACCATCAAGTTTTCCCGATAACCGCGCACACTGGATGCGCCGCCCACTCCAAACTGTTCCAGTGGCAGCAGTGAATCGTTAGTGAATTGAAAATCACTGCGTGCCACCAGTTGAATATCATACATTGAGATGCGTTGCACCCACTGTAACTGCCCCAGCCATGCGGTGAATTTTCCATCTGGAATGCTCGCTTCATTCCTCGTTGCATCGAGTGCATCCAGCCCAAAACTGATCCTGGAGCGTATCGCCAGTACTCGATTATCTTTACGGCTGAGCCACTCTTGTCCCAGGCGTAGTACCGCCACGGTGGTTTCACCTTCTTTGGAGCCGATGGAGGGGTAAGGCTCATTGCCTAAAAAAACAGTTTTACTATTGCGCCGATCCAGTGCCAGCGAGTGGCTAAAGTGGCCAGTTAAGGTGCGCCACAAGGGATGTGTCAGGCGGATGCCCCAATTTTTGGTTTTGCTTTTAATATCGATGGCATCAAAAGGTTCTTCGATAATCAATGAATCACTGCGGCTTATGTAGAGACCCAGGCGTGTATCCTGTCGATTCAGCGGCAGGGTATAATTCAAGCTCATATCATCCAGACCTTCTGTGATGCCGTATTGAAAATCAATGGCATCACCGTAGCCGGAGATATTCAGATACGAACCCCACAGTTCACCGCGCAGTTCACCGACACTGGGCGAGCGCCGGTTGTTAAATCTAAACCCAAACTCATAAGGGCGACGCTCATCAATTATCACCTCCAGAATACTCTCTCCACGCTGTATGCCAGGGTTCAAATGTGCATTGATGCGATTGATCAGGCGATCTTGATGGAGTAGTTGTATTTTTTCCTGAAGCGTAGGCAGATGCAGAACTCGGTTCTGTGGAAAGGTCAGGCGGCTGCGAATGTAGCGCGGTTCCAAACGTCGATTGCCGCTTATTTTGATCTCATTCAGATGACCTTCAATAATATTGATTTTGATCACGCCACTTTCGATATCCTGATCAGGAATCATGGCCCCAGAATTGATATAGCCATGCTCAATATAGTGCAGTGTCAGTTGACGGCGCAGTGCCTGTAATTCATCAGAAGTGATGTTACGATGTTCATAAGGGCCAGTAATATGGCGTAGCTGTTGATCTGAAAACAGCTTGTTGCCACTCAGCTGAACTTGTTTAACATACAGGCTCTCTTGTGCGGAAAGATGTCGATCAGGTGTCTGGATAACGGGAGGAAGCACCATATTTTTTTGTGGTGCAGCCGGGGCGTCTGTGTATTCAGGCAGAGGCGGCAGATCACCCCCGATTTTTTGTGGAACAAAGTGAGCGGCGGGTTGTGCCATGACAACTGAACAGGCCATCAAACAGCCTGAGAATAGCCCGGTATTCAAGTAGAGTTGAATAAAATGCTTGGAAAAAAATCTCATTTATTATAGTGTTATACAGGCGTTTTTTTTCGATTTTTATGCCTTGAAATTAAGGTTCTAAAAACCTTTGCACTCGCATTATAGGCCAATTCAAAGTACTCATGTGGCATTTTGAGTATAATCGCACTACCATCGAGGAAAGTATGATCGAACGTGACCCACTTTTTTCTGAGTTATCATCGGATGATATCTCTCTGATAGCAAGTTACGGAAAAACGCTCAGCTACCGCAAACATAGCATCATCATCAATAAAGGTGATGAAAGTAACTGCTTGTATATCGTGCAGCAGGGACGGGTGAAGGTTTATGTCAGCGATGAGTATGGCGCTGAAATCATTTTGCGCTATGAAGGGCCAGGGGAATACTTCGGTGAACTGGCGCTGGTTGACGAAGCGCCACGTTCAGCGTCTGTAGAAACACTTGAAGACACCCGATTAACCTATATTTCCAGAGCCAGTTTTGAGGCGTGTCTGCATGACAAACCCGAAATTGCCGTCAAACTCATTCGTACCATGATCACACGCATTCGCAGTTTGACCGAAGAGTTATCAGATTGTGCATTGAAAACTGTTTATCAGCGGGTACGTGAAAAACTCACTAAAATGTCAGTCGAGCAAGATGGAAAGTGGGTGATTCCACAGAGTATGACGCACCAGGAGATCGCGGGACTGGTCGGCTCAAGCCGAGAGATGGTCAGCCGGTTAATGAAAAAACTGCAAAATGGCGGTTATATCTCAGTAGAGAAAAAACATATTTCTATTCTTAGAAAGTTACCGCGAAATATACCGTAGAATCAAGGGGCCAGACACGTGCATGGTTTTTTCTCACCCCGGACAGGCCGAGGTGAGAAATACAGATGATACTACCGTTTAATGGTCACATTCAAAACTGCCTCAGCTTGTTGTACCGGGGTGAAAAATGACTGTACACCATTAGAGCCGCTATGTACCCCCCAGGCAGTGTAGTTAAATGACCAGCCGCCACCGCTGTCGCCTCCGATGCTGTCATCACCCGAGACACGCACGAGGTTTCCTACGGTGCCGATCGAATAGTTTACGATTACGTTTGTCGCCTGCACGGTATGGTTGCAAGTACGAACATTATTCGAGCGTCCATATTCACACACAGTCGCGCCCCACATCGTCCAGGTTGAACGGATACTATTTACATCGCGAATTTCTCCCTCGCGTGCGTAAAAATCGTCAAGTTCAAGGTGGTTGGTGGTGTGATACTCCACGTCGCCCAGCAGGCTGAACTCCTGATCTCGCCAGTTCATGTTAAAAACAAGCCCGCCTTCCTCTTCGAACTGGGTAAGACCGTTGCAGTGTGCTGCGGTGATGATGCCATCCCCATTCGGGCCACTCACAGACCAACCACTGGTACACCAGCGAGTGCCGCTTGATAATCTAACCCAGTTACCTCCTCTGGCATGATCGAACTCCATGATCGGCCCTTCGCCACGAATGGTTTTAATCTTTATATTTTTTCTGCTAAGCGAACGGATCTGGTCGCTTAGCTCTGTTCCCCTAAGTTCATTTTGAATGGCGTGAAGAACCTGTTGAGGATCTGGATTTCTGGCATGCTCAGGAATCTTGATATCAAGCTGAATGACATCATTGATGACATCGTAAAACGATGAAGAGTTGATATAGCCCAGTTTCCTTAACCCTTTAGCAGCCGCCTCTGCGCGTTTTATCTGATTTTTAAGGGAGATTGTGGCACCGCCAGTGACCGACACATTGGCGGGAACTCTTTTTTGACGCATATCCTGCGCAACGCCAGCCGGTATTTTACCCACAAACTGAATAAATGATTGCGTCCCGGGTGCTGGCTCTTGCCATATCCGCGCAATACGATCTGCATAGCGGACAATCACTCTGTCACCATAACGCGCAAACGTATCCTGAGCCTTGATGGCACGTTCGGCCTCTGCGTAGCTCATGCCGGATTCCTTTGCGAGCAGTTCGACATCGACAGTCATGCCTTTGCCGCT
The DNA here is from genome assembly GCA_021648525.1 of Gammaproteobacteria bacterium. Lineage (GTDB taxonomy): Bacteria > Pseudomonadota > Gammaproteobacteria > SZUA-140 > SZUA-140 > SZUA-76. The sequence goes on from JAKISP010000017.1 coordinate 5,673, forward strand.
CGGTTGATCTGTGCGGTTAGAGTAATCTTCCATGGGAGAAAGTTCACTATTTTCTACCGCCTGTTTAAGTTCTTCAGGATGGGAATACCAGATATCATCTGTGGACTTGTCGATACCATTCGCGCCAACTGTAGCGGGTACTGAAAGTGCAATAAAGTATGCAAGCGGTTTTATTAGACTGCTGTATTTTCCATTCATTTTTTTGCTCTCCATGATTTAATGATCCGCGATTAATATTAACCTGTATTTTCAGCTTTAAGGCATGTAACTATTCAGCTACCTTACAGGCACCTCTATTAATTCATGAACGCGCATCTTAAACCCCAAATCCGCTATATCGGTGTTGTAAATTGCAGCAATAGTCCCGCTCTTGCCCACAATTTTCGCCTGGATGTAACGAATATTGGGTTCAATCTGTCACGTCCAGAATTAATAGAGGTGCTCTTAAGAGAAATTCTGCTGAATACAATGACAATGGGCTGTGCCTTTTGATACCGATAAAACGTGAAAAATCACAATGAGCGCTGGAGCGTAAAAAGATATGTTGGTAATGTTCTACAGAACATTTTATTGCCAAAAAGTCGGATTAAAAAAATGCCTACGTCGTATGGCCTTTCTGCTCGACAGGCCGGTGTATTACTGGGCACTGATTTTTCCAATGTAGGTGATTTTGACAGGTATTTTGAATATTTCTTTTGGCAGTTTGGCCTGAACCTGCTCGACAGGGGCCGAGGTGCTGAGCATGAGACAGACCTCGCCCCTTTCATTCAAGCCGGTACTGATGGACTCAATCCCTTCTGTTGCCATGATCTCGTCATCAAATTTGGCGCGCACCTGCTCTATTTTTTCTCTCTCTTCTTTCAATACCTTTCTCCTCGAATTTTCCAGGATAATTCTCAATTGCACATTCAAAAAGCCCCCCCCTCTCCACCAGACCAATGGCGAACGGGGAGTTAAATCAAAGACTAAAACACATGAATATGCGGCACACAGAGATAATTGGCCGACCCGGTGGAAAAGTCATTTTTCACATGGGAGCCACCGCCCTGCGCACGCGCATGCAGCTTTATACGTGCCCGGATAAAGACCCAGTCACCACCGGCGAGAAGGTAGCTGTTATTGGTATGCCGGTCGATATCAAACCGTCTGGTGCGATTGATATTGCCACCCTGCTCATTGAGGACGTTGACGCTGTTCCAGCCCTTCCAATTGTACTGATAGCAGTTTGTTTCCACCGTGATCACCGATTTGGCATGTTTACAATTATACCATTTGTCGTTCGCCTTCACGACATAGTAGCCACGGAAGCGGAAAAGCGGGCGGATGCTGTAGAACTTGGTGACCGCCGGCCTGAACCAGAACCCAAACTCCGCGTGGCTCGTGATGCTCCCGACCCCGCCAGTACAGCCCCAGCCACCACCATTAGCAGAATTCCAAAGATTCCTGCAGCCCAGAAAATTCCTCGAGAGCGTGGATTGTGCACTGATCAGGCTATCCTGTTGATCGTCATCCGAGAATACGGCTGACCAACTCGGCTCTAACTTGAAGGTGTCCGGCGGCAGCAGGCCTGACGATACATCGATGCCACCATCAAGGTTAACGGGGAGTTGGGAAACTTCGTCCATGTTCGCAATAGTGGCTTCCAGTTCGCCATTACTAATCTCGTTCTGCTCTAGCTCAAGCGCATCAAGTTTAGCCATATTGACGCCCATGGCTTCCAGCACGGATCTGTCGCATGGCATCGTCTCTGCCGTCCTGGCCGCCGCGCTTTTTTCTGCGATGGAGACGGCCATCTCCTGGTGGTTCTCTTCGGTGATATCGCGTGTGATTTCTTCATGCATGCGGATCAATTCATTTGATATTTTCATTTTCAACTCTCCCTGATTATTGGGTGTACTCTAAAATCGCCTTACGCAGTGACAATCTCTACGCCAAGCGCCATCAACACATTGTTGATATTGTTGTGGACGGTTACTCTGCTCGATCCCGCAAACAATAGGCCCGTTGCTTCTCTTGTGCCGCGTTCTAACAGCAAGGAACCCGAATCCCCCCCCTGAGACATAGCCGTGGTCAATACCTGATTGCGAAAATACGCGACGCCCGAGGCGCCATAACTGACCGCGATCGTCGCATCGATGCCGATGACCCTTCCGCTCGTGGTTTCCGTGGTGCGGCCGCTCTTGGTCACAGCCATTCCGAGGGTGGCTTCAGTCGTGCCTTTGGGAATCCCCAGGCCGACAATAGAGGCGGTAACATTTCTCAGGTCGCTGGGTCGTGCAATCGCGGCATCCACCAGATTGTGTGCGGCGCGATCATTGAATCGAATCCGCACAAACCGGGCCAAACGGGCGATGGTGTCGTTGGCGACACTGCCACCGTCCACCCGACCCGGTTGCAAAATACGGTCGCCGATAACGGCGGCATTGGCGTTGGCAAATACATGGTTATTGCTGAGGATATAGATGCGGCATGGCGAGCAAGCATCCCTGACCAGACAGCCAAATGTTCCCGCCGTTATCCTGAAATGTCCCATGCTGTAACCGGGTTTTACCGGGCGCATTCTGCTGGTAAATGCCTGCGCCTCGACGTCACCAACTTCAACCACATCTGTCGTTACGTCGTCGAGTGTCTTTGGAATCTGCTCGCAAGATTCCAGTGACTTCACGGCCACCTTTTTTCTCACATAGACACTGATGCAGTGCTCCTTTGTCTCTTTACCTTTTGTTTCCTTGTAGCCAATGCCCAGGCCCACGACATTGGGCAGTTCGAAAATGCTTTCCTCCTTGTCATCTTTGACTTGCTGGATTTTTGCGAATTGAATAGTTTCTTTTTCATGTGCCATCTGGACTCTCCTTTGTATGTGCGATATCACTCCCGTATATTTCTTGCTTATGAGCCGGACGCCGGATCTAGTGCAACATGACGGCTGTCCGGTTTTTTAAAGAAGAGATATACTCAGTGGGTGAAACTATGAGCGAATCAAACAGCGTGTACCGTGAAGGGTTGCCGGAAGTTTTGTGATTTAATCACTGATTTTACGCAGTCGCATTCTTAAGGAAAAAACTGAGAATAATTCATGATGAGAATCGATTGACCTGAAATAAACAGCCATCCTTTTCCGCCAGACGAGCGGCTTCCTCGAAAGAATACCAATTGAAGTGGAATAATGACTCGTTTATCTAAGTTAAGAAAACAATACTCACAACTGCGCACGCCCGGCATGCGCAGTTGTTGAGGGGGATGAGACGGTGGTGCTGACCATTAACGCTAGCAGTGCGTATACAGTGGGCACTCCCGATAGCGGTACCGTGACTATCACGGATCTTTGATCTGATAAATTATAGGTACATCATGAAAACTAAAGAAAACATATATGAACGATGTGTAGAAGTGAAATAAAGCATTATAAATTTTTGGCAAAATATTCAGCCAATGAACGATGTATAAATAGATAGCCACTGCCAACCCGATAAAGAAACGCACGGCGCACGGCAAACGCCAGGAAAGGGGTGTAACGAAGCGGAGCAGTTTTGTTGCGCCACAGGAAATAGCGTAAAAGATAATGCTGAATGCAGGCGTGGCCACCCAGAAACAACCCACTAATCACACCGAGTGTAACACTTGTTGATATCACACTTTTCAGGTCGCCAGTGAACAGGCCGGCTGTAGCACCCAGCGCGCTACCTAAGGTTAACCCTGCGAGTGCATTGTACAAAGATATGTGGATAGCTTCATTAGGCACTGACGGTTGAGACGAATGATGTTTAAGCCGTTCAAAATCCAGCGAGTTGGTGACTATTAGCAACAAAAAGAAAAAAATTCCCAATGTAATACTAATCACAGGGTTCAACAATAAAGCAGCTCCGCCACCAAAAGTGGTCGCGAGCACGGCCGAACTTATTAATTTAAAGGAAAGTTTATAGCGCAATGTATTTAGCGATAATCGTATACGGGCAACAGGCTTAATTTTATCACCGTAACCCCATCTAGCGGTTAAATAGCACCCGACAAAACCCACTGTCAGAAATAAAGGCAGGTTGGTCGACATGCCAAAAAGCGGTTTGCTCAACAGACTCAGGGTTAAAATGACAATTATACCGCAAATATAGATAGATCCCCTGGAGATGATCCAGCGTTGCAAAGTTGTGCCTGCCCAATCTGGCTGTATTCCGTCAAGATAGAAGAGGCTCTGTTTTTTATCAATAAGTGTGCGGGCCAAACACCCCAGCCAGTGAGTCGCCTGTGCGGGGCTGTACGGGAGGTGTTTATTGCGACGTTGAAACATCGCCTGCACGTAGGCCGAGAACAGTTGATCCTGTAGCGTATTTTTTGAGCTTTCTTTTAAAAAATCGCCACCGTGATAATTTTTATAAGCAGTGGTTGCAATGCTAAGCATCAATGGTGTCGTCAATAATGTTTTGATTTCACTATTATGGGTAACGGCAGCATGCAGACCATAAGAAGGTACACTGATTGTTTGTAAATAGTGGTCGAGTTGTTTCGAGCTGAGTGGTTGAATAACAACAGCATTTTTCAAAGCTAGCGGCGGTGAACAATTTGTATAATCACCTTCCCGACTGCATATTGCCATGCCTACTGGCCTGGGCTGATTTTGAAATTTGTTGAGCGCCTGGATACAACTCATCTGGCACTCTACATTGACTTCATCAAGACCATCCAGTAATAACAATAGTGCATGATCACTGATCATTTCAGCGCTAAGCTGTCGTGGCATCTGGTAGCGATTTTCTAATTCATCGATTAACCAGTCGCCCAGGTCTGTGTATTGGCTGCTCCAGGTGGAGAGATGTAGCACCACTGGAATAGGCATATGTTCATTTTCTTCGGCACGTTCTAGTGTTTTTTTTGCTAAATTTAATAGCAGTGTCGTTTTTCCTGAACCGGGTGCCCCCAGGATAAGCATGTTTTCATGAAGCTCTTCAAATATATCAATAATGGGTGTTTTAGACGGAAAAAGACGAGTACTGCGATGAGGCTGCGGTACAATAGATCCCCAGGGTTGATGGAGGCACTCAGGTGCTTCTTTTAATGCAAGCGCTATTACAGGTTTTTTGTTTAAAGAATGCGCTAATAAACCGTCAACCCAGAATGCCTTAACTTTTTTCAGGAGTGACGTTCGATATAGTGACAGGTCATTCACCCGCCTTTTTTCTACTGTTATTTCTGCACCAGTATGGTTGCCACTGTTTTCGCTTTGCTGGTGCATGAAAGCAGGTGTTGCAGAACCACAAGAATTAAGTGTAGAGGCCTCATCAGACTGTTCTTGACCAATATTGGAGGATAAATCTCTTGCCAGGGCATGTTTTATCTCTTTCTGTAAAGAGCGTTTGTTGAGGGCTAACCAGTGTGAAAATTCAGGGTCGTTTGCGTTTAATTCACCCAAAACTTCGCCGTTAAATCGGTCGAGTAATGGTGATAGCTCAATCGCACCATCAATGCTTTTTTTGGCATCTACCCAAACTTTATTTAATTGAACATAAATATTGTTGCGGTCGGCAGATATAAAACCAGGAATAAACTTGTCAAATATTCGTCGCAATATGCTAAGGCTTTGTCGTAACGATGCCCGTGCCTGCTGATGGGCATGGCGACTCCATAGTAATTGGCTTATTTTTTCTCTGGAAACAGCACCGCTATTTTCGACTATAAGTACCGCCAGGAGACAACGTGCTTTTGTTGCAGTCGGAGTGATATCAAGATTATCAATGCCATATACGCGGAATTTACCAACCAGATGGATTCGAACAGGCTGGTCTATGGTCAGTAATGAATGTTGATTTTCCACGGTATCTATCTGTTGGCACTTTGTATAGCTAACGTGCTTTAAGAGTCAGTATAAAATATTTTTAAATAGGGCGAGACCTTTGCACGAGTCTATTTTTCGCTCCAGCTGCGTTATAAATGATCTTAAAACAGGCCTTGCTGGAGCGAAAACTAGTTCTCGTGCAAAGGTCTCAGGGTGTATCTATATTTTATGGATAACGATTTTAAAAAGCGAACATTTATACATTATATCTTTGATGAACATCTCATTTTATTTCAAAAATGGTTGCATGCTTTATAAAGTAGCAAGGTGAATATATTGTGATCAGGTGGGGCATCGTGAAACCAGCGTTAAAACAACGTGAATTCGATTAGTGTTGACTGTAATTAATCTGCATGAGTGATAGCGTGCAATTTGTCTCAACCATTAAAACATACATGCTTAACAAGGGATTAAATAATGTCACAAATATGCTTGGCCGATATTCCGCGCACGACCTACACTGAGTGCGATAAATGTATCGACAGTTACCTAACCTATTCTGAAACCACATACCCGGTGGTCGGCGGTCAAACCGTGGTGTGTACCCTTACGCGCAAATACCGCTGGCGCACATGTCACATGGGGCTTGCAGTCGGACGTCATGTCTATTCTATTACACTATTGCCAGGCGAAGAGGTCGAATTAGAGGTCGTGCGTCGGGAGAAATTTACCACTGCGTTGCATGAGCAAAATTCCATTGAGCAGGAACTTGAATTTGAGATCCAGGAGACGCTTCGCGAAGAGTGGAGTCAAAAATCCGATGCTCTCTATGAATCCACCAAGCAGAACAACTGGAAGGTTTTTGGACAGAAACGTCAGACAATCAATCAATACCGCGATGAAGTTGCTCTTTTTGAGAGCACTATGTCTGAGGTCGTATCCACGGCGGCCGCAAGAGTTTCAGCGAAATACGAAACCTCAATCGATATCAAAACTGAAGTGGAGAACAAGTATCGCGCAGTTCGCAAGGTCAAAAATCCCAATCGCTGTCAGCCTGTGACTTTTCACTACTTTCAGTTGGTGAAAAAAATTCGCCGTGAACTGTTTTTAGTCGAACAAACGTATGACTGTAGCTCTCCTGCAGCTGATACGACACCAGCCCCTGGGCTAACCACTTACCGTACGTCTGCCGGTCGCCCACAAAATTTGCGGCCCAGAGTTGTGGCACCCCCACCGCAATGGACCCTAACTGAACCTGCCGTGTCTGTAACGACCGAAGCTGCCTGTGGTGATCCCGTGTCCAGCCCGATAGAAAGCGTGATCACAGTGCCTTTCGAACAACCGGTGACGAAACAACTCAGCAAGAATAGAGTGATCGCTGATATCCGTGCCACAGCCGGTGACGAAGCTGCACGTGAGATGCAGCAGCATCTTGACCAGATCGACGATATTGCCGACCCTAGCGGCGGCGGGCTAATTCTCTCCGAGGATATTTGTTTAGGCACCGACAGCTTTCATGTCGAAGGGATGGTCTCAAACTGCGCGATATGCGAGGACGTGGAGTTGAAAAAAGAGGAATTCGAGTGCAAGCGAATTGAATTGGAAATCCAGAAACTCAAGTGTGAAATCGACCTCTGTCAAGTACAACTCGGTGATAAAGAAGACCATGAAAAGTCGACTAACTGCAAAGACGAAAAAGCACGAAAAAAGGAGAAGCACTGCAATAAAGGCTAATAGAGTATACCGATATTTTATAGATAACTGTCAATAGCGAATGCTCGCATATTGTTTCATCGATACACATTTGATTTTATTTGAAGATGCACCACGAAAATTATATTAAAAATATGGAGTTTCACACATGAATAAATATATTACCAAAACATTGACTCAGGAGTTCCCTGTATCCAAATCGTTAAACACATTTCTGTTCTTAATCTGCTTGTTTTTCTTAATCAATACAACCACTGCCAATGCCAGATATGAGGTGTTTTTTGATGGGGGTGGTATAAATGCAGGTAGTATCGTTGTATCGAATGATGCTGCCCCTGTACCCGATGGTGTTTGTGGTATGAGTATCAATGGTGTTGATTTATTGGCTTTTCACTGGACAGAATACAATGAATATAATCTTGGCTCACCGATGCCTGCCCCTCCCCTTGGGCCACCTAGCGACGCGGAGTATGATTTTCCTGGCGAAGCGTTAGAAGGTGTCATCAGGTTCACTGGTCCATTGAGTGATAATTGTGAAGACGAATGGGTTTTTCAGCTACCCTTAACGGGAGCCTGGCCTGTTTTGCCTAATGGAACGCCTTCTGGTGCGGGCGCATTAGTTTTTCAAACAATTGATGTTGTCTGGCTGGATGAAAGTTTTCAGATATGGGTGCCCGCCGATGATGGCCCTGGTAGTCAAGAGGATCCTGAATTTCCCTCTTTTTGTGAGGTGTGGCCCGATTTATGTGGAGACCCAGAGTTTACAGCTGGGCCTGGTATAGACGTATTTTGTTTTTTACACCCACAACTATGTGATGTAGCAGAAGAATTTAACATTATAGGTTCAGTCATCAAAAAGAACATACAACTTGTGATTAAAGAACTGAATATTAACACGGTAGTTTCAGCGAGAAATGCCACAGAGCGCTTAATCAGGGCAAAGAGTGCCGCAATTTACGCATTACAAAGCACTGAAAAGTTCAATTTTAATAATATCAAAGAGGTGAAGTCAGGAATATTGCATAATGCAAATGCACAGCTAGACACAACAATAATGGCTTTGCGATCTTGTGTCAGTACTATTGAAAAAATGCAATCAACGATTAAAAATAGGACTGAAAAAGCATTATCGAGCGATTTTTTTGCTAATTCAACACATGAGGTGATTTATCGATGTAAGGCTGCAGTTATTAGCTTAGCCCAGGTAAAGAACCAGCTACAACAAATGCCACATCATTTTATAAGTACCAATAAGCGTTAGGCTTTAATATAGAAAAGTGTAACATTGGTTGGTTTGAATAAGAAGCAAGGATATTTCAATATTCTTGCTTCTTATATGAAAAATAATGCGACTCCTTTCCTTTACTTCGTAAAAACATGATTCAAAAAGGGTATCCACTAAGCCAGTTTTTTAGCTATACCGCTGACATCAACGATGCTTCCAGTTCCTGGAAGGTGTGTGCCCGATTGGACGGCTCGACATTGATGCCGAGTTTTCGGCTGATACGGGTGGTGGATAACAGGCCACGAATGGCATTGGCATCCCTTTCTACCACTAGTGCATGTTGGCGATTGAACATTCTCATGGTCTCAACGAGACCATTAACTCCCCACGCAGATAATATTGAGACAATAAGTTACCTGATAAAGAGCTGGTGCCAGCGATGAATCACTTTATCTGGTTTTGAATCAGTTCAGGTAAACGACCATCCAGGATAACGTAGTTTTAATTTTGTACTGCACCCGTTTACTTTCGGCGATTCGTCCTCAAACAAGGTCACTTTCCTTTTACAGTCATCCTAATTTTACTCATCAGAAAACCAATCACATCAATAAATTCTTCTGGGCTGTGCACTAAAGAAGAAGGGACAACAGGATACTGGCTATCAACGATAATCGATGGCACTCCCTGGGTTCCATCCGGTGCAGCGCTTTATTATCTATTTTATTATGCACCCAGCAAAGGCAAGTGTTTAATATTGTGATAGGTGAGTGATAAAGTAATGCAATGTTTTAACTCGTTTACTGATATTTTATCGTTTACATTAAATACTATAGCCCTGTTACCCTCAAAGTTGAACTTGTTTTTATATATCTCTTTAAATGTATCAACTAGTTTTGTTTTACAGTGAAAATATATTGCATATTGATCTGGCTTTGATTTTTCCCAGCCCATTCTTATTGTGCTACCACCTTTTACAAGGTAGCCAGGGCCGCCCCATTTTAGTGTTTCTTCAATGCTTTTAACGCTTTCAATTCCCCTGGATACCTCTAATATTAGCTGGCGAATAAACATCATTTTTGAACGAATATTTTTTGGGTAAACATCGAATACTTGCTTGACTTCCAGATTGCTAAATTTATCCATTTTTATTTTTTCACACATAACGCCATGTTCAGCAGCAATTTATTAGCAATAATTTATGACTGAGATAAAATATTATACACTTTTTCATTCACTCCGAGACCTGAAAAAATCAAACTAACAGTGGCAATTTTGTATAGTCATGCCATTCCTTTTCTTGTAATGGTTCTTCGTAGGTTTGTGTGAAATCAGGGGACAGATTAAACCTCGAAGTGCATAACTATCCACTTTAGAAAAAACACGTATGATAAATCAGAGCGTTCTTTAGAAGTTTCACCGATGGCCGCTAAAATAAGTAATCATTTCATCACACTTTAAACCATCATTATGAGCACACGAATCGGGAATGTCCCCAGGCTGCGGACAGTACCAGCATCCATTAATGCTGAGCTCTACAATATTGCACTGCTAGCGACACTCAGGCTTGAAGCGCCACTTCGAATACCCCTGCCAGGCCTTAGAACAATCGATGCTGTAATCAATAGAAACTCATGGATCTGCCTGGATCGTGCAATGTACGACCTACCAGCCCTTGCATGGACTCATATTAATCCAAAGGGAAGAGACGCGCTACATACACCTGTCGACTGCAAACTACACTACTATCACATCCACGCAAACATTTCGGCTCATAAAGTACTTACCAGCCTTTATGGTGCGCTGGAGAAAGCACTGGCAAATGCAGCGCCTGGTCAACGAGGAAAACTCATTGTACTGTCACTTCATAAATGATAAGCATGCAATACACACCAAACTTGCAGGTAGCAAGCGTTGATAACATTCAGCAGTAAAAGTGGATTACAAAAGGATGTGAGACAGAAAATGGGGGGAGAGGGATATAAAGGTTTTTTTAGCCAAGCATTACCCGCTTGCGACCTCTAATTTTATTTTTTCGTTCACGTAAGATACGCATTTTTTTCGCTTTCTCTTTTTCAAACGTTACTGCAGCTTCATTTAAATTAATCGAGCCACGCTCAACTTGCTGGCACAGGCCACTACGCAAACGGTGCAGACTTTTCCAGGTCGAAAAATATTTATATTTGGAAACCGATTTTTCCCACTGCTGGCTACCTTTGGACGCATCACAATAATTATCGCTCGCCGCCATTGCAGAATGAGCACCAAAAGAAAGTAGCATGGCCATGATAATCACGTTGATCTTCATACTGGATATATCGTCCACTTCCAGTACTTCTAAACGAGGGATAAGATAAAACCCTGTTCACAACCTCATGCACACCCAAAGGCGATGGTAGCAGCATGTTTTTTCAAACAAAAATCAACTACGGCGGATCAGTGTACCGACCCCCTGATTGGTTAATACCTCAAGCAAAACTGCATGTGCGACACGCCCATCGATGATATGCGCAGTATTAACACCACCCTGCACCGCCTCCAGTGCGCAACGAATTTTAGGTAACATACCGCCATAAATAGAGCCATCAGCAATCAAACGTTCTACATCCTTTTTTGTAATGCCCGACACAATTTTCTCATCTTTATCAAGCACGCCAGCCGTGTTTGTCAAAAGCATCAGTTTCTCAGCCTCAAGGACTTCAGCAATCTTACCCGCCACCAGGTCAGCATTAATATTATAGGACTGACCATCTTCACCTACGCCAATAGGCGCAATCACAGGAATAAAATTACCGCTTACCAACATATCAACAACAGCCGTGTTGATGCTGGCGACTTCGCCCACGTGACCAATATCAATGATCTCAGATGCAGTCATTTCCGGTGCGTTACCTGTGAACTGTAGTTTACGCGCATGAATAAGATCACCATCTTTACCCGTCAAGCCGACCGCCGAGCCGCCATGCTGATTGATCAGGCTAACAATCTCTTTATTAACCTGACCACCCAGTACCATCTCAACCACATCCATGGTTTCACTGTCGGTCACTCGCATTCCTTCTACAAATCGACTCTCTTTACCCAGTTTTTTCAGTAGCGCACCAATTTGCGGCCCACCACCATGCACCACCACGGGATTCATCCCCACTAACTTCATTAATACGACGTCGCGTGCAAAGCTATTTTTTAGCGCGTCATCCACCATCGCATTACCACCGTATTTGATCACGATGGTTTTCCCTGAAAAACGCTGTATATAAGGCAGTGCCTCAGTCAGTACTTGCGCAATATTCATTGCGGATGTCACGTCTAATGTCATATCAATTCTCAATCAGTAAAACTATTCTTTGGCGTAATAATAACCAATAACCCAGGAGGCTCTCTCCTGGTGCTAAAATGGAATCACCAGGTCAGCAGATATTTTTAACATCTTGGTTTTAAACATCCCCTGAATTCGCCGCAGTGCATCCTCATTATCCGCTTCAAAACGAATCACTAAACAAGGCGTTGTATTAGAGGCCCGCACCAATCCCCAACCATCACCAAAATCAACACGCATACCATCAATCGTCGTCACCTCACCATCATCAAAACTAACTTCTGCAAGAAACCGTTTGACAAAGGCATGATGTTCACCTTCTACCATTTTCACCTGCAACTCAGGTGTACTACAGGATTCTGGTAGCGTTGCAAAAAGATCTTTTGGTACTACATCACTGTTAGTCAATATTTCCAGCAGGCGCGCCCCCGTATAGATACCATCATCAAATCCATACCAGCGCTCTTTAAAAAAGATATGACCACTCATTTCACCCGCCAACAATGCGCCACTCTCTTTCATCTTTGCCTTAATCAACGAATGACCTGTTTTCCACATTAATGGTTTTCCGCCATGCTGCTCAATCACCTTGCCCAGGTGATTACTGCATTTGATGTCATAAATAATTTCTGCGCCGGGGTTTCGCGAGAGCACATCCGCGGCATACAGCATCATCTGTCTATCAGGCCAGATGATATGCCCTGACGAATCCACCACACCCAGCCGATCACCATCACCATCAAATGCAAATCCCAGGTCAGCGTTATACGCCTTCACTGCAAGAATCATATCCTGCAAATTTTTTGGTTGACTCGGATCGGGATGGTGATTGGGGAAATTCCCATCCACCTCACAAAAAAGTTCAATCACATCACAGCCCAGCTTTCTCAGGAGCTGAGGCGCAATCACGCCAGCCACGCCGTTCCCACAATCGACAACCACTTTAAGCTGATTCGGTAACTTAATGTCATCCAGCACACAGGCAAGATAGTCAGGCATGATATCGATTTCACGGTACGTGCCTTCATCTTCCAGATGATAGTCATCCTGTTCGATACGGCATCTTAGACTTTGGATAGCCTCTTCAGCTAACGTCTCACCGTCCAGCATCATTTTAAAACCGTTATAGTTCGCTGGATTGTGACTCCCCGTCACCATCACACCAGAACCAATATCCAGGTAGTGTACTGCAAAATATAACAACGGCGTTGGCACCATGCCAACATCAATCACATCACGACCCGTATCTCTCAGCCCTCGCGTTAATGCAGCAACAAACAGGCGACCAGAAAGCCGCCCATCACGTGCCACCGCAACCGTCTTCTGCTGGCGCGCATGTGCCTCACTGCCGATCGCTCGCCCAATGTTGTAGACCACATTTTCCGTCAGCGTCTCACCAACGATACCGCGAATATCGTACGCTTTAAAAATAGAAGCCGGGACATTACTACCCATAACCAGTACTACTCCCTATCAGATTTCACTCAATTATTACCAGTACACTAGTGCCGACCGGAATGACCAAAGCCACCAGCGCCACGATCACTACTATCAAATTCCTCAACCACTTCAAAGCTTGCCTGCACCACGGGCACAAATACCATTTGCGCAATACGTTCACCAACATTAATTTCAAATGGGGTATCACCGCGATTCCAGCATGAAACAAACAACTGTCCCTGATAATCAGAATCGATCAAGCCCACCAGATTCCCCAGCACAATGCCATGCTTATGGCCCAGCCCAGAACGTGGTAACAACACGGCTGCCAACGATGGATCCGCAACGTGGATTGCCAGCCCGGTCGGAATCAACTGTGTCTCACCAGGCTTAATCTCCAACGCCTCATCAATGCACGCCCGCAGATCCATTCCCGCCGATCCTGCTGTGGCATATGCAGGTAGTGGCAATTCATTGCCAATGCGTGAATCAAGAATTTTCAGTTGAATTTTTTGCATCAAACCTCTCCGCTACAATTTCAATCAATAAGCGCGCTAATTTTTCTTTAGGTGCCATGGGTAACTCAACGCCACCATTTTGCCACAACACCGTTAATGCGTTTTCATCACTATCAAAACCGCCGCGCTCACCACCCACCCAATTGGCGGCAATCAAATCCAGCGACTTCTTTTCTAATTTAATGCGCGCATTTTTTTCCAGATGCTCAGTCTCAGCGGCAAAGCCCACCACAAACATGTCACCTCTGTTTTCTGCAATGGTTGCCAGGATATCCGGCGTCTGCTCAAGCGAAAGCTGCGCACTACCCGCCTGTTTTTTAATCTTCTGCGTCGCCACCTGCAACGGACGATAATCAGCCACTGCCGCGGCTGCAATCACAATATCCGGTGCCTCATACGCCTGCACCGCCGCCAGCATCTGCTCTGCTGAACGCACATCGATTCGCGAGACTCGAGCCGGGGTATCCAGCGACACCGGGCCACTGATCAATGTCACCAACGCACCCGCCTCAGCCGCTGCTGCCGCGATCGAAAACCCCATTTTGCCAGAGCTACGATTTGAGATATAGCGCACCGGATCAATATCCTCCTGCGTTGGCCCTGCCGTCACCAATACGCGACAGCCCGCCAATACCCCAGTCTCAAACTGTTCAGTGCATTTTGCAACGATTTGATCAGGTTCGAGCATACGTCCCGCACCCACGTCACCACACGCCTGTTCACCCACCGCAGGCCCCAATAGCGTCACGCCGCGTTCAACCAGCATCGCGACATTGGCCTGTGTCGCCGCATTTGCCCACATCTGCTGGTTCATAGCCGGTGCCACCGCCAACGGCGCCGCACTGGCGAGGCAAATCGCAGAAAGCAGATCATCTGCACGCCCCTGAGCCAGCCTCGCAGTAAAATTGGCGCTCGCGGGTGCGATCACAATCAGATCCGCCCAGCGCGCCTGCTCGATATGCCCCATAGTTGCCTCAGCATCCGCATCCATCAATGCACAGTGCACCGGCCGCCCAGAGAGTGTCTGCAGGGTAAAGGGCGTTACAAAGGCCTGTGCTGCCTCGGTCATCACCACCTGCACGGTTGCACCCACATCCATCAGGCGGCGCACCAGCTCGGCACTCTTATAAGCCGCAATGCTACCGGTCACCCCCAGCAAGATTCGTTTATTCGCTAGTTTTGCCACCCAAATAACCTGTCCATTCAATCGGCAGGCGACTTCAGCCCAACGCAACCGAAAGCCCCTGAAAATAAAAGGCGTAAGATAACATTTAATCCAGGCCGTGACTTGTACTATAGTACGATCATCCATCAGGCATTCACACGGAGGTGACCATGCTACCCATCAAAGACTGGCCAGTGAACGAGCGCCCACGGGAAAAACTGCAACTACGCGGCGCTGAAGCGCTCTCGGACGCTGAACTGCTCGCTATTTTCCTGCGCACTGGCATTCGCGGCAAAACCGCAGTGGATCTCGCGCGCGACCTGCTCAATGAACACGGCACGCTGCGAAAATTACTCAGTGCCGATCACGACCGTTTCTGCCAGAGCGCAGGCCTCGGTACGGCCAAATTTGTCCAGCTACAGGCGGTGCTCGAAATGAGCCGCCGCCACCTGGGTGAAGCACTTGAACGCAGCGAACCACTCAGCTCACCGCAAGACACACGTCGATTTTTACTCGCTCAGTTGCGCGATTACGACTTCGAGGTCTTCGCCTGCCTCTTTCTCGACAACCGTAATCGCGTCATCTGCTTTGAAAAGCTCTTTACCGGCACCATCAACGGTGCCAGCGTTCACCCGCGCGAAGTGGTCAGGAAAAGCCTGCAGCACAATGCTGCCGCCGTGATCTTCGCCCACAATCACCCATCTGGCATAGCAGAACCGAGCAGCGCCGACAAATTACTGACTCGCCAGTTACAGGGTGCGCTCAAATTAATCGACATCCGTGTACTCGACCACCTGATTGTCGGTGATGGCCATGTGCTCTCATTTGCCGAACAAGGCCTGATGTAACCCATTGATCTATAAAGGTCACGTTTTTTATACTTGCCTCATCCTGAGCATTTTGGTATAAAGTCCGGCTTCGCTTATGCAGTTCTCGTTTTGGAGGCTTTAGAACAATGTCCAGGGTATGTCAGGTCACAGGAAAACGACCAATGGTGGGAAATAATGTTTCTCACGCAAACAATAAAACAAGGCGCCGTTTCCTGCCTAACCTCTCGACCCATCGTTTCTGGGTTGAAGGCGAGAACCGCTGGGTTCGTCTGCGCATCAGTTCAAAAGGCATGCGCATTATCGACAAATGCGGCATCGACAAAGTCCTGGGCGACATGCGCGCTCGCGGCGAAAAAGTTTAAGGAGCAAAGAGATGCGTGAAAAAATCAGACTCGTTTCCAGTGCCAAAACCGGCCACTTCTACACCACTGACAAAAACAAACGCACCATGCCAGAAAAGATGGAGATCAAAAAGTTTGATCCTGTCGTACGTAAGCATGTGATGTACAAAGAAGCTAAAATCAAATAATTAAACTAGATTTAGCTGAAGAAAAAACCCTCGCCACGAGGGCTTTTTTTTGCCCGGATTCAAGCGACACCAGCTGCCTTTTTTATCCAGATTGCGATCAACCAGCGGCTAAAGCCGATGGCTTCGAATTACAACTGAAAGCCAGGGCATTACCCCCCCCCGGTGCGATGAACTGAAATTCTACAGGACAACTTATAGCTGAATTGCTACATTGTAAATTTTTATGATGGGTATCTGTTTAGCTGTCTGTGTAGCTGACAATCGCTCTTCTGTTTAACATTTCCATATGTTGATGCATGACACAGAGTATGGCGTTTTTCCTCAAGGAAGAAATATGGTGCAAATAAAAATTCGACCCGCGCGAAACAAAGATATCTCTTTTCTTGGTTGGGTGATGTTTACAGCTGCGCGTTCTCACCTCGACGAATCGCCCTGGAGCGTGATCTTCCATGAACCAGAAACACGAACCCGAATATTATTGGAGCGCATGTCTCAAATCCCGGCTCTGTCCTGGTCCCACGTTTCGAAGTTCTGGATTGCTGAGGTGGACGGGGTTCCTGCTGCTGCTATGTGTGGATTCGAACCAATGACTGAGAGTTCTCCCATTGCCGAGTTTGAACTTGACGTTGCAAAACAAGCATTCAACTATTCCGAAGAACGTCTGACCGGCGTCCGCGATCGCCTCACAATTGCGACGTCAGGATTTCCCAAGGACCTACCCGATATATGGGGAATTGAAAATGTTGCCGTCCTGCCGGAATTTCGTGGCAAAGGGTTGCTTGATCGCCTGTTCGGGCACATCCTCGAAGAAGGGATGAAGAAAGGCTTTAAACGAGCGCAAATCCTGTGCTTGATTGGTAATGAGCCGGGCCAGCAAGCATTTGAACGCAATGGATTCAAGGTGTTGTCCCAGAAAACAAACCCAGCGTTCAATGAGCTATTTGGAACGCCTGGTGCCAGACTGCTTGCTCAGGATTTATGATCGATTCGGCTGCGCCAGTTTACATCTACGGATGCAACCAGGAAACAGACAGATCAGACCCGCGCCAGGTAAAGGCGGCGTTCTACTGAACGCCACCGCCACATCCATCACTCTGCTTCGATGTCGGTAATCACGTAACGTTTGTCCCGTGTTTCGATAAACTCAAAATCCACTTTGTCGCCTACTTCAACTTCATCCAGCAGATCAGCATCGTCCACAGCGAAAAACATTTTCATACCCATCCAGCCGATGCTTTTGATGGGGCCATGTTTGAGTTCTATTTTTTTGGCTTTGCTGTCGATGGCGGTGACTGTGCCAACACCATGATGAGTCTGGTTTGAAGCCAACATCAAAGCTTGTTTTGAAAACGCATTTTCAGCGTTGACCTGCACGGGTGCTATGAAGGCTCCTAATGCTAGAACCATCGCTGTTGCCGTAATAATCGATTTCAGTTTCATTGTTTAATTCCTCTTGGTTAAATTTCTGGTTTCTGGTTCCCACGCTCCAGCGTGGTAACCCATGTCATCGGTATGCATTCCCACGGAAGACCGTGGGAACGAGCGTATCTCCATCACGTCATGACCCGCCCTCCCCAGGTTATTCATCGCTTGTGCGCAATGACCACCCTTTCCAGATAGCGAAAACAGCGGGAAAAAGGATCAACACCGTGACCAGCGCCGAGGCGATTCCACCGACCATCGGTGCGGCAATGCGTTTCATCACATCTGCACCGGTGCCGTCACTCCAGAGGATGGGGATCAACCCCAGCAGCAGCGCCAACCCGGTCATCAGCATAGGGCGAATGCGTCGTCCTGCGCCTTCTATAATCACCTCCAGCAGGTCTTGATCTGTTTGTAAACCACCATCGGCCTGACGCTGGCGGTAGGCCATGCCGAGATAGAGCATCATCAATACGCCCATCGCGGTGTCTACTCCCGCCAGGGCGATCATGCCGACCCACACCGCAACACTAAGATTGTAGTCCAACCAGGCGAGCAGCCACACTGCGCCGATCAGTGAAAAGGGCACTGCTAACAGAATGATGAGCGATTCCACCACCGATTTGCGATTGATAAACAACATGAAGAAGATGATGAACAGGGTCAGTGGTACAACAACCATAAGTTTGGCCCTGGCGCGTTCGAAGTATTTAAACTGCCCGGCCCAGTCAAGACGATAACCAGGCGGTACGGCGGCCTGTTCTGAGACGACTTTTTTGGCCGCCGCCACGTAGTCGGCGATGCCAATCTTGTCGTTCACATCAACAAATACGTACCCCACCAACTGGCCGTTTTCGTTACGCAACATCGGTGGGCCGGTGCGGAAGTTCAGCTCGGCCAGTTGCGCCAGCGGAATTTGCGCGCCCGTCGGGGTCGGTACCAACACCCTTTTCAGTGCCTCCGGATCATCACGAAAATCGCGTGCATAACGCAGGTTGATGGCGTAACGTTCTCGTCCCTCCACCGTCTCCGAAACAGTCATGCCACCCACTGCCACCATGATCACCTCTTCGACATCGGCGATAGTGAGACCGTAGCGGGCGATTTTTTTGCGGTCGATATCGAAGTCGAGAAAATAGCCGCCACTGATACGCTCAGCAAAGGCACTGCGGGTATAGGGTGCGGTACGCTCATCATCCTGTAGCGCCTGCTCGATACGAATGCCAGTGGCTTCCACGGTATCCAGATCATCACCAAACACCTTGATGCCCAGCGTTGAGCGAATGCCGGTCGCCAACATTTCGGTACGGGTCTGGATCGGCATCCACCAGACATTGGGCATACCGGGGTAACGCAGTTGCGCATCCATCTCGGCCAGCAGGCTCTCCCAGGTGACACCCTCACGCCACTGATCTTTTGGTTTGAAGGTCACGACGATCTCGGCCATGGAGAGTGGTGCCGGATCGGTGGGGCTGGTGGAGCGCCCCATCTTGCCGAAGACCCGCTCGACTTCGGGGAAGGCTTTTAGCTCCTTGTCCATGGCATGTAACACCTTGCCTGCTTCAGTGATGGACATGCCCGGCACCGCCGTCGGCATGTAGAGGATGCTGCCCTCGTTCAGCGGCGGCATGAACTCGTTACCTAATTCCATGAATACCGGCACCGTGGCCACCAGGGCGGTGATGGCACCACCGACAACCCACCAACGTAGCTTCACCGCCAGTCGAACAATGGGCGTATACACCGCAACCAGAGCGCGATTGATCCAACTCTTGTCACCGCGAATTTTGCCGCGAATCAGCAACACCGCCAGGGCTGGGGTGAAGGTGATCGCAAGCAGCGCGGCAAATCCCATGGAGTAGGTTTTGGTGTAGGCAAGCGGTTTGAAGAGCCGACCTTCAGTGCCTTCCAGCGCGAAGACCGGCAGGAAAGAGACGGTGATGATCAGCAGCGAGAAGAAGATGCTCGGCCCTACCTCTTGCATGGCGCGGATGATCACATCGTTGCGATTACCCTGTTTATTCCATCTCTCCAACCGTTTATGAATGTTTTCAATCATCACGATAGAGGCATCCACCATCGCACCAATGGCTACGGCGATACCACCCAAAGACATAATATTCATCGTTAGATTTTGTTCAGACATGGGGATAAACGACAACAGAATCGCCACCGGCAACGTGAGGATGGCGATCAACGCTGAACGAAAGTGGAGCAGGAAGACCATGATGATAAGTGACACCACAATCATCTCTTCCATGAGGGTCTGCTTCAAGGTATCGATGGCCTGATTGATCAGCTCAGAACGGTCGTAGACGGTGATAATTTCTACGCCTTCTGGCAACGCCGCCTGCGCTTCAACCAGGCGCTCTTTGACCCGCTCGATCACCCCCAATGCATCTTCGCCATAACGCATCACCACCGTGCCACCGACCACTTCGCCTTCGCCATCCAGCTCGGCCAGACCCCGGCGCATGGCTGGGCCAAGGCTTATCACCGCCACATCTTTCAACAGGATGGGGATGCCCTTCTTACCTAAACCAATGGCGATCTCTTCAATGTCACCTTTGTTCTCTATGTACCCCCGACCGCGAATGAACTGCTCATGGCCTGCGATCTCCAATACCCGACCACCGATATCGTTATTGGAACGACGCACCGCTTCCGCGATTTTTTTCAGCGGGATGCCGTAAGCCGCCAGTTTGTTGGGATCGAGCTGAATCTGGTACTCCTTGACGAAGCCACCTACCGAAGCCACTTCGGCCACACCCTTCACTGACTCCAGCCAGTAACGCAGTTTGAAATCCTGCAAGCTACGTAGCTCAGCCAGGTTGTGGTTGCCACTCTTATCCACCAGTGCATATTGGAACACCCAACCCACACCCGTGGCATCGGGGCCGAGGGTCGGTTGCACATCGTCCGGCAATTTGCCTTGCGCCGAATTAAGATACTCCAGCACCCGCGAACGTGCCCAGTAGATGTCGGTGCCTTCATCAAAAATGACGTAGACAAACGAGAGACCCATGTAACTCTGGCCTCGCACGGACTGTACTTTGGGTGCCGCTAACAACGAGGCACTGAGCGGGTAGGTGATCTGATCCTCCACCAGATCGGGACTGCGCCCCGGCCACTCGGTGTAGATGATCACCTGCACATCGGAAAGGTCAGGAATGGCATCCAGCGGCGTATCAAGCAGTGACTTATAACCCCAGAAGGTTGCCGCGATCACGACCAGCAGTGTCAATAACTGGTTTCGCGCGCAGTAGTTGATAAGCCATTCGACTGGACCATATGTTGAAATACCATGGCCGGAGGTGTTAGGTTCCTTTACCATGACTCAACCCCCGCTTTCAGTTTGCTCTCGGCGGCGATGAGAAAATTGCCGGAGGTGATCACCGTGTCACCCGCTTCCAGGCCTTCCAGCACCTCTATCCACTTGCGGTTGCGCTGGCCGGTCTTGATCTTGCGCGGCACCAGGCGACCATCACCCAGATCGAGAAAGACGATACGGTTCCGTCCCGAGTAGATCACCGCCGATTCCGGCACCACCAAACGCTTGCCTAACTTCGCCTTGAGATGAATGTGGGCGTACATCTCCGGACGCAAAAAACCATCGCTATTATCTAGCACCACGCGCACACGGGCGGTGTGAGTATCGCCTTCCATGAAAGGGTAGATGAAATCGACCTCGGCCGGGTATTCACGATCCTGTAGCTCAGGCAAAACCACCCTGGCTTTCATACCAACTTTGATTAGCGGCAATTCGTAGTCATAGACCTGCGCCTCGACCCAGACCCGTGACAAGTCAGCGATACGCAACAGTTGCTGGCCTGCGCGAAAGGCGGAACCGGCAACGATCTGTTTTTTGATCACCACCCCGCTAGCGGGGGCCAAAATGGGCATGTACTCTTGCGCCTCGCCCCGTTGTTCCAGGGCTTCGATCTGCGCCACCGTGAAACCCCACAGCTGGAGCCGACGGCGCGTCGCCTTGCGCATCCCACCCCCCGCGCTTCGCTTGAGAGCCTCCAGATACTCCTCCTGGGCAGTTAGCAGTTCGGGACTGTAGACGGTGAACAGGGGCTGGCCCTTTTTTACCGACTTACCGATGGCGTTGGCGTAGAGCTCGCCGATCCAGCCGTCGAACTTCAGTGCCACGTCGCTCAGACCGGTCTCATCATAAGTGACGCTGCCAGCCGCACGAATCGTCACACGCAGTTTCTTCTGTTTGACTCGGCCAGTGGTAATACCAATCAATTGCCGACGAGCGGGGTCTACCCACACAGTACCGGGGACATCGGCACCGCCACCACAAGTGGCACAGCGTAAGCCCTTGCGTCCGATAGCTAAATCAAAAGTGATACTGCCTTTTCCCAGCTCGGCCTCGATCTCAATGGTCAACGGCCACTCGCCACCCATGGAGGGTTCAAAAAACCCCTGGTACTGCCCAGCTTCGGTTTCGCGCATCGACGTCGGGGCATACATGGCTGGCATACTACCCATCGACGGCATTACCGCCACCGCTTTAAGCATGGCATCGCCCAGTGGTTCCCCGGCCTCGTCCTGCAACCAGATCGTTACTTTGTTTTTACCTACCTTCGGTGTCTCTGGATCAAGCGCAACTCGAACCTTAAATGGTCCAGCATCAAAAAAATCGGTAGGGTTCGTAGCGGCAACTGTTGTATAGCTGGCAGCGATGAACAAAAAACAGAACAGCAGTCGCTCAAGCGAATAAGATTTATACTTCATAAATACACCTTCATGATTTGTAACGTCATCTCCTCCCTTTGAAAAAAAACAGGAGGCTACAAGAACAAAAACGAAGGTGTGATCAAATACGGAAGCGACGGGTCAGCAGGTAGAGCGGCTTATCGGGGAGTGAAACAGAGGAATCGGGAACAAAATAAATAACATGGTTTGTTAGAATAATTTCAGAGAAATCAAACGAAACCAGTAGCGGTGGCGGCTGTGCCGCGTCGAGCATTAATACTTGCTGGGATTGCGCGCTAGCACCTGATGCCTGAGTCACCTGAGAGGCTTCGTAAGAGAGATCACAACAACCACTGTCCATCATGGCTGCTTGATCCTGACAGGTGCCATCCATCTCACAGCTCATCATGCCCATGTCGCCCTGCTCATCGCAGCAACAGACCATGCTGGGCCGTTCGTGTTCATGGTCATGCACCATCAATTCGCAGGCATACAGCGTCTGGAACTGCGTCAGCGGTCCCATCAGCAGAAGCAGCGCGACAATAAGCTGGTGAATGGAGCGGTTTCTTATCATGCCCCTATGCTAACCAGCTTAAGTCGATCAAACAACGAGGCTGTAGAAAAACCTCTGCCAATTAATTAGTCAAAAAATCGACTCCATGAGAAGCCTCCTAAGCCTTTATCTCCATGCAAGCAATGCATTTGACACCCCGAAATTCACATGTTTTTTAACTTCAGGGGTTTTCCTACAGCTTGAACGTCTGGTCTGAGTGGTTACAGGCGAATTAGTTCCTGGTATTCACTCATCCTTTTCGATTCTATCGATAATCGGGCACCCTTCTTCACTGGCAGTGCAAAGGTTAACCAGCAAGGCTAACTCCCGACGCAAAGTATCCAGTTCGGTTAAGCGCAGTTCCACTTCTTTTAATTTGTTCGTGGTCAACTGACGTACTTCGGTGCGAGCATGCTGCGGATCTTCACGCATCTTCAACAGATCACCGATCTCGGCCAACGTGAAGTTCATCTGCTGAGCACGTTTAATGAATTTCAGGCGCGAGATATCTTTGTCTTGATAGCGCCGGATACCCGCTTCGGTGCGGCGTACTTTTGGCAGCAAGCCAATTTTTTCATAATAGCGTAGTGTATCCATGCTCATCGCTAACTGGCGGGCAACTTTGCCGATAGTGTCATCACGCATCGTTAGGCCTCTCGTGTAACAGGTAATGTTGTATCGCATTGCGAAGCTGCTGCCTGGATGGCAAAGCGGTAAACACCAGCGCTCCGCCGATAGCAATAGAAGGGGTAGCCAACACGCAAAAGGTGACGGCGAGATCAATCTCTGCCACCACATCGATTTCACGCCAGGTGATACTTTCAAAACCAGGTTCTTTAAGCAGTTGCTCAACCATCCTACTGGCACGTTGACAGTGGTTACAAACCGTTGAGGTAAACACCTCGATGTCGATCGGTTTTTTATTCACTGGGTTGCCACTTCTGTATTTGATGATTAGCGTAGTCAGCCACGAATACCGTGCCATCTTCTGTTACTGCCACGGCAATAGCGGTATGGGTAGGCCCTTGTGCTGGAATGCCAAAGGCATTAAGGAATTTACCTTCTGGCGTGAACTTCTGTACCCGGTCGTTATAAAAGTCGGCGACAAAAATATTGCCCTGCGGGCCAACACTGAGGCCGGTGACGGTGGCAAACCAGCCATTAAACGAACCAAAGATATTCATTGCCAGAGGGCCTCCCCATTTATGGGAAAAATCACCATTGGGACTAAAGACCTGAACCCGGTCGTTATAGCCATCGGCGACATAGCGTGTACCGTCCGGAGCGATAGCGACATCGGTGGGATAGTTAAACTCACCGGCCCAAACGCCTGTTTCACCAGAGGTTCCCCATTGGCGAATAAAGCCACCCTTCGCATCTAACTGCTGGATGCGTTGGTTATAAAAATCGGCAATAAAAAGGTCACCATTTGATGCAACAGCAACACCACCGGGCGCATTGAATTCACCCGGCCCCGCACCGGGCTTACCGATGGCGCGCACAAACTGACCTTGTCGCGTGTAGACCTGAATCACATCGTTGAAATAATCCGCCACATAGAGTTCGCCATTGGCCACGACCAGATTCATCGGGCGCTCCAGTTTGCCTGTGCCCGCGTCACCCAGTAGCCGTTGGAAGTTTCCGTCAAGATCGAAGACCTGGATACGACCATTGCGCGAGTCGCTGACAAAAACCTCTGATTTCGATACGGCAACACCCGTAGGTTCATTGAACAAGCCTGGAGTTCCACCTTTACCTCCCCAGGTTTTTACCAACTGATAGGGCGGCTCTTTGACTGAGGGAAACCAGGCGCAGGATGACAACAACAGTGCGCCCACCATCACGACCAACCACTTGAGTCGAAACATCTATTTTTTCTCCCGTCAGTAGTTAACACGCAGGCTAAGGGTCAAAATAAAATCCTGCTTCAATGCATTGCCGTTGAGGTTCTGTACCACCGGCCGTTGCAACGCAATCTCTGCCACCGTACGGCGAGTAATGTATTGCAGAGTGGGTGCAAGATAGAGTGTGGCTCCTCCTGAGTCTGAATCTTTTAGTCCATTGTTCTGATTTTTTCCCCGCCAAACCCAATTGCTTTCAACCCCGGCATACAAAAAATGAGGCAGTCCATCTGCCGGGCCACCGACCCGGATACGCCGGTGATAGGAAAGATCCAGTCGCGCTTCATCACCGCGCTCAAAATTATTGGCTTCGTTATTGAGTTTATAGCTGGTAGAGAGACCCCACTCCTGCTGCAACGACTGAGCGGTGGTAACAACGCCAATAAGTGGGTTCCATGCGCCTGAGCCAGGTTGTAACGAGCCGGGCAGTCGCCCCAGCGTGTCCTGTTCATCATCTTTGCCCGTAGGCATTTCAATGCCTGTAAACGGGGCGATGCGGACAGTACGCCCTGGCTGATCCTGGCTGTAAGCGGTGTATCGCACCATCGCCGTCACGTCACCCAGACCATTGACACGACGTTTCGTTCGGCCAGAGGGCATATCCAGCGCCATGGTTTTATCAAGCAGCGGCGCGATACCGAAGAGTGTCCAGCGAGATGTGATGCCCCACACGCCAACAACCGGCAACGCCTTGACAGTCAGTTCACGATTCATCGAACCAGGGTCATCACTCGCACTGAGGTATTTGGCCTGCACCCGCACTACGCCTTCACCTTTGCTGACGGGTAACGCGGTATTGAAGGTGACGGGGGCCGCGGAGAGTTGAAAAGCGCCACTAAAAAGTAGCAAACCGCACAACCAACGTACCGTCATAGAGGCTGCTCACTCACCGAACGTAGCGTGAAGCCCGCATCATCCACGAGCTGTTTCAACTGCCCTTCGGTCAATGCCACACCCTCTTCGACTTTAACTATAACCAGGCCTTTCTCAAGATCAAATGCCACCGATTCCACTCCTTCGGTTCGTATCAATTTCTTTTCGATACCATAAGCACAGAAGGGGCAAGAGAGGCCATCCACCCGCAAGTTGTATTGAGTGCCAGCAGCTAAGAGCGAAGCATTCCAGAGCAACGTGATCGTCGTTAATAAAATCAATTTATTCACACCCATCTCCCCCTATTTTTTCAGAAATTTTACTGGCCCGTATCACAAAGCTTACACTCTGGAGTCGGCTCCAGGTCAAGTTTTTATTTACCGTATCTACATACAGCGTTAATCTACAGCCACTGTTTGAACAGGAGGGTCTGAAATGCCACAACCAGCACTCACCATTGGCCGCCTGGCTAAGGCGGCTGAAGTCAACGTGGAGACCATTCGCTATTACCAGCGGGTAGGACTGGTTAGTGAACCGGTCAAGCCATTAGCAGGTTTTCGAATATACCCAGATGAAACGATCAACCGGATACAGTTTATTAAACGCGCTCAGAAACTTGGGTTTAGCTTGCAGGATATCGCCCACCTACTAGAATTGGGTGATGGCCATTGCAGCGATGTACGTCAGCAAGCCGAGGCTAAGCTGAGCCAGATCGAGGGGCAGATCAAAGGTCTACAATCGATGCGTAAGACGCTGAAAAAACTCATTACCGAGTGCAACACCGGCGGCGAAAGAAGGTGCTGCCCCATCGTGCGATCGCTTGCTGAAAAACCTGCAGGATTGAAGTAGGACATCTCTGCATCTCTGCATCTCTGCATCTCTGCATCTTTACAAAACCTTTACATTTTCTTAACTTTTCGTTTGCAAACCAAAAGCTAAACTGATTCCAGATAGCCAACCAGCACACCCAGGCAGGGATCATCAATGACAGACACTTCTGTGTTAACCATAAAAATAGCAGACACATTTATCGAACAGAGGTCTCTGCATGTATTTTCGCAATAATTTTCTCCATCCTTTGCGGGTGATCCTCGCACCACTGGGGCTGATTGTTCTCTTTCTCTCTTTAAGTCGGGTCGGTTTCTCTGCCTGGCAGTTCGAGCGGGTACAGGAGGTGGGACAGTACGGTTTTATTTTTATCCAGGGGCTACGCTTTGACCTGGTATTACTGGCAATGGTCATGATTTTTCCCGCCACCCTAACACCTTTGTTCGCCACCCATCTCGGGGCGTTCAAGTACTGGCGAAAATTCCTGCTGATTTATATGACGGCATGGTTTGTTTTTATCGCCTTCATGGAGCTATCGACACCCTCATTTATCAACCAATACGATTCGCGCCCCAACTACATCTTTATCGAGTACCTCACACACTACAAAGAAGTGGCTGAGACACTGCTGGCAGAATATCCACTGCAACTACTGTTGGCTGTGGTTGTGGTGCCACTGGCCAGCCGATTTTTTTACAAATGCAGTCAGCGTTTACTGGTGCTGGAGCAACCGATCAAATGGGTCCCTGCACTGCTGTTGGTACCTCTGCTGTTTATCAGCTTCGTGATGGCTGGCCGTTCGACGCTGGATCACCGAGCGGTCAATCCTGGCACGGTAGCCTTGACCACAGATCATCTGGTAAATGACCTGGCACTGAACTCGGCCTACACTCTGCTCTACGCCGTCTATCTTTCCGGCCGAGACGAAGAAGGAGGTGTTCCTTATGGCAAGATGCCGTTTGAACAGGTAGTCAATACACTCCGCGACGAGATGGGCGTAGAGAGATCGGCCTTTACTAACCCCCAACTGCCCAGCCGTCATTTTCAGCAGAGCAGCATGCCACGCAATCGCCCCTTGAATCTGGTAATTGTGCTGGAGGAGAGCCTGGGAGCGGAGTTCGTTGGCAAGCTCGGCGGTCTACCGCTGACCCCCAATCTGGATGCGCTGGCCGATGAAGGCATCTGGTTCAACAATCTATATGCCACGGGAACCCGATCGGTGCGCGGCATTGAAGCGGTGATAAGCGGCTTTCTGCCCACCCCTGGACGTAGCGTGGTCAAGCTCAATAAATCTCAACGCGACTTTTTCACCCTCGCCAGTTTTATGAAAGAACAAGGTTACGACACCGGTTTTATCTATGGTGGCGAGGGCCATTTCGACAACATGCGCAGTTTTTTCATGGGCAACGGTTTCAATTACACGATCGACCAGAACGACTACCCAAACACCGCCTTCAAGGCCACCTGGGGCGTATCGGACGAGGATCTATTTGACATGGCTGACCAGAAGCTCAGCAGCTACGGTGATAAACCCTTTTTTACAGTTGTGTTTTCCTCCTCCAATCACTCTCCATTCGAATTCCCTGACGACCGTATTGAGCAATACGATGAAAAAAAACAGACAGTCAACAACGCAGTGAAATACGCCGACTACGCCCTGGGGCGCTTTATCGCCAAAGCCAAACAGTCAAACTATTGGGATAACACGCTGTTTCTGGTGATTGCCGACCACAACTCACGTGTTTACGGTTCATCGCTGGTGCCTGTTGACCGCTTCCACATTCCCGCCCTGATTCTGGGTGGCCCGGTCAAGCAAGCCGAAGTCGTCAACACACTGGCCAGCCAGATCGACATCGGGCCAACGTTACTCTCTATGATCGGTCTTTCCGGCGAACATCCGATGGTGGGGCGCGACCTGACGTTGCCACGGAACCGCAATCGTCCTGGACGCGCCATCATGCAGTTCAACAAAACGCTAGCGTTCATGGAGGGTGAGGACGTAGTCGTATTGCAACAAAACCTACCGAGCAAATGGTTCAAATACAGTGGACGTAAACTGATTGAGCAGGCTGGCAGCAATGATACACTTCACCGCAAAGCGCTAGCCTACTCCCTGTTTGCGCAGAAGGCCTACGCCGAGAAGCTGTATCATTAATCCAGGTGTTTCATTAATCTGCACAAAGCTCATCTCTGGCATTGATTTCAGCGAGAAATCTAGAAAAATTTCCGTACCCAAAATATTTGCTCCGCTCACCAGGCAGTTTCTATTCGGTGACTACCTGTGATTGCGGGCGTAAGTTTACCTCATTGGTTTAGCACTATTTTTTCTATTTTGGTGTTGATCTCACTATGGGGCCTGATCAGAGAAAAAGATCGCACACCGCTAGACACAGCGAGCCGGATGATATTTTCACCGCAGCCCAATTCATGGAGAATGGGGGAGTTTTCTCGCCAATCAATTCATCCACTGGGTTATTTTTTGATCAGCAATTTATTTTCTGATTGTTTAACGATGACAAAGAACCATAACAATTCGATATGAAAAACGTCACGAATTCAACACTAATTATTTCTGTATCCATATTTTTAATCGCATTTGGAAATTTTGCATTTTTTTCCAATGTGCTGAACTCTTATCCTCTCAACCTTAAAAATAGTCTGTTCCTGCTCTCCCTGGTGATTGTCTTTGGCTGCTTTATCATTATATTACTTTCACTACTTTGTTATAAACAGACAACCAAACCGGTGTTGATAACAATCCTGCTTATCTCTTCATTTAGCGCCTACTTTATGGATAGCTATAACGTTATTATTGATGATGTGATGATCGATAATATCATCAAAACAGATCTCGCAGAGTCTATGGATCTAGTCAGTTTTAAACAGTTTATCTACTTTTTTCTGCTAGGCATTATACCTTCGCTAGTGGTTTACAAAATACCAGTAACTGCCTCTTCGCACAAAAAATCGGTCATAAATAGCATAAAACTTATTGGCACTTCATCTGTTATCGTGGTCGCAATCATTCTTCTCTTTGGCGGCTTTTACGCCTCATTTATTCGTGAGCACACGCCGCTCAGGTTTTATGCCAACCCCTCATATTACATCTACTCTGCCAGCAAATATGTTGATGCGTTCTTTGATAACCCGTCATCACCGCTGCAGGAGATTGGACTGGATGCCAAAGTTAAACCCTCAGGTGAACATCGTGAATTGATGGTTTTTGTGGTGGGCGAAACAGCAAGAGCCGATCACTTCTCCTTGAATGGTTACGCTAGAAAGACCAACCCCTATCTAAAAAATGAAACTGTTATCAGTTTTAACAATACCTGGTCCTGCGGCACTTCTACAGCCGTTTCGGTACCTTGCATGTTCTCCATATACAACCGCAGCAATTACGAAAAAAACAAGGCAGGGAATACAGAAAACGTACTGGATATCCTTCATCGGGCAGGGGTTAACGTACTCTGGTTAGACAACAATTCTGATTCAAAAGGTGTCGCAACACGCATCCCTTTTGAAGACTACAGGACGGCCGCCACCAATCCGCTCTGCGATATCGAATGTCGTGATATGGGCATGTTAAGCGATCTGAACCGTTATATCATGCAACATCCCGAAGGGGATATTTTTATCGTTCTACATCAGATGGGAAATCATGGCCCCGCTTATTACAAACGCTATCCCGCACAGTTTGAACGATTCACCCCAACATGCAAAACCAGTCAACTGGAGCAGTGCAGTCAGCAGGAAATTATTAACACCTATGACAATGCCATACTCTATAGCGACTATTTTCTATCACAGGTAATCGCACTGCTCAAACAACATGATGACCAATTTGAATCAATGATGTTTTATGTCAGTGATCACGGTGAATCACTGGGAAAGAATGGTCTCTATCTTCACGGTCTGCCTTACATCATTGCACCGGATGAACAAAAGCACGTACCGATGATTATGTGGTTTTGCGACAATGTTGACCGCAATCAGGTAGACACAGATTCACTACAGACAAAAGCCAGCAATCCATACAGCCACGATAATCTTTTTCACACCATCCTGGGTTTAATGGAAATCACTACAACGGTGTATGACCAAAACATGGATATCATTGATCACTCTGATAGCGGCTGAACAGCCCACTGGAAATGATGCATAGCGAATCACTACTGTCCTGTTAATTTGAAAGAGATCTCACTGCTTCTGAAGACTATCAGCCAGTGACAGGTAACATGATTGTTTGAGACATCCGGTTCAAAATGAAGCACTACCGCTTTTCCCTTTGAAAAAAGGGGGTTGAGGAGGATGTATCAAGCTTGCAACGTACTGAAATCATATTGGTTTTTCTCCGGCTTTCAAACCTCCCCAGCCCCTCTTTGCTAAAGAGGAGAGAATCCGGTTCAGCCGATGGTACACCACCGGTGCAACACTCTGTCTTCTTGAGGCGACCATTATCGTGTGAGGTAGCAGGTTTGACTCTGTACTGCAGTACGGAGTTTAAACTCTGTAATACTGCCCATACTGCAAGGAACACTGCATGCCCAAGCCAGAACAACACAGTGAAAACACGCTATCCAGAGGCACCTTGTTTGCCGGGGTGATTGCCGGCATCACCGCCTCGGCCTGTTGCCTCGGCCCATTGGTATTATTAATGCTCGGCATCAGTGGCAGCTGGATCGGCAACCTCACCGCAATGGAACCCTACCGGCCGATTTTCATCGGGCTCACACTGCTGTTTCTGGGCCTTGCCTTGCGCAAACTCTATTTCATACCACAAAGCTGCGCCGTCGATAAGTCTTGCGCCAGGCCTGCTAACCTGCGCAAACAACGCATTCTATTTTGGTTCATCACCAGCTTAATCATCGCAATGGTCGCCTTCCCCTGGTATGCGCCGCTGTTTTTAGAATAACGTGTTTCTTGAATAATGAGGGAAATTATGATGTTTCGTACACTATTTTTATCTTTTGTGATGGCCTTTACCACGCTCGGTATCAGCGCTCAATCTCTGGCTTCCGAACTGCAAACCGTAAAATTTCAGGTAGACAATATGACTTGTTCCATGTGCCCTTACACCGTCAAAAAGGCGCTCAAAAAGGTAGATGGGGTTAAAGAGGTTAACGCTAAATATGAAGGGGACGGTCAAGGCTGGGCCGAAGTCACATTCAATCCGGACAAGACCGATGTAGCAAGCCTGATAAAAGCAACGACGGTGGCGGGATATCCTGCACACTTATGAACGCACCTCACATCGCCATCGTGGGCACCGGCTCGGGTGCCTTTGCCGCCGCGATTAAAGCGGTAGAAAACGGCGCAAGAGTAACCATGATCGAAAGCGGCAAGGTGATTGGTGGTACCTGTGTCAATATCGGCTGCGTACCGTCGAAAATCCTGATCCATGCTGCACATATTGCCCACCTGCAAGGCCATCATAGCATCGAAGGCCTGCCACTAAACACACCGCCAATAGACCGCCGCGCCATGATTTCTCAACAACAGGCATCGGTGGATAAACTGCGTCACGCCAAATACGAGCGTATTCTGGAGAACAATCCGGACATCACACTGTTGCGCGGTATGGCCCGTTTTGACAACAACGATACGTTGATAATAACCAGAAGCGACGGTACAGAAGAGGCCATTAAGGCCGACCGTATTCTATTGGCTACCGGTGCAAAACCGGTTATTCCAACCATTCCAGGGTTGAAGGAGACACCTTACTGGACGTCCACTGAGGCATTGATTGCCGACACGATGCCACCACATTTAGTGGTGCTTGGCGGTTCGGTCGTCGCGCTGGAATTGGCCCAGGCTTTCTGCCATCTGGGCAGCGAAGTCACCCTCCTTGCGCGTAGCACACTGCTCTCCAGAGAAGACCCTGAAACTGGAATGCAGCTAAAAACGATATTTGAAGACGAAGGTATCCGCGTATTGAATCACACCACGCCAACGTTGATTAGTCATAACGATGGTGAATTCATGCTGATAACTCAACACGGCGAAATTCGGGGTGATCAACTACTCGTCGCTACTGGCCGTCAACCCAATACCGCCGCCCTCGCGCTGGATAAAATCGGCATCAAAACGGATCAACGTGGTGGCATCATTATCGACGATCACATGCGAACCAATGTAAAAAACATCTATGCCTGTGGTGATTGCACTAATCTTCCTCAATTTGTCTACGTCGCCGCTGCGGCAGGTACCCGCGCAGCGAGAAACATGACCGGCGAAGATGTGACAATTAACCTCTCTGTCATGCCCGCTGTGGTATTCACCTCGCCCCAGGTGGCTAGCGTGGGACTGAACGAGATACAGGCACAACAGCAAGGCATCGAAACCGAATCGCGTACGTTAGCGCTGGAAAATGTACCCCGCGCTATCGCCAACTTCGATACACGAGGCTTTATCAAACTGGTGGCAGAAAAAAGTAATGGCCGCCTACTCGGCTGCCAGGTACTGGCTGCAGAAGGAGGAGAAATTATTCAGAGCGCGGCACTGGCCATTCGCAACCACATGACGGTGACCGACCTTGCCGATCAGCTCTTTCCCTATCTCACCATGGTGGAAGGGCTGAAACTAACCGCGCAGACCTTTAACAAAGATGTTAGCCAGCTCTCCTGTTGTGCCGGTTAAAAAAAGGCCGCCTGTATTCTGATTATCTTGTAAAGGCGGCCAGCAACACAGCGGCGTCCCGCACTGCGGCGGCAAACTCCCGTGTTGCTTTGTCCGATGAGGCCAGCTCGTCGGCTTTGGCAATCAACGCCTCAAGAGAGATCCCGGCATAACCATCGATCAACCCGGTGCCAACATTACCGTCATAGTCCACCACATATTTTTCCTTGATACCCAGAATCACGGCCTGAGTGAGATGTTTATGCGCGTCGATACCCACCGCAATTTTCAAATCACCATGGCGATAACCCATCTGGGTGACATAAGCGGCGCCCAGCACCTTGCCACTCTTTTTATCAGTGGCCAGATAATAGCTGTAGCGCTGGTCATCCAGTTTCACGCCGTAGGTTTTTTCCGCCCACTCACGGGCACCATCTTTCAACGGCTGTTTGCGTGTAACGATTTTCGCGTCGGCAGGCAGCATCGCTTTTAATGCCTCTTTCTTCTTCATAAAGGTGACCGTCGGCCCGGCATGGCCTTTATGTGCCTCAGCATTTTGCGGCCAGAATGAGGTGCCCAGGGTGAGACAAATTGCCAATACAGGCATTAATAGATAAACGAACGGGTTGTAACTTTTATTCAAGTTCATTGTAATTCCTTAAATTACGATTAGTGTCGACCGACCGCTTTCATCCACCACCGTTCACACTGCATTCGAAAATGAGATAAAGGCAAAACAGAGTCAGATAGTCATTGCCATGGCAACCGTCATGCAAGCAAAACTAAAAGGGTTAATCATAAAAATCACCTCTCGATGTCATGTGTTTTGATCCACAACACAGCACCCAATTCAACCGGGTAGTCTTTGCCAGCATGACTCATCGCCTCTTCACTCTCGACTAAAGCAGCCATTCCCCACCAACCTGATTTTGGCATCGAAAAAGCGAATACACCATTCACATCCGCTTTAACAACCTGGGTAATAAAAGGATCTGCTGGTGTTGTTACCTCACCTTTTTCATTGTAATACTCCACCCCAACACGGGCAAAAGGCACTGGTTTTCCTTTGTGTTTAACGATGCCGCGAAACAGGTTATTAGTCCATAAGCCATAAGGACGAGTCAGTGGCATGATTTCGACCGGCAGCCCCAGTTCATGATCCCAGCCCTCTTCCATACCAAAGGCATTCACGATGTTCTTGGTGTAGTGAATAATAAAGCGCTCTTCGGCGGCCTCCCAATAGGGCTGAGGTACCACAAAAAAGAGATGATCACCTGGTTTTCTGATTTTGTAACGGGCTTGATAGGCTGACAAGGTGTCACCTGCACGATCCTGGTATTTGATCTCCTGTAGCGTACCCAGCAAATCAATTTCCTTACCCGCCACCCAGACACCGAAGCGTTCTGGTTTTTTCATATTGAGCCCCATCCCTTCAAAGGGATGGGTGAAAATAAGATCAAGCTTAAGCTGCCGACTTTCACCGGCAGAGACAATCTCATCTGAAGGGATAATCATCTGAAAATGAGCGTAGCCTGGCGCAACTACGCCAGCCATACAGGTCATCATGATCATTCTTGTTACGAACCGATTAAACCACGGTTTATTTTTCATAATGGTCCCAGGTATTGATTAAAGAGCCGTACTCCAACCCACACTCCAACGGTACTTTTCATCGTTAGAGATGCCTGTTAGCTCCTGGTAGATTGGATATGAAACATTGGTATAGATGGTCTGTTTATCATTAAGACTAAAACTAATACCAGGTGACAGGTAGATCACATCACCACCACTATTCTTTTTGATCTCATCGTTCTCAATGTCCTGATCAAAGAATATACCGTTAAGCTCGATTACAGGCACAATTGAACCATGGTGTGCAAAACTCGTCGCCACATCAAGCTGCCAGGAATTACCCGAACGAAATTGCTTAGCACCCTGTGTACCAAAACGATAGATCACGTTTGCATCAATCGCGACCTGTTCCGTGAGATGCCCACTGTAAGCCACACCACCCTGAAAGGTAATCGCACCACTTCCTGGTTGATTGTGTGTGCCGATGATTTCACGCTCTCCTGTTCCCCTGTTTACATCTGTTTGATTAGTAATTTTCCCCGTCGGCAGGATAACACCAAAAACAGAAGCCCACTGATTATCACCATCGTTAAAAAAGCGGTAACGACTCGTAATCAGCATATCGCCGATTCCAGGCGACTCAGCAGTGGAAGAGATACAGTTAGCGCTACCCGGGTTGCCTTTAACGGCTGGCGTAGCGGTAAAACAGTTACTGGCATTTTGATCGCCGTTATCTTTAAACCCTTTGAAATTGTTATATTGCAGCATGAAACTGATATCCATATCTTCATTGACCGGAAAGCCAAATGAAAGAAAGTAGGCATCTTCGCTGGAATGCATATGCACATCTTCACCATCGGCCCTGAAATCGATCAACTGCTGATCGCTGAAGGTTTCATAACGGCGTGCATCCCAGCGGACACCAACCACCGATTTTTCAAGAATAGCAGCGCCAACGGTATTGATGCTGCCACCGCCACCGCCACGAATTGATTCACCATGCGCATGGACAGATGTCATCCCCCCTATCCATAAAGGTAAGCTGGCGGTGGCCAGGAGTATTGCCTTCTGTAATGATCTATATTTTAGCATTTTGTGAGTAAACTCCCTGATAGTCTTAGTCTGTTCAATTATTCGTGGTGGTCACGGGGTGATGACCATCGTTACGGCTATGAGTCACCTTACGGTGAAAATACCGCTGGCAAGTTGAGTCGCATACCATCTATTGATTTCCCTTAAATGTCAGTTGCTGAGTAAAAGCCGAGTGGCAAGGGGGTTACCAGACCACTCGGCTCAACGACGGAAAAACATGATTCCCACCCAGCGTTTATCGTCTTGTCACTCAAAAATATGAGCGTCCTGCTCACCAGTCAAAGTAACACGATAAAATTCATCGTAACACCAATAATGGCATGATGTCAATATTCGTGTCACAAACAAGGCCTGTTCCTACTGATATTTCACCCAGATCTCACGCTCACCACTGCAGTCACTCAATTTGCCGGACGTGCTGAATAGTCAGATTTATCACTATCTATTCAGCTCACCAGAAAATTTAGCCGCAGCCCTGATTACAATGATCGACTTCAAACTCTAACGTTGAATGAGTGATTTTGAACTTCCGCCCCAGCTCAGCTTTTATCAGAACCTTAACGCTCTCCGTCTCACCAAAGTCACCAATCACCACGTGAGCTTCGAGCGCATTGTTGTGTTCATCCAGCTGCCAGAGATGCAGGTGGTGAATATTGAGGACACCTTCGATACTTTCTATCACTTCAACCACCTCGTCGACATTAATCCCCTGCGGCGCCCCCTGCATAAGAATATGGATGGTTTTAGGTAACATCGTCGCCGCCTGATAAAGCACGTAAGCAGCAATCAGTAATGTAAGCACCGTGTCCGTCCAGTACCACTCATAAAGAATAATGAGACTACCCGCGACAATCACACCAAGCGAAGCCAGTGCATCCGAGACATTATGCAGAAAAGCGGCGCGCATATTCATGCTCTGTTTAGACATGCTGTAGGTCAACAGCGCCGTGAGCACATCAATCACCAGTGCAATGCCAGCCACAATCACCACCAGCCACCCCTCAATGATCTGCGGCTCATAAATGCGCCACAACGCCTCGTAGATCAGATAGAGCCCAACAATCACCAGTGTGACGAGATTAATCAACGCCGCAATCACCTCTGCCCGCTTGTAGCCAAAGGTTTTGAAATGATCGGCAGGTCGCCTGCCGATCTTACGTGCGACCAAAGCAATCAGCAGAGAAGCCGCATCACTGAAGTTGTGCAGCGCGTCAGCTATTAGCGCCAGACTGCCAGAGACAATACCACCGATCACCTGCGCCAGCGTCAACAACATATTGATGATGATGGCGACAATCAGCCGTCGGTCGTTCATGTTTTCTGTATGGTGGTGGTGCTCGTGTGCCATATGTATGAGGATATGATAATGATGCTAAAAAACGGATTACCAGCGCATGGACATTTTCAAACCAAAATCTGACGACCCTATATATCTCCGTTGATTGTTCTCTCCAAAGCGGGTTTCGTTAACAATAGCCGTTTGAAATTGCGGCCCTAACATAGGGCGCAGTGATACCGAAGCATTACCACCAAACCAGCTTTCAACTTTTTTGTTCATTGAGCCAATCGGGTCGGTCATCACCATTATAAACTTATCGGTGCCCGTTAACTGACCAGTCGATCTTTTCTGGATATCGGCCCGTACCTCCATAAAATATTTGCCCACAAAATAGCCCGCTACTGGCGTAACGATAAGATCCTGTATTGAGGGTTCTTCAAAAAATGCCTCCGCACCAAACTCATAGAGAGATGACAACGTTGCGGCATACCAGAACGAACCCACTGGACCAAAGCCTCGTTCCTGCGCTCGCACATAATAGGTGCCGCCCCAGTAAGGATGCAAAACGTAGTTAAGCCACCAGTCATCTTTATCCCAGACAATTCGGCTGACATTATCCTTGTACTGCTGGATACTGAAGTCATCCTTTGTCTCATCTGTCCAGCCCGAGATACTGGCAGGCATCACATAAAGCACACCGATAATAGAGAGCTGGTAGCCCAGAAAATAGGCCGTATCCTTTTTTAACCCATCCCAGTCGGGGCTGCTCAACACATTAAGAGATGCCGATGGCTTCGCTAGCGGTAGCGATAAATCCAGTGAATCACCAGACGCTGATACCCCTTCAGCACTCGCCAGCAGATCGAAATTATCGATCCGCTCAGCATTCAGCCATTGAAATGGGGGGGGGCTGAAATCACCCTCAACTTCCCCCCAGGCAGCCACTGGCAACAGTAAAAAATTAACCAGAGCGATTGCTCTGATCATTCGGGCAGCAGAACACTTACACATTACTTATCCTCATTACCTGATTTTGAAGTGAGACCATACAGCAGCAAAGTGCTAGCAGCAATTGGTGGCCAATTTTCCATTTTATCTACGTTGCTCACACTGATACCGCTCTTGCATCGCTTAGCTTCCCTCTGGAAAACCACGAAAACAACGTTGGCAGCACAAACAGCGTTAAAAACGTTGCCGTCAACAATCCTCCCACGATGACCGTAGCCAGGGGTTTCTGGATTTCAGCCCCCACGCCGGTTGATATCAGCATCGGGATTAACCCTAACGCGGAAGTGATGGCGGTCATTAACACCGGCCGTAGCCGTGAGGTTGCGCCGTCAAAAATCGCATCGTCCAGAGACAGGCCATCGGCAATACGCTGGTTGATGCTCTCCACCATCACCACCCCGTTCAATACCGCAACACCAAACAGGGTAATAAAACCGATGGCGCTGGGCACCGAGAGGTATTGCCCGGAAATATAGAGTGCAAAGATCCCACCGATCACCGCAAGCGGTACATTCACCAGAATAAGCAGGGCTTGTCCTGCCGAATTGAAGGCGAAATAGAGCAACAGGGCGATGAGTGACAGGGATAAAGGCACCACCATGCTGAGTCGTTTTTGCGCCCGTTTCTGGTTTTCAAACTGGCCACCAATATCGACCGAATAGCCTGGCGGTAGTTCTACTTGCTGTTCAATCGCAAGATTGATATCGGCAACCACGCTACCCATGTCACGCCCCTGCACATTGGCCTGAATGACCACACGCCGCTGCACATCGTCACGTCGCACCTGCGGTGGGCCTGATTCAATACTGATTTTAGCCACATCACCCAGGCGCACCCAGGCGCCGGTCGGTGCTTGCAAGCGCAGATCCGCAATGGTGTTGGGATCTTTGCGAAAGGATTCAGCAAGGCGCACATAAATATCGTAGCGTTCATTGCCACTGATGATCTGTCCGGCTTCGCGTCCGCCCAAACCATCACGTACCACCGCCATGACATCTTCCACTGCTAAGCCAAAACGTGACAGTTGATCTCGGTTGGGACGCACCACGAGCTGTGCTTCGCCCGCGATTTGTTCCATCGCCACATCCCGCGCACCTTCAATGCCCTGAATCACTTTTTCAATCGCCTGACCTTTTTCAGCCAACACCGCTAAATCTGGGCCAAACAGTTTGATCGCCAGTTGCGCTTTCACACCCGACAGCAGCTCATCCACACGAGTCGCAATCGGTTGTGAAAAGTTAAGCAGCAGTCCGGGATGTTGCTCCAGCTTCTGCTCCATCAACCCTTGCAGTGCCTGACGGTTACTGGCACTCACCCATTCGTTAACCGGCTTCAAACCAATGTAAATCTCAATGTTATTGACCGGTTCCGGGTCACCGCCAATTTCAGCGCGACCAATACGGCTTAAGGCGTAATTGACCTCTGGAAATTCGAGCAACAACGCTTCCAGTTTAGGAGCAACCGTCAGCGCGGTTTCCAGACTGGCCGAAGGCGCGAGGGTGACACGTAAATTAATCGTCCCTTCCTCAAGTTCAGGCACAAACTCAGTACCTAACTGAGGCACCAAAGCCAACGCAGCAACAAGTAAAAGTGCTGAACAGCCCACCACCACTTTTGTTTTCTTCAACGCCCAGCGCAAACTACGACGATAGAGAATATCCAGCGGTTTCAGAATAAAACTCTCTCTCTCTCGCACTCCCTGTTGAAATAAATAAGTCGCCAGTGCAGGCACAATAATCAGCGCAACAAATACCGCTGAGATGATCGCCAGCATAATGCTCACTGCCATCGGTTGAAACAATTTTGCCTCAACGCCCTCAAAACTGAATAGCGGTAAAAACACCACCAGAATAATGATGGTGGCAAAAAATGTAGGACGTGCCACCTCTTTACCTGCTAGCTGCAAACGCAAAGCAATCGCTTTTTTGTTTTCGCTGGCATCGGGATGTTTTTCGTGGCGAGCAAGGTGTTTGAACATGTTGTCCACCATCACCACCGAACCATCCACCAACATGCCAATAGCGACCGCAATACCACCGAGCGACATCAGGTTGGCCGACAGACCAAACCAGGACATCACCATCAATGCGAGACCAATTGAAATAGGAATGGAAATCAGCACCAGAAAGGTGGCGCGTAAATTCATCAGGAACAGCGCCAACACAATCACGATGAAAACAAACGCGAGCAGCAATGCATTAACAACGGTGGTGACCGCTTGAGTAATCAGATCCGATTGATCATAAAAAGCCTCAAAGCGCACCCCTTCCGGTAGCGCTTGCTGGATCAAGGCAACACGGCTATTGATGCCATCAATTGTGCTTTTGGTATTGGATCCCATGCGTTTTAATACAATCCCAGCGACCACTTCACCTAAAGCTTCCGCCTGGCCTTCACCGTCTCGGCGCGTCATGGTGACCGCCCCCTGGCGTATTTCACTGCCGAGTTCCACCCG
Organism: Gammaproteobacteria bacterium; assembly: GCA_021648525.1. Classification (GTDB taxonomy): domain Bacteria; phylum Pseudomonadota; class Gammaproteobacteria; order SZUA-140; family SZUA-140; genus SZUA-76. Next base: position 46,481 of record JAKISP010000017.1, read on the forward strand.
CGCAACTTGCGCCACGGTCACCACTGTGCCGTCAATTGTTTTTAATGGAATCTGGCGTAACTCGTCCAGCCCTTTTTCATCATGGCTTAACCAGCCTACGCCACGAATCACTAGCTGCTCCTGGCCGCGATTCATGTACCAGCCACCGGCATTGGCGTTATTATTTTCCAATGCATCGATCACATCTTGCTGACTTAAACCATAAGCCAACAAGCGTGTGGGGTCTAAATTAACCTGGTATTGTCGAACATCACCGCCAAACGACAGAACATCGGTCACGCCATCCACCGGCATCAGTAACAATTTGACTACCCAGTCATTGAGACTGCGTAGTGCCATCGCATCAAGACCGGTCTCTTTATCCGCGACTAACAGGTATTGATAAACCTGCCCTAAGCCCGACGTATTGGGACCAATTTCCGGTGTACCAACACCCTCAGGGATCAGCTCTTTTGCCGATTGCAGGCGTTCAAAAACCAACTGCCGTGCAAAGTAAATATCCTTGCCTTCTTTAAAGACAACGGTAATACCCGACAAACCGGTTTTGGAAATAGAGCGTACCTGCTCCACATCAGGCAACGCATACATCACCGCTTCAATGGGGAAGGTAATGAGTTGTTCCACCTCTTCCGAGGCTAAACCCGGTGCTTCGGTATTGATCGAAACCTGCACATTCGTGACATCAGGAAATGCATCTAAATTTAATTTTGGGATGATTAAAGTGGCCGACGCCAGTAGCGCCAGCAGGCCAATCACAACTAACAAACGGTTGCTCACTGACCAGTCGATTAAACGATTCAACATGGTTTATTCTCCTTAAAGTCAGTGATTAATGGTTATGTGGGTCAAACCCGCCTTTGGCCATTTCAGATTGCACAAAGAAAGCGCCCTTACCCACTACAGTCACCCCTTCAGCAATGCCTTCAATCAACATTTGATCGCCAACGGTGGCGATGATGGTCACCTCCTGGGGTTCAAAACGGCCGGGAGAGGTTTCAACAAACAGCTGCCAATCGCCATCGGGACTACGTAACACAGCGGCAACCGGAACAGCAATGCCGTGCTGTTTCTCTGTACCTTCAATCACTGCCGTCACAAACTGACCCGGATGCAGTTCATCACGTTTGTTTGCCACTTCGATATGCACCGCCAGGGTACGTGTGGTTTCATCCATCGTATGGCGAGCCTGAGCCACTTTGCCGCTGAGCCAGCGCTGGCCAACCTGCACACGAGCGGGTGCACCCAGGACAACGCGGGCGGCATCATCAGGAGTCAGGCGCGCTTCAACCCAAAGCACCGTTTCATCACTGATCTCCATCAAGACATAGCCAGGTTCGATCAACTCACCCACCACAAAATTGTCACTGATCACCGTGCCCTGCTGAAACGAAAGCAGTTGAAATTCACCAATGGCACGTGTTGCATCGCCCGTTTTCAGTAACGACTTAATCTGCTTTTTCGTCATGCCATAGGCACTCACTTTGGCATAGGCTTGTTGGTAGGCGATCTGGGCAGCCACAAAACGTTTCTCGGAAACCACTTTACGACCGAGCTTTTCAACCCGGCGTAACTCGATGCTGGCTTCCATCAAAGCCCCTTGTGCTTCTGACATCTCAACACTGGACAACGTAACCAGCACCTGCCCTTTTTTGACATGGTCACCCAGGCGCGCATGACGCTTCATCACCTGAGAAGAAGTACGCGGCGTAATTTTTGTGGTGCGATAAGCGTTGAGCATCGCTTCGCCGGGCGCGGTAATGGCTCGACCTAAAGACTGTCGTTTAGCCGTCAATGTTTCAATGCCCGCCATACGGCGCTGGGCATCACTTAATTCAGCAGCCGATGCCTCTTCACCGTGACCATGACCATCATCGTCCTCCTCATCATGACCGCCATGGTCGTCGTGTCCTTTTTCTTCATGGCCATCGTCATCATGCGCATGGCCTTCTTTTTCATGTTGATGCCCTTCGTCGTCATGATCATGCTTTTCCTCCGTCATCACTATGCCAGAGAAATCTTCCATGCCATCCCCTGCATCATGGTTATGCCCTTCTTCAGCAAACAGAACACCTGGGGTCGCCAGGCTCAATAACATCAATAAAATCAGTCTATTCTTCATTTTTACTCTCCAGAATGCTTTGTTTGTGCCGCTTTGGCAGGCGCAAAGCCTAACCAGCGTCCGACCTGACCAGAGGCATCCAGCCAGACAATCGCTGCCTGCCATACTTCGCCTTTCAATGCGGTTGCCGCCGCCTGGGTGTCTATGTTTTGCTTCGCCTGAATCAGAAAATCGGTGGCCGTCAACTCACTCGCCTGCCACAACTGCTCCAGTAAACTCATCTGTTCACGCTGCGCCTGCTGCCCAGTGGCAAGCCAGACACGCCACGCGCGGGTGGTGTTTTGAAAACGCCCCAAACTGCCACCAAGACGCGCTTTTGCGCGACGATGGGCATCGCGATAAACCAGCTCTTCGCCAACCGCTTCATGAGATGCAGTAAGCACTTCGGCTTTGAAGTTATTGCGCACAAACAGGGGAATTTCCAGATTCAGTCCCAACAAATTTTCAGAGCCATCGCGACCCGCACGAATACCGATGGTGGGGTCTGCGCTACCCACACGTTCAGCGAGGCGAATACGCGCCCTCGCTGCTTCCATGCGGCTGCGCAATATGGCGAGCGCGGGCAGGGACTGAAGCAAGGTGAAATCAACCTGCTCCGGTGGTGGTGCCAATTCACTGGGCAACTGAGGCCAGTGAGCCAGCGCTACATCAGATGAAAACCCGCTAACGGCCTGCAATGCGGCTTCGGCTTCAGCCAGTTCACTTTCACTCGCTGCCTGCTGCATCAACGCTTCGCTGTAAGTGACCTGAGCCAGGGTACCATCCAGTGCATTCATATCCCCAGCCGCCTGGCGCTGCGTTACCGTATCGATAAAACCTTTCATTAACTGACTACGACGTAGCGCCAGTGCCTGCATCTCCTGTGCAGTGAAATACCGGTTCAAAGCCGCCAGTGCTTCTACTGCGATACGTTGACGGGTTTGCCATAACGCCGCGGTTGCTGCCAGCACTTCCTGATCCGCAATGCGAGTCTGGGCTTCCCGTTTGTCACTCCAGTCCAGGGTTTGACTGAAACCGATTGAAGTCGTGTTGATATCCGTACGTTCTGCATCCAGTGCTAAGCTGGGATTGTAGATAGGACGACCAGCCCCCTCGACTCGTGCGCGTGCGGCATCAATTGCCGCTTGAGCACCCTGCACCGCTGGGCTTTCCGACCAGACCTGCTGAATAAAAGTTTGCAACGGTTGAGGGACTTTTTGCGACCCATGGGCACCGATCGACAATGGTGTCGCCTTATCACCAGAGACCGTGGCCGCCCACACCGGTACTACCAGACAGGCAAGCATACTCGCCATTAAATATTTTGTTAGAAACATAAACTAAACCCTTCACGTGTTGAAAAAACACTACGCGTGACGTAACGCGCACGATTAAAACGGAAGAATTTAGACGATGGGAGGTCTTAAAAGGGGGGCAATATAGAGTAGAGCGGGTGCCTGGGATAGCACAATAAAAGCGTCATGACCACGAGCCACAAATGGCGTGGATTGATCAAAAATGAGCGCCACCAAATGGGCTGCGCCGTGACAACAGTGGTCACTTTGATGCAGATCACCATCGGGAAGCTCATTATCAGCCGCTATTAGCAGATCAATGGTTGTTGAGCCATGCCCCACCATTGCCTCTGGATGGGTATCCATGGCAAAAGCCAATCCTGTACTTAGATTGGCCAACAGCAGTAGGCAGATCAATATTTTCTTCATTGTGGGCAGTAATCTAGGTGATTCATTGTCATGTTGTCAATATTTTAAATAACAAAATCAATAAGTGGTTGATTTTTAGCATTGAAATTAGAAACTGTTCTCTGGAATATGAACACTATCGGCACGTTAAGTTCCATCTTTACAACTGACATGCGCTAATTATCATATTTATTCCCAGAAACTCAGCCCTATTATGCATATAGGCCAAACGCTTTGACGGACTGCTCCTTTTTAGTGTATATACACACTATGAGCAGAAAAGTAACGCCAAAAGAGATTGCGCCCTGTGCAGAGTGCGTCTGCTTCAACATCCGTAAAACATCACGTGTGGTGACTCAAATTTATGACGAAATTATGCAGGAAACCGGATTACGCGGCACGCAATTCACCATTTTGTCCAATATTGCAGGCTATCAGTTGATCACTATTTCCGTGCTCGCCGAAAAATTGGTGATGGATAGAACAACGCTCACACGAAACTTGAAGCCTCTCGAAAAACAGGGCTTTATAATCATCACCCCCGGCGAAGATCGCCGTACCCGCTCGGTTCAGCTTTCAGCCGGCGGACACCAGATTTTGGCAAGCGCGCTACCCCTGTGGCGCCAGGCACAGCAAAAAATAACAAAACAGATGGGTAAAAACCGCTTAAGCCATTTAATCGAAGAGCTTCGCGCGCTCGAAAAAATGACATCAAATTATTAGCTATTTTTTAAATTAATTTAAGTGCATATACACCTACATATGGAGCTGGCTTATGACAACAGACACACCCGCTGAGATGTTTTTTGAACGTCTGACGCGATGGCCAAAAACCATCATCCTGCTGGGTCTGCTGCTGATTGTCGCAACAGGTTCATTCATCCCAACATTACAGAAAGACACCCGTTCGGATGCTTTTATGCCGCCCGATCACCCAGCGCTGGTTTACCGCGATAAAGTACAGGAGATCTTCGGTTTAAAAGACCCGATGGTGATTGCTGTGGTAAACGATGGCGAACACGGCATCTTCAATCCACAGTCGCTCACGCTGGTGGCGTGGTTAAGTCTTGAACTTGAAGAGATCGCCAATATCGACCCCAACCGCATCACCAGTCTCGCGACAGAGAATGATGTGATCGGCACCGAAGACGGCATGTTGGTCGAGCCATTTTTTGAAGAGACTCCCACGACTCAACAAGAGGCTGACGCCATCCGCATCGCCGTGATGGACTTCCCACTCTTCGTCGGCAGCATCGCCGCCCGTGATGGCAGTGCCACATTAATCGTGGCCGAACTCGAAGACCAGGCCGCGGCACAGACGACCTATCAAGCATTGCTTGAACTGGTGGAGCGCGCACCAAAAGGGGCTGGCGATACCATTCACGTCGCGGGTGAAGGCGCGGTAAGCGGATACATGGGAGCGTATATCGATGCCGATGCCAAACGCCTCAATCCCTTCGCCGCACTCGTCATCACCTTTGTGCTCTTCATCGCCTTTCGCACCCTGCGCGGCGCCTTACTGCCCAATCTTGTCGTGCTCGGCACCGTCGCCAGCGCGCTCGGTTTGATGGCTGCTTTTGGTGTTCCTTTTTTTGTGATTACCAATGCGCTACCGGTAGTATTGATCGGCATCGCAGTGGCGGATTCCATCCACATCATGAGCCAGTATTACGAGGAAGTGGCTCAGCACCCCAAAGCGAACAGCCAACAACTTGCGGTGCAGGCGATGGTGAAGATGTGGCGCCCGATCACCTTGACAACACTGACGACGATGGCCGGTTTCCTCGGCCTGAGTATCGCCTCCATCATGCCACCGATGGAATATTTCGGCATCTTTGCGATGGTCGGCGTTGCGGTTGCCTGGCTCTATTCGATGACCGTTGTGCCCGCCTTTCTGACGTTGCTCAAACCTGGACAAAGCAGGGCGTTTCAATCAAACACCGCTTCCAGCAATCACAAAGGCAGCGATAAATTTGGCCAGATGATGTCATACCTTGGCCGTTTTGTGATCAAGCGTCCTGGGGTAGTATTGACTATCGGGGCCGTGGTGATTATCAGCGGCATCGTGGGTGCGACAAAACTTGAACTCAATGAAGCGCGCATCACTATTTTTCAAAAAGACGAGGCGATTGTCAAAGCTGATCACGCCATTAATAGCAACCTTGATGGTGCACACTATCTCGACATTGTGATTGAAACACCGAATATTGAAGATCTCTTCAAACCACAACACCTGCAACAAATCGAAGCACTGCAGGACTATGTAACCACCCTGCCGCACGTCAACGGTTCGACATCCATTGTCGATTATCTGAAACAGATGAACCGCGCATTGAACAGCGATGACAAGGCAGCCTACCAACTGCCAGACAATGCAGAAATGGTGGCACAGCAGTTTCTACTCTATTCCGCCAGCGGTGATCCGAGCGACTTTGAGAAAGAGGTCGATTATGACTACCGCCTGGCCAACGTGCGAGTCCGTCTGGACAGCGGGTTATACAGTGTAGAAAAAGCGGTGGTCGAAGCTGTTGAGTATTATCTTGAGACAAATTTTAACGCCATCGATATTAAGACCAGCGGTATCAGGGCCAGCCTGAGTGGTCGTGTCAATATCGACTACCACTGGATCAAAAGCCTTGGGGACAGTCATTTCTATAGCGTTGCCATCTCACTGTTACTGGTTATGGCGATGGCCGCCCTGAGTATGCGTTCGGCCGTTGCCGGGTTCATCACCGTCATACCCGTCGCCGTCTCGGTATTGCTGATCTATGCGGTAATGGGGTTTACCAATATCTGGCTCGCCATCGGCACGTCGATGTTTGCCGCCATTGCCATCGGTCTGGGCGTGGATTTTTCTGTACACACCATCGAACGGCTACAGGTACTAATTAAAAAAGGTGGGCGCTCGATTGATGAAGCGATCACCGAGCTCTATCCCTCGACCGGCCGCGCACTGCTGTTCAACTTTGCCGCACTGACACTCGGTTTTGGTGTCTTAACCACCAGCGAAGTCGTGCCACTGATGCGCTTCGGTGCACTGGTCGCGGTCGCAGTGACCAGTAGTTTTATTGCTAGCATGACGATTCTGCCTGCACTGATCAAAGTGCTCAAACCCCGCTTTATCGGCCTTGAAAAAACGGAGTAAATAATCATGAAAAAAATCGACATAACCGCAACATTGACCCTGATATTGATCATGCCTATGACATTCGCTGCCACTCTGCCCAGCGGTGATGAAATCGCCAATAACATCAATGCACGCGATGAAGGAGTATCGGTATCACGCATGGTCGTCATGGAAATGACAGACAAACGAGGCAAGCAACGCATTCGCAAGACACGCGGCTTTCGTAAATACTTTGGTGATGAAAAACGCACGGTTATCTATTACTTAACACCAAAAAATGTCAAAGACACCGCATTCATGACATATGACTATGCAGACGCATCGATTGATGATGACCAGTGGCTCTATCTCCCCGCGATGCGTAAGGTGCGACGTATCTCTGCATCGGATCGTGGTGATTATTTTCTTGGCACCGATTTCACTTATGAGGAAATAAAAAATGAAACCAGAGTCAGCATTGAAGACTACACCCGCAAGACCATTGGCGAAGCGATCATCGACGGCCACCGTACTTTTATTATTGAATCAACTCCTGTTGATAAAGCGACAGCAAAAGAACTCGGGTATAGCAAAGTTAAACAGTGGATAGATGCAAAAATATGGATGGCACGCAAAACGGAGTTTACCAGCCTGAGAAACAAACGCCTTAAGACGACCTATACCAGAGAGATAAAACAGGTGCAGGGCATCTGGACAGCACATCTGTTAACAGTGGAAAACCACAAAACAGGTCACAGCACAAAATTTAGTTTCAGTGAGGTCGATTATCAGACCCCAATCAGTGATGACCTGTTCACCGCGCGAGCGATGCGTCGTGGCCTCTAAAGCATTAGTGGCTTCATTTACGCTATTAATAAACACAACCGTGGCAGCAGCCACCAGCAGCAACTCCATCACCGTCGGCAATGAATGGGCTTACAGTACGCAAGCTAAACAGACGCAGAAATTTGAGACCACTCTTAAACCTGAAATCGAAATTAACTCTGGGCGTGACATGCGACTCACTGCCATCGGCCGGATTCGTTACGATGCAAAAAATCAGATCGATGTCGATAATGACACAGATGCCGAACTGCGCGAGTTCTATCTCGAAACCACTATCGGACGCAGCTTTTTGACACTGGGCAAGCAGCAAATTGTCTGGGGCAAGGCCGATGGTTTAAAAGTACTTGATGTGGTTAATCCACAGGAGTGGCGTGAATTCATCCTTGATGACTTTGATCAATCCCGCATTCCACTGTGGACAGTCAATGCAGAGATACCCGTCAATGATGTCACGCTGCAACTACTGTGGATTCCCGATCAGACCTATCACAAGTTTGCAGCAGGGGATGACCTCTACACCTTTACCTCACCTCAACAGATACCGCAACTACCCGATGGTGTAACGCGGAAGATGGCAGCAGAAGAGCGACCTGACAACACCCTGCAGGATGCCGACTGGGGAGCACGCTTGTCGACCTTCTGGAACGGCTGGGACTTAACATTTAACTACCTCTACCACTACGATGACCGACCCGTACTCTATCGCCAACTGAGCATGACGACGAATGGGCTAGTCGCCAGTATCACCCCACGTTATGAGCGCAGCCACCTGATTGGCACTACTTTTAGCAACGCCTTTGGTGATTTCACGTTACGTGGTGAAGCGGGTTATTCACTGGATCGCTACATCAGTACCAATGATGCAACCGATCTTGATGGCATTGTTAAAACCAGTGAACTTGCTTATGTCATTGGTATGGACTGGTCTGGGTTCAGCGACACCCTGCTAAGCACGCAAGTGTTTCAATCTCTCTTGAGCGACTACCTCCCGAGCATGATTCGTCAGGAGACAGAGACAACGCTGACATTTTTAGCCAGGCGTGACCTCATGAATCAGACCGTTTCAGCAACGTTGCTGTGGATACATAATCTTGATTTTGATGATGGATTAGCACGACCTGAAATCACCTATCAATTGAATGACGTGGTCTCGCTCAAATTTGGCGCAGATATTTTTTACGGCGATCAAATCGGCCTGTTCGGGCAGTTTAAAAAAAATAACCGAGTGATCACATCAATAGAAGCCTCATATTAGGCCTTTTCCAATTGATGTCTAATAGCGCTGAATTTGGTGGAAGCAACTACGCGCTGGTTTTTCGTGGCTGGAAAAACTAAAGAATGACCAGCTATGGAGTAAAAATTAATTTTTTGTGGCACGAAGATAGGCAGGACGAGATTTTAATCTGCGCAGCCACTCCAGGGTGTGTTGATGAGATTCGATAAAATGCATGTTATTTGCCCAGTTAATAAGTGAACCGACCATAACATCAACGGCGGTAAACCTGTCACCAAGAATAAACTGACTACTCTCCAGGGCCGTTTCCAGCACACCTACGGCAACATCGAACTCGGTCATCGCCTGCGATAGAGTGACATATTTACCACCCTCACTTTCTGTCTTCTGTCGGCGTATTTTTTCTAAAATCGCAGGCTCAAGTGTGCCGACAGAATAAGCCATCCACTTATAATAACAGGCACGATCTATCGTCCCCGCAGCAGGTGCCAGATTTTTTTCCTGAAATCGATCAGCGAGATGCATACAAATGGCCAGCGACTCTGTTAGCGTAATTTCACCATCCGTCAATGCAGGTACTTTTGCAGCAGGGTTAATCGCCAGATAGGGCCTTCGTTTATGCTCTCCCTCTCCCAGGTTGACCAGAACCAGATCATAAGAAACCCCCAGTTCCTCTAGTAGCCAACGTGGCCGTACTGCACGTGTTCCAGGGTGAAAATACAACACTATACCACTGCTATTCGATTGTTCTGTGACCCCGATCTGTGTTGTATTTTGAAAGCCTGGTGGATTCGTCATTTTCAGTTTCCTCTGGTTATGGTTCAGCCCTGTCAATAAAAAATACACTGATAGGCCCGGCAAACATTCAAGAATATTTCATCTCCCTTCTTGACGTAAAGTGTATATGCACTTATTATTGGTGCATACACACTTTACGTCAAGTACAGAATTTCTTAACAACAATCTGACCATTAGCATCTGTGTCGTTTTTCGGGTGATCATACAAAAAACAGGGGAATATTTTAATGAGTAATATGCATGTACACACTTAAGGAGAATTATGAAACGTACACTAAACCCCATCGCGTCCTGCATTTTTATCACCTCCGTCCTTATATTTCCCATCGCAGGTTATACCAGTGAAATTATTAGTTCAAATCCATTAAATACCGTTACGATAACTGAGCAAACAGCCCAATACAGTCTGGCTTCGTCACTCAATCATGCGCCCAAATTTAAAGGATTTGGCGCTGAAGACAAAGAGAGGAGTTTCCACTCTGATCTGGATTTTTTTGAAACAGTCATGTCCTACGGTATAAACACCGACCCACGTATTACATTTTTAATGGTTAATGCCTATCAGGCACATAACCAGCACGCACACGGCATTGCATTCTTTGAAAAACTACTGCACCAGTATGAAAATAATATGGATAACGAGGTTCATGCAACCTACCTTGCCGCCTATGCCATCCTGCGTGCAACCTATGCCAATGAGGTCTCACTTCTTAAGCGTATCGGCTGGGTTAATGACACTTTTGACATCCTTGAAAAATCCGCCGAACTCACCAACAACGAAAGCCCATTGGTACATTGGGCTGCCGGGCTTATTTATGCTCAAGTGCCTTTCTTTTTCTTTAAAAAAGATGACGCTTATGCACAACTTAACTGGCTTGCAGAACGCCCGGAATCAGAGCCTGCTCCAGGGTTTTATCGAGAAGTTTACTTCCATCTCGCTAAACTCCATGCCAGTGATGGTGAAACCGGTCTTGCCGTTGAATACTTAAAAAAAAGTGGTTACGACAGTTATGAGCCTAAAGCGTTATTTATGGGATGGTTCACTACAACGCAAGCAGCGGGGGCGACCATGTTTTCTGAGCCAGCACTGGAAGAAATCGTGCCTGATCGCATCTTCTCACTTCACGGCTTTGGCTTTTCAGATGTTTTTTTTGTCATATCTGATGGTGGTAAACATCTCATTGCGATTGATGCCGGCACACAGCCTGGTTCTCTGAAAAATGCACATCAATACCTGAAATCACATTATCCAGCCTTACCACCGATCACTACGCTCATCGTCACCCATGCCCATTGGGATCATATTGGCGGCTATACCTATCTTAAAAGCTTAAATCCTGAAATTAAAATTTATGGCCGAGGAAATTTTAAAAGTACAGTTAAACGTGTTCTCCAGAATCACAGCTATCAACAATTCCGCGGCGCAGGCTTCAAGCATCAATGGGTTGAGAATTATCAACCTGATATCTCGATTGATCAACAAACAGACATCACAATTGATGGCACTTCGATTGAATTAATACCCGTGGTTGGAGGAGAAACTGAAGATGCCATGCTCGTCTTTATACCCAAATTAAGCACCCTCTTCGTCGGTGATATCTTGATGCCGTACTACGGGGAACCCTGGATTGAAGAGGGGTTTATTGATTCAACCGTTGCAACGATGGATGAAGTCATTAAACGTAATGCAAAACATATCCTTCATGGTCACTATCCGTTAACAGAATTGTATGGGCCTGAACAAATCAAAGCGTTCCGAGACGTCTATACATGGTTAGTCAACACCACCAGAGACCTGATTCGCAACGGACATTCAATTAAGGATATTATACGTCTTAATTTAATCCCCCCCGGCCTTCAGAATCATCCCAATATCTACCTTTCCTACCTGACACCGCGTGATCACCTGATCGCACGGGTTGCAGACAATATGGTCGGCATCTGGCAAGAGGATGTATCAGGTAAAGAACCAGAGGGACTAGATAATTTAACATCCGTTGAATATGGACGATTGTTACAACTCTACCTGGGCCTCTCTGCTAAAGAGGTTATCAACGCACTGGAAAAAATGATCGCCGCTGGAGACAATGAACTTGCATTTCGATTAGCGATTGCCGCAGAAAAACGTTATGCCGCTAACAACACCATTACCGATTTAAAAGAAGAGGCTGCCGACCGGATTAGAAGTGCAGCCCAGTTTCTGGATCCATTTAAGTTTATCGCTTACACAGAAATGATTGGCAAAGAACACAAGCCTGTTCGCAAAGCACCAGATAGACAGAAGCCAGAACATGAAAACCACTGATTCAAATAGCGCATTGTTTTTTTCTAAAAAAATCTTATTTTCGATCTTTTAAAAAATTGTTAAACCATGTCAGGCGTGTTCTAATTAGCGCTCAATTTCACACTGTTTTTTACACAAGGGAAAAAAATGAAACACATTTTATTGATTGCCATACTAGGGATGTTTACTGTTGGTTGTGCCACAGTTAAAGAGCAAGTGAGCGAAAAATCAAGTGACAATCAAAAAGTACTGATAGAGTGTACTGATAAGGGAACAGATTCTCTGAAAGATGCTGGATGTGTAGATGCTGCCAAAATAGAAGGTAAGAACATCAAAAAAATGATGGAGTAATGTTTTAATTGTTGAGTCTGCGATATAGCAGACTCAACATTTTAATGGAATAACAAGGCTCGCCCACCAGAAACCCGTGCCGAACAATTTTATAAAGATCGACAAACACCTCATTGCGTAGAGCAGTTCATCAACTTCATCGTCACCATAAGTCCCATCAAATGATCGCAAGTGGCTATCTCATATAGATATGTCTGAATGACAACGCACAAATCACTATCCGCCCGATTATCACCCATCTGGCCAATCCAGAAACCTTGCAACTCCTGCTGCATCACTTCAAACAGTTAGCCCAGTCAAACAAGGAGCATAAGCTCGAAGATGAGTAGTGCCGAACTAGATACGCAAGCAGCAAGCCCATTCATCCTGAACCAGCTGGAGATCTTTAACTGGGGGCCGTTTAGTGGCCGCCACTGCGCTGAAATTGATCCTGAGGGCAGTGCCATTATCGGTTCCACTGGCAGCGGTAAAACCACCCTGGTTGATGCCTTGATGACCCTGGTCGTAGCTCGTCCCAGGTACAACCTGGCATCAACCGGAGGCCACGAAAGCGACCGGGATCTGGTCTCCTATATTCGCGGTGTCACCGGCGCAGGCAACAACACCGGCGATAATCGTCATGTTGCAAGGCAGGGCAAAACAATCACCGGCTTAAGCGCCCGTTTTAGCAATGGCAAAGAAATTATACAAATCGGCGCACTGCTGTAGGTCGATGGCATCAGCTTTTCCGCAAAAGACCAGAAGGACTTATGGATATACACTGAGCGGGATGATCAAACATTAGAGCTGTAGCTCAATCTGCACCATGATGGCGGAGCCAGAGCGCTCAAGCAGTATGGGCGAGAGACGGAAAGATTACGCATCTTCGACACGAAAAAATCCTACCTCGCGCAACTACGCCAATCTTTTGAGGTAGGTGAAAATGCCTTTGCACTGCTCAACCGTGCAGCAGGCCTCAAACAACTCAACAGCATTGATGAAATATTCCGCGAGCTGGTGCTTGACAATCGATCCGCGTTTAATCGTGCCGCCGAAGTTGTCAACGAGTTTGATGACCTAACCACCATTCACAGCGAGCTGGAGACCGCCCGTAAACAGCAACAGTCGCTCATTCCAGTCGCCCAGACCTACCAGAAATTTCAAGCCAGCGAGACAAGCCTTGATAAACACCAAACGCTATTACAGCTCCAGCCCATTTGGTTTGCCATCGCAGGCCACAGGGGCTGGCGTCACATTGCTGATGAGATAAAACAAAAGATCAATGCCATTCAATCAGAAATCACAAATCAAAAACAACAGGCCGATGCGTTGCAAAAAAAGGCGGATGCGTTAATAGATCTCTATCTCGAAGCCGGTGGCGCAAGCATTGAACAACTAAGAGAGCAAATTGGAACACAACAACTGCTGGCCGAGGAACGACACAGCAATGCGAAAGATTACCAACGCATCACCGCCAGCCTCGGGCTCAATGACACACTGCGCCGCGACGCCCTGCATCAAAACCAACAACAGGTCTAGGCGATAGAACTTGCGCTTCAAACCCAGCTCAAGCAAGAGGAAGATCAGCAACTCTCCATTGCGGGTGAGTTAGCAACAAAACAGAAGACTGAAAAAAAATACAGCGAAGAGATCGACAGCATCAAAAAACGTCCTGGCTCTAACCTTCCGGGTCACTATCAAGATTTTCGCGCAGAACTGGCTACCACCCTGGCAGTAGCAGAAGAGATGCTGCCCTTTGTTGCGCAACTGATCGAAGTCAAAACAGAAGAGAGCAGCTGGCGTGGCGCCATTGAGCGGGCCATGGGTGGTCACCGTCTACGCATCCTGGTTCCATCTGCCCATATGCAAGCCTCACTGGACTGGGTTAATTCACGAAATAATCGTCTTCATGTGAGGCTACTGGAAGTCAAAACACCACCACGTCCACCCCATTTTATGGACGATGGATTCACCCATAAACTCAACTTTAAAGATCATCCCCACCGGGAGGCGTTGAAATTTCTGCTCGCGAACATCGACCGCCACTGCGTCGCCACCCCCGAAAAATTACGCAGTACACCCCATGGAATGACCGCCCAGGGCTTAATGTCAGGTAAAACCGGGCACTTCGAAAAGCAGGATAAACAGCCGCTCCAGCAGGGTTGGATGACAGGCTTTGACAACAAGCACCGCCTCACAACGCTGGCCAAAGAATTGCAAAAGCTAGCGTCCGAGAAAGCGCAACATCAACGCGACCACCAGACAATCAAACAACAAGTCAAAACGACGGAAAATAAACTGGGCCTGATTGAACGACTCACCACCCTGAAATTTGAGACGATAGACAGCCCTGGTGCAGAAGCCGTTCTGGACGAATTGCAACAACGCCTCACCTTACTCACAGACCCAAATTCCACGGTTGGCAAAGCCCGCCAGAAATTTGAGCAGGTAGAACAGCAACTGACCCACACAAACCAGCAGATTCAAACCCAGAATGAGCAACGCGTCAGAATGGAGACTCAACACAGTTCAGTGCTTGGCAACAAGGAAAAAGCCTTTGCTCGCATTGGAGATGGACTCAGCGATGAGCAACTTGAACTGGCACACACGCACCTGTCTGACTTGAGTGGTGATATTAATCTGGAACAGCTCGACCAGGATGAACGAAATGAAAGGCAACAGCTGGAGTCAAAGCGCGAAAAAATAACTCAACAATTTGCAAAATTCGGAAAAGAGTTAGTACGATTGATGGCCAGTGCCCAAAAAGCAGACACAGGTGCATTAAGCGAAGCAGGCACAGACATTAGCGATATCCCGGCCTACCTGGCGCGTTTGAAAGTACTCAGCGAAGAGGCGTTACCCGCCAAACTCGACCGTTTCATTAGCTACTTAACCCAGTCCTCCGACCAGGGCATCACCCAGCTACTGACGGACATCGACAACGAAGTTTCCGTTATCGAAGAGCGTATTCACGACCTGAACCTTGCCCTGCAACGCGTCGATTTTAATCCCGGTCACTATCTCCAACTGGTGCCACAACGGGTTGTGCATGAAAGCATCTCAACACGGCGACGCGCTCAACGCCATCTACGCTCAGCGGCGCTGAAGGATGATCAGGGTGAGAGTCACGACGGTGCACTTAAACATCTCATTGCTCTGCTCAGAGATGCCAGCGAAAGGAAAAACACCGTGGGTGCCAGGGCGCTGCTCGACCCTCGGTATCGCCTGAAATTTGCCATCAACGTACTTGATCGCCATACACAGGCGTTAATTGAAACACGCACCGGATCACAAGGCGGCAGCGGGGGTGAAAAAGAGATTATAGCCAGCTATATCCTGACTGCCTCGCTTAGCTATGCCCTATGCCCGAACGGCATGACAAGGCCACTATTCGGCACCATCATCCTGGATGAAGCCTTCTCCAAGAGTTCCCAGGCCGTCGCTGGCCGAATCATCTCTGCACTCCAGGAGTTTGGCCTGCACCCACTCTTTGTCACCCCCAATAAAGAGATGCGACTGTTACGCAACCATACCCGTTCCGCCATTCTGGTTCATCGTAAAGGCATGAAGGCAACACTGACATCAATGAGCAGGGAAGAACTGGAAAACCACGCCCAGAAAAAGATCGGCCAAACCCATGAAATCGCCTGAACAACTCGCCGAAAAACTCTCGCGCCAGTGGTATAACGCCAATATTCGAGAACAACGACTGCTCACACCTGACAGCTGGCCGCTGGAACTGAATATCGGCAAACCCAGTGCCACGGCACTTAAACAGAACCTTGAAAAGTTGCGCAAACATCTCGAACGATGGAGAACCATATCAATCGGTGACGTCATATGGGAGAAGATAAAATACCGAGATAGCCAGGAGGCGATTGACCTGCCCATACGTTGGCAATTGAACAAACCCTCTGACTGGATAGACGCCACAACTAATCGGGCAATCAAAGTTGAATTCCAGAAACTCGCCAACATTGTGAGCACTGTAGCACCCCAGTTTCACACCCTGCTAATTCGCCAGCGCCATTTAATAGCGGACAAAGATGAGGCCGAGATTATTCAAGCCTGTGAACTGGCGATGCAGTTGAAGCAGGACAGCGCAAAAGAGCTGCCACTTAGAGCATTTTCACTCGCAGGTATCGATAGTAAATTTTTCGAACGCAACCGCCATCTGCTGATCAAGTTGCTGGATATACGATTCAGCGGTTTAGTCAGCGAGATTGGCCTGGAAGCTTTTTTAGGTGCATTAAACGAGCGTGATCACTGGTTGCTGGTCGTCGACCTGGACGGTACCATCCTTCCTTTTAAACAGATCAGACTACGAGACAGCGAACTCAAAACGACACCTCTCAGCACAAACAACATACTCATCATCGAAAACGAACGCTGCCTGCATCAACTGCCCAAAATGAAAAACACCATTGCCATTCTTGGCGCAGGACTCAATCTCTCCTGGATGGACGCACCCTGGCTCAATGAAAAAAAGATCGCTTACTGGGGCGATATCGATACCTGGGGGCTCACCATGCTCGCCCATGCACGACGCCACCAACCCGCACTGACAGCACTGCTGATGAGTGAAGAAATTTATCTGGCACATTGCGCCAACAACGTGGTTGCAGAGCCAAAAACAGCAGGTGACACCCCTGCAGAAGGGCTCACCACAGATGAATCAAAACTGTACCAACACCTTTTAAGCGATGAAAAAGGGCGCCTGGAACAAGAATTTTTACCGCCCGTTCTGGTACGTAAAGCGGTACTTGAGTGGAAAAAATCATAGGCATACGAATCCGCAGACCCAACACTGTGCCATTCGTCAACTGCCATCAAAATTTTGGAAAGAAAAAAGCCGCACTCCTGCGAGTGCAGCCCTGTCTAATCTGGCGTCTTCAAACTGAATGCCAGTAAACTTCGGTTGGCAGCCCGTGATTACGGCAAGGTCGCCACCCGCAAGTGGTTCAAATCAACACACCACGGGCTTGTCCAATCGGATAGCCGGGGGTTTCTCTCCCCCAGCTTCCCCAACACCCTGCATGCGGCTCCGCACAGGGCGTTTCACTTAGCATGGTGAAGTTTAATCCATCCATCACGTAACGCATAAAGTCCCTGGGATTTTAGAAACGCATTAGATAGCGCTTGCTGTATTCCTGGGGTTTTAGCGCTTCGCCATGGGCCTTTGCTGGTGATGCCACATGCAACTGCTGATCGAACGTGCACACCAAGCTTCATCAGACTCCTTACTTTAGTGCGGGGCTTTCGCCACTGTCGCCAATAGGCCATTCGAACTCTGCGCCGAATCCAGTGATCCAGATCCATACAAAGTTGATAGCAGTTAGCAATACCAAAGTAATTGATCCAGCCGCGTATGAATTGGCTGACCTTGAAGAGCTGATACTTCATCGATACGCCCCAGTTGCGGTTTGTTAATCGCCGTACTTGTTGTTTAAACTTCAGCAACGTTTTCGGGTGCCATTGAATGCGTCCTGCCCGGAAGGTAAAACCCAGGAATTTGCTTTCGTTGGTTTTAACAACCTGACTTTTCGTCATGTTAACCATCAACATCAAGCGATTTTGCAGGTACTTGCTGATACTGAACAGCACGCGTTCACCCGCACGTTGACTCTTTACTAAAATCGTAAAGTCATCTGCGTACCTTGCGAATCTATGCCCGCGCTCCTCAAGTTCTTTGTCCAGAGGATCAAGCATGATGTTCGCCAGTAGCGGCGATAATGGCCCGCCCTGTGGAACGCCTTCTCGACTCTCGCTATAGCGCTGGTTATCGATAACCCCAGCTTGAAGATAGCGTTTAATCAATTTTAAA
>JAKISP010000065.1 GCA_021648525.1 Gammaproteobacteria bacterium
ATGTTTTTAAAGTACTCCCTCAAGCGGCTAGTGTTGAGGATATCGAAGCGCTACTGCCCTGGAACGTGAACCTGGAATCAGCTGTTATTAAATGAATTTTGCTAGATGGGGTTTGTTGAGCGCTTACGATCATGATCATCCGTATTTAAAAGAAGCTGAACCTTTAAAACATGCGTTGTGACAACTGTCGGATCAATATTTTTGTTTATTTCTGGATCAGTAGCTTTTAAAAGCCCCATAACACAATCAATAATGTCCGCCTCCCATTTTTCATGCTGTCGTGCTCGAGCTTCTGTGTGAAGTTGTATTAATAACCTTTTCTGTTCTTCCGACACAACATGTTTAGTGATGAACCATTGAGAAATTACACCTACAACAGATACGAAAAGCATTCCACCAACAGTCAAATATGCAGCCGTAACAGCGGCACTATTTTTATTGGCGTATTCGTCAAAAAGACTTTTTATTAAATTTACTATTTCTGTATCCATGCTCCCTCTTATACGAATAACGGAAAAATCAGCGGTGCGTTTTTTTCTGCTGCTGGATTTTTTTGTTATCGTTTTTTTCTTCTGCTATTAGATATGCCCAACATGTTTTTCCTTTCTCTTGTTTTATTTCTTCTAGTGTTTTTGGTTTATTAATCTTTTTTTCCACTTTTTTTCTCCCTTTCTTCTGGTGTTGTAAATTCTTTAATCTCTTCCTCAGTTAAATATGGTGTATCAGGATCTGACATAGATTGTTCCATAATATCTTTTTCAGTAGTTTTATTAAAAAAATCTATATCTGTTTTACTTTTCATTTTTTTGATTTCTTCAAGTGTATAGGTTTTACTCATGACACTTTCCTTAAATGGAAAGTGTGGTTTTTATATTCTTCTCGTTCTTTTTTATTTGCTTTTCGGACAGATATTATTCTAGCAACTTCCTGGTCGTTTTCATTGACGCGCTCGGTATAGACGACAAGCAAAATACCAAAACTGACTTTACCTATAGTTTGCATTCTTTTTTCGCCGTAGTTACGCCTTAAATCTACTCTTTCTTGCCTTCCTGGATCTTCCCAAACTAATACTGCATCTATGAAATCGATTCGCCTTTTAATTAATGTTTTTTCTCTCTTTTTGTCATCCCAATCAAATAGCATAAAATATCTCCTTTTGCTGTTTAACTTATAAGCATTTATCCGCCGTGCGGAGCATGGCGCATAAATGTCTGCGGGACTAAGGCGATTACCACGTTCAGTCGCAGTTTATATATACGAGAATTGCTTTTGCTTGCCTTGTCCAATAGACAGCTCAACCCCATTAATTCCCATTCACTGAGTTGATAACCATACTTCAAACGTTGATACGGAACGATAACGCTATCAGATATTTATCCATTCCTCTATCGTTAGTTACCAGGCACATCGACCCAGAATGTACCCGCATCCACCGAAACAACCACAACACTGCTGCCTGCTGCAATCGACTGCTGTTCAGAGGCGTGATCAATCACCACCTGCCACTCTATTCCAGAATAGCGGGTAACCCCCGGCTCAGTAGTGCTAATCTCTCGCTCAAGCCTGAATTTCAGACCAATAATATCACTGGTATTATCTTTTTCTGGCGGCTTACTATTGCGTTGAATTGCCCGTAGTGGCTTCCACAGCAGCACCGAGATAAGTACGGAGCTTAGCGCAAAAGTAGCAATACTCGACAACCAGGTAGCCGGTACGATTCCAGACCAGATAGCCCCACCAGTGAGCAATGCCCCTAACCCAACAAACAGGATAAACCCAGTTGAAAAACCCAGTGCTAACGCCTCTATAATCAATAACAGAAAACCGATTACAAACCAGAAGCTATAAATATTGTCATTAAAATAGTCAATCATGACTTAGTCTGCTCTTTTTTCTGTTGAAAATGCACTGCTTTGATTCATCGCACTGACAATTGCTACCGCCTCCGCCACACTGGAAGCCGCCTCACTCGATTTACCATCCATCAGTACCACTGTAGACTCTTTCGCGATCGCCTCTTTTGCCGCAATCGCCAGCGTCGCAAGGTCAAGCTGAACAGCCTTCTGCCCCGGTGAACTATCGGCAGCCTCACCAATCACATGCAGTGCACTCGCCTTCGCCGCAGCCACCAGTTCAATCGCCTTCGCCTCGCCCTCTGCGTTCAGGATCTGCTCCATGCGATCAGCCTCCGCCGTCAGCACCTTCGCCTGTTTTTCACCCTCAGCTACATTAATCGAAGACTGGCGCTCGCCTTCAGATTCCAGGATGGTGGCACGTTTATCACGCTCAGCCTTCATCTGGCGCTCCATCGCCTCCAGCACACTACGCGGTGGTTCAATGTCCTTAATCTCATAACGCAGTACCTGCACCCCCCACGGGCCAGCCGCCTCGTTAATCGCATTCACAATCGCGATATTCAGCAGATCCCGCTCTTCAAAGGTTTTATCAAGCGCCATTTTGCCAATCTCGGAACGCATCGTGGTTTGCGCCAGCTGCGTCACCGCAAAACGATAAACCTCAACACCATAACTTGCCTTATAGGGGTCCAGTACTTTGAGGTATAAAACACCATCCACCGTCAGGCCAATATTATCTTTGGTAATCGCCGCCTGGCTCGGCACATCAATCGCCTGCTCCTTCAGTGAACGCACATACGCAATTTTATCGATAAACGGGATGATAAAATTCAGCCCGGCAATCAACGTTGCATTGTATTTACCAAAACGCTCCACCACAAAGGCACTGTTTTGCGGCACAAATTTGATTGATGTTTTGAGTAATACGATGATCACAATCGCTAACCCCGTCCAGAAGCTAAACAACAGCCCCATTCCCTGCCCTGAAAATTGCTCCATTTAGTGCTCCTTAAATCTGTAAGCTGCTGATTGAGAATTTAATAATACGAATACTCGCCCAAATAACCAGTCACTACAACCACTAAAAAAGTTATATGCTCAGGAAATATTGATACACAGAGTAAGCAGACTAACATGACGGCCAGGGTTATAATTTTGACTGTTCATCTAACCTAACGACTCACCCCTTAGCCCTCCCCCTTTTTCAAAGGGGGAGGGGGGGAGTCGTTACCATCTAACATAGAGACAATCTCAATTTCAATCAAAGTAACTCAGTAAGCCTTTTTCGCATTTCTATCTAAAGCACCAGAAAGTGCTGTGGTCGAGAACGAGTTCAGTGATATCCAGACCAGCAAACTGCCGTAATAACAGATCGATCATTAATTCATTTTGCAAAGAAGGCTTATTTATACCCAAAGCGATTTAAATTCAGGGCAAATAGCGCGGAATATTTTTTCCATGGCAAGGCAGAATGACGATGAATAGTCACTCTATTGAGAGGAGTTCTAACGCGGCCAGGGGAGAAACAGGCCGAGCTATTTGCCCTGAATTTAAATCGCTTTGGATATAGCTTAGCTAATCATTGAGTTGAGTATGTCTACTTATAGACTCATAAACTTCCTCACTCACAATTAAACCATCGAAGTTTAATTCAGCCCTGGCTTTCGTATGACCTATCTGAACACTGGCTGTACCCGGTGTAAACACCTGTACATTCCAGATACCAAGCAACCTTTCTATAATATTTTGCGATCTCTGAATATCGGTGATTTTTTTATGCGGAACAGATCTTTCTACCCTTTTTAGTATCCCCCCTACGAAAATACATCTTCTATCTGTAATAATGTACCGATAAGTCTTCCTTAAAAAGAAAAGATATACTTGAATAAATATAGAAGCAGCACCCACCAGCAGTAATGCCCACCCCCAGTAATCAACTATTATTTTAAACGGGTGCTCGATTTCTTTTTTTTCTTTACCGGTGTCTTCCGTTTCATTCGAGATAGATAATTCTTCGGCAACATCGATTTGAGGGTTTCCCTCACGGCCTGGAGCAACACTGATTGAATTTATAAGAAAAAGAATCATAAAAACAAAAAACATTACAGCAAATGAATACCCCAGCGTCTTTGTAAGAAACCAGACTACCAGTATTTTTTCATCTGGTTTAACATCTAGTTCTAAATTCTCACCACTATCAAGTTTCATAAAAAATCCTAATTGCGCAACAGATAAGTAAAATATGCTTCGTGATTCCTTATTTGATATCCGCATAACCATGGCTTATCTTTAGCCATAAAACTCATATCCATTTCGCATATAGAAAATAGCTATAATCCCCCCCCCCACTACACACACATTCCCGCAACTCCTCCCCCCAAAATCTGCGGCCCACAAAAAACTATCAACCCATTGTTTTCATTATAAAATAATTATTAGTACACTCGCAGCAGAGAGTGGTAGACGCCTCATATGGAGATTAAATATTTGGCTATCACTGCTGGCAGGCGGTCGTGTGCGTCAGTATTACAATTGAGTTGAGTACATACCGCGCTTTTTGATTACCGCCCCCGCCCTGCTGGTTTGCGCGTCTTGCCAGCACCACGCCCTCTTCCCGCCACCGGATTAGAGGATGGCTTACCACCACGACCATCAGCAGTCTTTTTCTTACCCGCTTTTCCACGCCCTGCTGCTGATTTACCAGCCGAGTAATCTTTCAGTTTTTTAGGCTTCTTCGGCTTTTTAGCCCCACCAGCACGAGGCGCTGTAATCGCAACCGTCTGCTTCGGCACAAAACCCACCTCCTGCTCGCGGGTGATGCGCTGCTGAATCACGGTCTCGATTGCGGTTAATTGTTTGACATCATCCGCAGTCACTAGCGAGATCGCCTCGCCCTGTAAGCCAGCGCGCCCGGTTCGACCAATACGGTGCACATAGTCAGTGGCGACTTTAGGCAGATCAAAATTGACCACATACGGTAGCTGTTCGATATCGAGGCCGCGCGATGCCACGTCGGTCGCGACCAGAATACGCACCTCACCTGCCTTAAATTTTGCCAGTGCGCGGGTACGGACGCCCTGACTTTTATCACCATGAATCGCGATGGCGGTAATGCCATCGTCTTCCAGTTGTGTGGTTAAACGATCCGCGCCACGTTTGGTCAGGGTAAAGACAAGCGCCTGGCCCCAACCACCACGACGAATCAGGTGGCTCAATAGCGCGGGCTTTTTCGCCTTATCTACTTCGAATACCGATTGCTTAACACTCCTGGCCGCAGCGTTACGTGGGCTCGTCTCGATCTGAATCGGGTCATGTAGAATGCCGCCAGAGAGACGTCTGATATCATGCGAAAAGGTCGCGGAGAACAACAGGTTCTGGCGGCGTTTCGGCATCAACGACATGATTCGGGTAATGTCATTGATGAAACCCAGATCCAGCATGCGATCGGCTTCATCCAGCACTAGCACTTCGAGCGATGATAGACGTATCGCGCGCTGATTGTAGAGATCCAGCAAGCGCCCCGGTGTCGCCACGAGTACATCGACCCCGCCACGCAGCTTTTTCATCTGCGGATTGATCTTCACACCGCCATAAACAACCGCCGTACGCAACGAGAGATGTTTGCCGTAGGTGGCAACACGCTCACCGATCTGCGCCGCCAACTCTCGAGTGGGGGTTAATATCAATGCCCGCACGATATTTGATTTAGCGTGCTCACCCTCTGCCAGGTTCTGTAATAACGGCAAGGTAAAGGCTGCCGTTTTGCCAGTACCAGTCTGCGCGGCTGCCATTACATCACGGCGTGACAATATCGCAGGGATTGCCTTCTCCTGCACCGGTGTCGGGGTTTTATACCCCTCACCTTCAATAGCACGTAGCAGACAATCGGAAAGACCCAGTTCAGCAAAACTCATCGGCAAAACACTCAATAGCAGCCCAGACAGAGGCCAGAGAAAAATAGAATCGAGTGATTATACGCTATTTACCCTCTGCCGATTAGTTTGTCCAGCAGGAAACCCGCCAGACTACTCCCAGTTCAGTCCACCGCCAGTCTGATACTCCGTTACCCGTGTCTCAAAAAAATTCTTCTCTTTACGAATATTCGACTGTTCATCGAGCCATGGTAAGGCGCATTCGGCACCCGCAAAGGGCTCTTCAAAACCGAGCTGACGCGCACGACGATTGGCAATAAAACGAAACTGCTCAATATGCTGTTCAGCGTCATAACCCAACATCGGCTCTCGCAGAATATAACTGGCATAAGTGGTTTCTGCCGCTTCTGCCTCATCCCACATTTCACGCAGTGCGCCAGCATCTGGCCTGATATTCTCTTCCATCATCAACTGCTTTACGGTGCGAATACCAAAACCACAATGCATCACCTCATCGCGCATAATATACTGTAACTGTTCGGCCGTTCCCTTCATCAGTCCTCGGCGCTGTAGTGCGAAGATCGGACTAAAGCCATTAAAAAACCAGCACCCTTCAAACACCGCGGCGAAGAAGATATAGGACATCAAAAAAGCCTGAAGATCATCTCGGTTGGTCAGGTCCATATCGGGACGTAACACCGAATTAAGACGGCGACTGGCAATCTTGATCTTTGCATAAATTTCAGGCACCACACGATAACGATTATAGATTTCACCTTGATCAATACCAATGGTTTCAATGCAATGTTGATAGGTCCAGGTATGCAGCGCCTCTTCATAGACCTGGCGTGCCTGATATATCTGTAGCTCCGGCGCGCTCATCTTCTCCATGACCGCAAGGCCCACATTACGCATCGCCATAATATCTGAGGTAGTGAGATACGCCAGTACGTTTTCATAAACATGGCGCTCATTATCATTTAGCCTGTAGTGATAATCCTGCACATCTTGCGTCATATTGATATCAAGCGGTGTCCAGTGGTTTTTATTGGCATTCAAAAAATATTTCCATGCCCATGGATACTTAAACGGTGCCAGTTGATTAATATCGGCCAGGCCATTCACTACCCGTTTATCCTCTGCACGTACCGGCGGCATCTTGCGCAGCTCATCATCGTCAAACGTATCAATAATATGCTGCACCGATGGTTCCACCACCGCATCTTCTGAAATTTTGGCCACACTCGCCGTGTTTAATGGATCATCCCAGTTCAACATCACTCACTCCCTGTTATTGACACGCTTCGCACTCAGGATCATCAATCGAACACAATTTTGGCGCATCACTATTCACCACATGTGTCGTACTCTTTTCGACATGAGTCGCACCTAACGTACGCAGATAATAGGTTGTCTTTAGTCCTCGTACCCACGCAAGTTTATAGAGGCTGTCGAGCTTCTTGCCATCGGGTTCAGCGAGATAAAGGTTGAGTGACTGCGCCTGGTCAAGCCATTTCTGACGACGACTCGCCGCCTCGATCAACCAGCGTGAATCGATTTCAAAGGCAGTGGCATATTTCTGTTTTAGCGGCTCTGGAACACGTTCAATCCGCTGCACCGAACCATCAAAATATTTCAAGTCGTTAACCATCACTTCATCCCATAAATCGAGCGCTTTAAGGTCATTCACCAGATGGGTGTTCACCACGGTAAACTCCCCGGAGAGATTCGATTTCACAAACAGGTTCTGATACATCGGTTCAATCGACTGCGATACGCCGCAGATATTAGAGATGGTCGCGGTCGGCGCAATCGCCATGCAGTTGGAATTACGCATCCCCACCTGCTTCACCCTTTCACGCAGGCTGCTCCAGTCGATCGCCGATGTTTCATCCACATCAATAAAGCGCCCACGCGCCTGCTTGAGGTTTTGTAATGAGTCATAAGGCAAAATACCCTGGCTCCACAGTGAGCCTTCAAAACTGGCATAACGGCCACGCTCTTCTGCCAGGTTGGTTGAAGCACTGATCGCATGATATGAAATCAGCTCCATTGACCGGTCGGCAAACTCAACTGCCTCTGCCGAGGCATAGGGAAGATTTAATTTATACAGCGCCTCCTGAAACCCCATTAGCCCAAGGCCTACCGGGCGGTGGCGCAGATTTGAATAACGTGCCTGTGGTACCGCATAATAGTTATATTCAATCACATTATCCAGCATACGCATCGCGGTATTGATGGTGCGTGCTAGCCTCTCAGTATCGATACCCTTCTCAGAGACATGCGCTGCCAGGTTAATCGAACCCAAATTGCACACCGCAATCTCTTTTTCCGAGGTATGCAAGGTAATCTCAGTACAAAGGTTAGAGCTATGTACCACCCCCGCGTGCTGATTGGTGTAGCGAATATTGCACGGGTCTTTAAAGGTAATCCACGGATGTCCGGTCTCAAACAGCTGCCCTAACATCCTGCGCCATAGCGCCACTGCTGAAAGGCGTTTAAAGATGTTCAATTCACCACGATCAGCGGCCGCTTCATAGGCCTCATATTTCTCACGAAAGGGCTGCCCAGTCAGTTCATGCAGCTCGGGTGTTTCATCCGGTGAGAAAAGCGTCCACTCCTTTTCATCGGCCACCCGTTCCATAAAAAGATCAGGCACCCAGTTGGCGCTATTCATATCATGGGTACGACGACGCTCATCACCGGTATTTTTGCGCAGCTCAAGAAACTCTTCGATATCGATGTGCCAGGTCTCAAGGTAGGCACACACCGCTCCTTTGCGCTTACCGCCCTGGTTAACCGCAACCGCGGTATCATTCGCCACTTTAAGAAAAGGCACTACCCCCTGCGATTCACCATTGGTCCCTTTAATTTTAGCGCCAAGGCCACGCACCGGTGTCCAGTCATTGCCCAGACCACCGGCAAACTTTGACAACAGCGCATTGTCTTTGATCGCGTTATAGATCCCTTCCAGCTCATCCGGCACCGTTGAGAGGTAACAGGATGAGAGCTGTGGACGCAATGTACCGGAATTAAATAGCGTCGGTGTCGAGCTCATAAAATCAAATGATGACAGTAGTTCATAAAACTCAATGGTACGCGCTTCACGGTCTATCTCATTGATCGCCAGCCCCATCGCCACCCGCATAAAAAAGGCCTGTGGCAATTCGAGGCGGTGATTATCGCTATGGATAAAGTAGCGATCATAGAGGGTCTGCAAACCGAGATAAGTAAATTTCAAATCACGTTCAGGCTTAATCGCCTGCCCCAGCCTGACCAGGTCAAAACGTGTTAGCTCTCGGTCAAGCAGCTCAAGTTCTGCCGCTTTACGAATATAGTCGCCAAAGTAATCGGCATACAGCTGCGTCATTCCCGCCTGGTCGATGTGCGGTTGCGGACCCATGCTTAGAAAAGAGAGCACCTCTTGACGCAGGCTATCCAGCAACAGACGCGCCGAGACCTGGGCGTAGTTAGGTTCCTGCTCAATCAGGATACGCGCGCTCATGACTAACACGGTGGCGACATCTTTTTCTGCGATGCCATCATAGATATTACGCAGCGCTTCTTTCAGAATAAGCGCCTCATCCACATCATCCAGGCCAGCGCATGCCTGATTAACAATGGCTTCTAATGCCGATCTCCGTAGCAACTGCTTTGTGCCATCGGCCATCGTGATATGAATGCTCGCCTTCTCACTTTCGTCGGCAGTATCTACTTCGCTTTCAAGCTGGCGTTGTTGATGATGCGCTTCGCGGTAAAGCACATAGGCGCGGGCAATTTTATGATGGCCGTTGCGCATCAATGCCAGCTCAACCTGGTCCTGAATATCTTCAATATGGATCGTGCCGCCGCCCGTCAAACGGCGAAACAGTGCATCGATCACCTGTGTGGTTAGCTGCTCGGCGATGTCATGCACACGGTGTGAGTCGCTCGCATGACCGCCTTCCACTGCCAGAAAAGCTCTGGTAACCGCTATCTGGATCCTGGATGGATCAAAGCGGGTCAACTTGCCGTTACGGCGAATCACCTGCTGCTGGGAGTAGTCGCTGGAATCAAAAGTGACCGCTAATGGCGCGTTAGTCTGCATGGTCGTCCTCATCAATGTCGAATGATCGGACCAGGCGCAGGACAAACAGGAGAGATGGCAAGGTGGTAACGAAAGGCGGCCACAGTTGCACTCAACCTGTGACCTTAACGCGAGGCCCGGTTAAAAATCCGCATATGAAAAATTGCGGATTACCATTCCGGCAGGTATTCGGACTCAGGGGCGTGACCAGAATGAAATATCTAGTCGGTCTAGACTACGGCTTGCCGCCCTTTCGGGCAGTGCCTAAGCAGTGCTCATGTAGCGTTCGTTCCCCAATACCGCTGCGCGACAGTCCCGGATTCACACCGGGTTCCCTGTTATGAAACCACTATATCTAGTGATTTCGCCGGAATCGAATTACAAGATAGAGGATAACCCTGGAAAATTCAAGCGCAATAAATCATATAATTTCAGTCACTATTCAGCATAGTGAACAATCACATCGTCCATCGCCCGTTTACCCAGCGCGATAAAACCCTGAATAAAAGCCGCTTCAGACTCATTGCGCCTCACTGCCGCATGCAGCGTACCGTGCATGCCCGCCTTTCCTAGCGGACGGGTGGTAAAACGGTTATGGCTCATCGACTCTTTCAACACCCAGTCCGGCAGTACCGCAACGCCTTTTAAGGTTGTCACCAGCAATAGAATAATCGCCGTTAATTCAGCCTGCCGCACATTGGCAGGTTCAACCCCAGCCGGTTGTAGAAAGCGAGAAAAGACATCCAGGCGCTTGCGCTCAACCGGATAGGTCACCAACGTTTGATCCGCGAGATCGGCAGGTACGATATACTTCTTCGCGGTCAACGGATGGTCATGCGCCAGCGCCAGCAGCCCTTCGTAATCAAACAGCGGCTCAAAACTTAGCGCTTTATGCGCCTGCGGGTCGGAACTGATCACCAGATCCACCTCCCCTTTTTGCAGCGCAGCGATTGGCTCAAAGTTAAGCCCTAGCCGAATATCGATCTCCACTTCTGGCCACGCCTGACGATAGCGGTCCAGCACCGGGATCAACCATTCAAAACAGGCGTGACACTCAATCGCAATAAAGAGCCGTCCACTCTCTCCCTGTGCGTAACTGCGTAGTTGACGGTCCGTTGCATCCACCTCCGGTAGCACCTGTTGTGCCAGCGCCAATAGCTTTAAACCAGCGGGCGTCAGTGTTAGCGGTTTGGTACTGCGCAGGTACAGAGGCGTCTGGTAGTAATTCTCTAGCGACCTGATCTGATGCGAGAGTGCCGACTGGGTGAGATGCAGCTGTTCTGCAGCGCGCGCCAAACTGCCACCCTGATAGATCGCCTGCAAACTTCGTAGGTGGCGTAACTCAAGCAACATACAAACTAACCTCATGTTAGTTATGAAAAACATGAAGTTTACTCATTTAATTTTCCAATGCAAACTCTGCTCAACAAAAATATGAATCCACTGGAGACAATCATGACCACCATTCATAATCTCGGCTTTCCTCGAATTGGCGCGCAACGCGAATTAAAAAAGGCGCTCGAATCCTACTGGAAAGGTGAGATTGAACAGCCCACGCTGCTAACAGTCGGTCACGAGCTGCGTCAACGCCACTGGCAACAACAGGCAGATGCCGGTATCGAGTGGCTACCGGTGGGTGACTTCTCATGGTATGACCAGGTGCTGGATCTCTCCGCGTTACTGGGTGTCGTGCCTGACCGCTTCAAACATAACGAAGCACAGGTATCACTCGACACTTACTTTCGCATGGCGCGCGGACGCGCCCCCAGCGGTCAACCAACCACAGCCTGTGAGATGACCAAATGGTTCGATACCAACTACCATTACCTTGTACCTGAGTTTTCTGCACAACAGGATTTTTCATTAAGCAGTGATAAATTATTTAACGAGGTCGATGAAGCCATTCAACTCGGCCATAAAACAAAACCCATTTTACTCGGGCCTCTCAGTTATCTCTGGCTGGGTAAAACAAAAGGGAGTGACTTTAATAAACTGGACCTCATCGAAAAGCTACTACCCACCTATGGAGAGATCTTAAACCGGCTCAAATCACAGGGCGTTGAATGGGTGCAGATCGATGAGCCGATCCTTGCATTAGAACTGCCCATCGAGTGGCAACAGGCCTTTGAATCAGTCTATACACGCCTGCCCGTCAAAGGACTCAAAACAATGCTGGCCGTCTATTTTGGCCCACTGAAAGAGAACCTGAAACTCGCCTGTAGCCTGCCTGGCGATGCACTGCACATCGACGCCGTGCGTGGTGGGGATGAAATCGACACCGTGCTCTCATGGCTACCCGTCTATAAAACACTATCGCTGGGCATTATCGACGGCCGCAACATATGGCGCAGTGATCTTGATGCACTGCTTGAACGCCTACAACCGCTACAGCAACGATTAGGTGATCGACTCTGGCTCGCCCCCTCCTGCTCACTACTGCATGTGCCAGTCGATCTCAATCAGGAACAGCAGCTAGATAACGATGTGCGTAGCTGGCTCGCCTTTGCCGTACAGAAATTGAATGAACTGAACACAGTGAAACAGTCACTCGACAGTACTGACCAGAGCAATGACCAGAGTAATGAACAGGCACTGCGTATTTCACGAGAGGCGCTTGATTCACGTCGTACCTCAACTCGCATCCATAAACCCGACGTTAAACAGCGCTGCAATGAAGTCACTGCGGCAATGGCCGAACGGGCAAGCCCTTTTGAGGCCAGAATCCAGAAACAGCAGGCACGACTAAAACTACCACTGCTACCCACCACCACGATCGGCTCATTCCCACAGACACAGGCGATCCGTCTGGCACGTAAACAGTACAAATCAGGCCAGCTTTCAGAAACCGCATACCAGGCATTGATGCGCAAAGAGATCGATGAAGTGATCGACAAACAGGAAAAAATCGGCATCGATGTACTGGTACATGGAGAGCCGGAACGCAATGATATGGTGGAATACTTTGGTGAACAGTTAGAAGGGTTTGCCTTTAGCCAGCTCGGCTGGGTACAGTCATACGGATCACGCTGTGTGAAACCTCCCATCATCTATGGCGATGTCAGCCGTACAAAACCGATGACAGTGGGATGGAGTCGCTACGCGCAATCAAAAACAGAGAAGCCGATGAAGGGGATGTTAACCGGCCCCGTCACCATTCTTAACTGGTCGTTTGTGCGCGATGACCAACCACGTGCCACCACCTGTCAGCAGATCGCTCTGGCGTTGCGCGATGAAGTGTGTGACCTCGAACAGGCCGGCATTGCCATCATTCAAATCGATGAAGCGGCATTACGAGAAGGTCTACCACTACGCACCCGTGAGTGGGAAAAATACCTTGAGTGGTCAGTAAACGCCTTTAAAATAACCGCGGCTGGGGTAAAAGATGAAACACAGATTCATACCCACATGTGTTACTCAGAGTTCAATGACATCATGCCTGCCATCGCCGCAATGGATGCCGATGTAATCACCATCGAGACATCGCGCTCAGACATGGAGCTGCTTGAGGCCTTTGAAGCGTTTTCATATCCGAATGACATTGGCCCCGGCGTCTATGACATCCATTCGCCTAACGTACCGGCCGTTGAAAGTATCACATCGCTGATGAATAAAGCACTGGTACATATCCCCGTCGAGCGGCTCTGGATAAACCCTGACTGTGGGTTAAAAACGCGCGGCTGGCCAGAAGTCAATACCGCGTTAGTCAATATGGTCTGTGCTGCCGTTTTTCTACGCAGTCGCTATAAGCGTAGCAGGGCCTCATAAACAGTCGATCAATGTCTGGTGGCGGCGATGACTATCTAAAGGGCATCGTCGTTAGCAACAGGCTCTGGTGTAGTGTCTCATACTAGTAAATCGTCATGATTTCATATTCCATTGTCAGGTCATTTTGCAGGCGACCAGATGAACGCCCTTCAGGATTAAGTTCAAACGTATCACCCACTTCCCTGCCCATCAGAACAGCGCCGAGTGGTGACTGCGGTGTGATGATCGTGACATCATTACCTTCAAATACAAACTTCACTCCCCCCGCATCAACCCCAGGCCATACCCAGCGCACCACACCATGCTGATCTTTCAGCTCGACCAGAGATGATATCGTCACAGCTGTCGCCTGATCACTTAACGACTCAGGCACAATCGCCTGGTAGAGACGCAATGCGGCCTCAATCTCCGCTGCACGTTTTGCCTGCCCATGCGCGAGATATGACGCCTCCAGCCCACGTGTATCATATTTATTTTCCGCGACACTTTCACCGTGCGTCGCACTCTCATGCGCCACCTTTACGGCTGCCTGCAAACCATCCAGGTCTCGTTGTAGCGCAACAATAATCTGCTGCAACGCCTCTGATTTATTCATTGATCATCGTTTTACCTGACGGCCACTCACTAAAAGGATAAGGCTGAGTTTCGCTATTAAAAGTCAAAAACAGCATGATCTGATAAGTGTAACTGCTCAGAGATTTCCCAAAGGCCAACAGCTGACTATTCGGCGCACCATTGACAAGTACCAAAAAGAACTGCAGCGCCACCACTGAAAACGTGACAAATTTTATAACCCCAAGTAAAAATGCAAACAGCAACATATACAGACCACGCTTCCAGATCATCTCCTTCTGTTTAACCACTTCGTTACTTTCTATTTCATTGCTTTCTATATTCATAACACAACCGCTCACCCTTACGAAAAACTCACTTCTATTGAGCCTCTTGCAAAACGCTACAAAGCAGCGAGTTTATTAGCGTTTAATGGCTAAAAAAAAGAATGTGCCTGATTCATTTTGGTAAAATAAGTTTGCGACTTCAAACCAATAGAATCACCAGCGCA
>JAKISP010000018.1 GCA_021648525.1 Gammaproteobacteria bacterium
TCAGCTTGATGAACAGAGCCCGGGCGCGGGTCATATTGGGCGTTTTAGTCGTCACCGGCATAGCATCCACGGCGGGCGCAGGCTGTGGGCCATAAACATAGGCTTCCACCTCCGGAACCTGAGCCAAAGCTCGCTCGATTAGCGGCCGCACCACCGCCCAGTCCAAGCCACCATTGCCGCAACCCAACGGTGGAATGGCGATAGATTTGATCTGCTTATCACGGGTCACCTGCACCAAATCCACTAGCCCCTGCTCGACGTACTCTAGCAGTGACTTCGCCTTCCAGTGGGTTTTGGTAGGAAAGTTAATGATAAAACGGGGATTTACCAGATCCTCCCGCTCAAACAGAAACATATGGCCAGGTTGAACCTGTTTGGCCTTACACGCCTTGGCATAAACAGCAAAGTTTTCAGGAAAGGCCTGTTTAAACTGCAACGCAATACCCTTGCCCATCACCCCCACACAATTCACTGTGTTGATAATGGCTTCAACATCGGCCTGCAATAAATTACCTTTTGAATAGTGAATCATGCGCTAATAATACCAGTTCGTTTTTACCAAGACCCGTGGTTTATGTGCCGGAGCCAAATCAGTCAATACTTGCTCCACCATACTCTTCGTCGCATCAGTTTTGACACCAATGCCCGCTATTATCTCCCAGGGCGCGCATTGATGGATTAAAAACTCCGCCTGCCGTGGACGTGCCCGATCAGGAAAATCGTCACTATCAAACCAATACCTGGCATCCAACAGCGGCCAATCAATCTGATCCAGGTTCGCCAGATCATCATAAAAGTCAGTTAAGTCCATAGCCGCATGACCATCAGTAAACACAAACGGCAATCCCGTAGCGGTAACGGCCTCAACCTTACTCACCAAATAGATGACAGGCGCTTGCCCTGCGGTATAACCCTCCACTGTTCCCTTAGAGATAGCGAACAACATTGGCGACTTGCGACCCAAATAGAACGGCGCATAATCATGCAACAGACCACCCGGTCCGCAAGGCACCTGTTTGCTGTGGCGACGTCGTTGGATGGACTCATGGGCGATATTCACATAACCATCCTCCGCCACGCTGTTATTGGCCAACAAACCGCCAGATGCGATAATTCCCGACAGATTATCAACATGGGTGATGTGATAAATATAGACTGGATCAGGCACTGCCATCATTTTGGCCCGTCTTTTAGTTTCTCGATATCGGCTTCGATTTCCTTAAGGCTCATTTCTCGGCTAATCTGTTTTTGCTCTTGCCGATATTTCACATATTCCAGAGCTGACTTTTCTGCCGCCATTTTGTGACTAATTTTACCCGCATGGGTTAAAAGATCCCTGCCATTAAGTTGTAGTATTGCGTCTAGCCTGTCGCTCCAGTCTTTCATTGTCATTGGCTGTTGCTGTTGCGCCATGGTTTCCGCAAAGGCTAAGTATTGTTCAACTAACAAGCCCAGTAACTTAATTTCTTCTTCGTTCAAATAATTTTTTGCAACGCTCACATCCTGCTTGTTTATGGCAGTCAGCTTCCCCTTATCAAAAGACTGCATACCCAATAATGGCAGTGTTGCATCTACCCTGCGATAAACCAGCTCCGCCGCTGTTTGCTGGCTAATGGCCCACAGCAACTTATTTTGTACAATTTTAAAAAATGAAATGGTTTTTTCATCGCTGGAATCGTAGTCAACACTGGTGGTGTAAATATCCTTAATTTTCTGATAGAAAAACCGCTCAGACAGGCGAATTTCACGAATACGTGCCTGTAATTCATCAAAATAATTCATCGACTGGCCGCTCTTAAAGCGCTCATCATTCAGGACAAAACCCTTGGTGATGTATTCCTTTAAGCGTTGCGTCGCCCAGATGCGAAATTGCGTACCCTGTTTTGATTTAACTCGGTAGCCTACCGAAATAATGACATCAAGATTGTAGTACTTAACTTCCTTAACCTGAGTTTTACCCTGCATAGCACCGTGTTGAGTGGTATGTCGGAAATTCCGACACACCACTTTTTCATCCAACTCACCTTCTTTAAAGACATTAGCAATGTGCTCAGTAACCGTACTCCGACCCTTATCAAATAATCCAGCCATCTGAGCCTGTGTTAGCCAGACAGTTTCATCTTCTAAGTGGACATCAACCTTGATGTTCCCCTCATCGGTTTGATAAAGCAGTACCTGGCCTTTCTCATGTTCGGGTAGGTGGTTGTTCATAGGGGATTCTTTCCTGAAGTGGGAACAATGCCTTTGTACTGTTTGTAGCGCTGCCACAATGCTTCGGGCGATGGAAACTCATTGAGAGAAATTTCCTGCTCGATTTACCGTCGCTACATGTGCGGTCGTGTTCGTAAAAGGCATCGCCATTGCTGCTGAATACGGTTGGAATATCCAATATGGTGGCATAGTCCAGCCTGCTTGCTCCAGAGCAGGATTGATGAACTTGGTGCAAATATCACGTTCTGACAACTCTTTTTTGTTGGTCATCGTTACCACCCAGTCTCTTTAGTCAGGCTATTTCGTTCTGATTTCATTTGTTTGGCTTCTGCCCATATGGCGCAAATGAATTGTCATCCATCGTCAGCAGTTGCAACAACTTAGTATGCACAAACAACTTCTCTCTGCCTGCTTTAACCTCTTGCAACATGCCGATATCACACAATGCTTTGAGATACTTTGAAACGGTTTCCCGATGACCAATGCCTGCATCGACCAGGTTGCCGATACGACAGTAGGGCTGAATAAAGATCTGATCAACCAACTCACGGCTATAGATAGTAGGCTGTTGCTGGCGCACACAATCAACGGCTTGTTCTTGCAGTTTACGCACTGCACGTATCTTCGCAGTGGTCCAATGGGCAGTCTCTTTGACGGCGGTGAGCATAAAGGTGATCCATTCGTGCCAATTGTTGTTTTGGGTGACATCCAACAACAGGCGGTAATAGTCAGCTTTATTTTGGATGATGTGGCGCGAAAGATAGAGCACGGGCAGAGTGAGCAGTTTTTGATCCACCAAATAGAGAATGTTAAGCAGTCGACCGGTACGGCCATTGCCGTCGGTAAAAGGGTGAATGGCTTCGAATTGATAGTGAGCCACGGCCATGCGAACCAGCGGGTCAATCTCGTCATGGTTGTGGAGAAACTGCTCCCAATTGGCGAGTAGCTGGCGCAGGGTCGCTTCTCCAGCAGGTGGCGTATAGATCACTTCGCCGGTTCGATCATTAGCAAGCGTTGTACCGGGTACACGGCTAATATCCAGATCACTGCCTTTAATGGTACGACAGAGCTCCACCGCCAGATTGGTATTCACCGGGCGTTTTTGCAGGGTCTGAAACCCCTGATGGAGGGCGGTACGATAACGCAGTGCTTCTTTGATTGCTGGGTCTATTTGGTTGGCGCTGCTATTGAAATTGGTTTCGGCAAAGCGAAATAGCTGGTCGCTGGTGGTAACGATGTTCTCGATCTCTGAACTGGCTTGTGCTTCCAGCAGGAGGATGGTGTTGATTAGCACAGACTGATTCGGAATCAGCTCACCCACCTGTTTCAGCTCGGCCAGCGCTACGCGTGCCTCGGTGCAGAGTTTCCATATCGCACGGGTTTCCAACTCCTGCACTGGGGGCAGGGTAGGTAAAGTGTTGTATGGCTGAGTGGGATTGAAGCCCGGCACGGTGTACCCCCCTGGGTATGGTGATTATCCAAATATCCTTAGTTAACACTGCGGGTGTGTGCACAGCTCGTTTCGGCATTATGCGTTTTTATGTCGAACAATTCTATTAATTTCGACATACTCTACCTATATGTCGAATAGGACGACATATCCGCATAAGATGTCGGCTTTTTCTTCTTTTACCGACACATGACTATCCTGGCTTC
Organism: Gammaproteobacteria bacterium; assembly: GCA_021648525.1. GTDB lineage: Bacteria > Pseudomonadota > Gammaproteobacteria > SZUA-140 > SZUA-140 > SZUA-76. Next base: position 3,868 of record JAKISP010000018.1, read on the forward strand.
TTCACCAGATCTTCTGTTTTGAGGTGCGTATAACGCTTCAGCATCGCCAGGTCTTTGTGGCCGGTAATAGCTGAAACCTCCATAGGTTCCAATCCCATTTCAAAAAAACGACTGGCGGCATCAAAGCGCAGATCTTTGATCCTGGCATTTTTACAGACACGGGAGAAGGCCTGGGTGACGGGATCACCCCGAATAGAAAAGAGGAAACCGGTGATTTGGTGGGGCTGCCGCTCAATCACCGCGACTACTTTGGAAGAAAGCGGTATTTCTCGATCATCGCCATTTTTAGTGCCACTCAAAATCGCAGTGCGCTTGAGCATATTGATGTTCGCCCATTGCAGAGATTGACCAACTCGCCGCGACGCGCTCCGGCCCATTTCTGATTCGACATTGCGAGCCCATTGCTCAGCTCTGGTTTTGGTTTTGAATGTTTTGGACTGGGTCGAATAGCCCTTCTTGCGAACCGTTGCCTGCCACTGGCCGTCACCACGATTAGTGATTGTCGCCATGGTTACCCCGTAGAAACAATAAGAACTGCCCCAGATAACTCTGAGCGTCCCAAATTGACAATAAGGAAGCTGGCACGCCCGAGAGGATTCGAACCTCTGACTTCCACCTCCGGGGCAAAAGAGCAATCGTGCAAAGGTCTCAGGAAATAAACATGATAGTAGTCAATTGCTAACAAGCAGCCAACAACTGAGCTAACAGGGAGATGGGAAAGGTAGCCTGAGTATGAGATCTATCGCCAACTTAGCGCTGAGACTCTTCTACCTTTCTACGACCCGCAATCTTTTCAAAATTAATATCTAGATCCAGTAAATTCCATTGATCAATATCGATAATCACTCTTGAACCACTTAGGTACTCGACCACGACTTTTGACAAGGCTGAATCAGAATAGCTAACGGCCCAGACTTTTAACAACTGACCCGTTAAATTGATATACCACGAACCTACATTTGGTTTTTGCTGGATGGACATTTCGATAATCCTCAGTTTCAGATAGTACAAGTTCCTAAATTCGTTAATACCACCGTTTCCCTAGTAACACTCATTATAGCTTGTATAGAAACTTTTTTCCACCCCATAAAACCAATAAAATCAGCCAGTTAAGAACACTTCGCACTTTGTCATAAGGGTATTACCGCACCATGAACAATTACCTTATCATCTAACCACACTTAGAGTCGCCACAGTTCAAACAGGTCATACAACCATCCATTTTGATCATCGCCCTGGTGCTACACTTATTACAGAGCTGTGCGCCCGCTGGAAATGAGCTTTCGGCAGTCTCTGCAACTTTTGACTGACCAGCCGCATCAAACTGCTCACGCTTCTCTTCGAGAAAACGCTTTTGGTGATCATCCAGCCCATCATCTTTGATCATGCCGATAAAACGTAGATGCTGATCAATCACTTCACCAATCTCAGCCACCAGCGACGGCATAAACTTACCACCGCGCTTAAAGTAGCCGCCACGTGGATCAAACACCGAGCGCAGCTCTTCAACCAGAAAGGTCACATCACCCCCTTTCCTGAAGACCGCTGAAATAATCCGCGTTAGCGCCACGATCCACTGAAAATGATCCATATTTTTAGAGTTGATAAAGACCTCAAACGGACGGCGCAATTCATGCTCTGTGCCTTGATTGAGCACCACATCATTGACGGTGACATAGAGCGCATGCTCGGTCAGCGGTGTCTTCACCTTATAAGTAGAACCCAATAGCATTTCTGGACGCTCCAACTTCTCATGCATGTGAATCACATTTGAAGTCGGCACTTCCTTCTCAACACTATCTGGCGTATCTACTGGCAACGCCTTTTCTTCTTCACTTACCACGCCATAACTGACGATTTTTTTACCAATTTTTGTAGCCATTTTTCTTTCTCCCTGGTTTTCTGTGCGTGCCATTAATTCGGAATCGTTACTAGAACTGTAACTATTCAGCATAGTGAAAAACAAAATAGTAACTGATCAGGTTGCCTCTGATTTGTTCGAGTACAAGGAAAAAATTCGCAGTTTACACGTGTAAATGAGAATTTTTGACGCCGTAATCGGGCAAATCAGGGGTGAGCTGAATAATTACCTAGAACTTTCCGTAATAGCCCTCTTTAAGCGCGTCATATAGATTCGCCGCGCTATGCACCTCACCATCATATTCAATCTCTTCATTACCCTTCACCTCAACGACAGCGCCATCCTCCAGGGTAAAACGATAGGTCGTATTTTCCAGGTCCTTCTCTTTCACCAATACACCCTGAAATGCTTCAGGATTAAAACGAAAGGTGGTACAACCCTTCAACCCCTGCTCATAGGCATAAAGATAGATATCTTTAAACGCTTCGTAATCATAATCACTCGGCACATTAGCGGTCTTGGAGATCGAAGAGTCGATCCAGTGCTGCGCCGCAGCCTGTACATCAACATGTGATTTGGGCGTAATGTCGTCGGCAGTAATAAAGTACGCCGGCAGCTGATTCACGCTATCGTTTGATTCAGGACTCGCATCACCATTGATCAACTCGCGATAAGCCAGCAATTCAAACGAAAAGACATCGACCTTCTCTTTGGTTTTTTTGCCTTCGCGAATCACATTGCGTGAATACTGGTGCGCAAAGCTTGGCTCGATACCGTTGCTAGCGTTATTTGCCAGCGACAGTGAGATGGTGCCTGTCGGCGCAATCGAACTATGATGGGTAAAACGCGCGCCCACTTCAGCCAACGCGTCTACTAGCGCAGGATCCTGCTTCGCGATCTGCTGCATATAGCGACTGTACTTCGCGTGCAGTACCTTGCCTTTAATTGCATCACCCACGGCAAAGCCATCTTTGATCATCTCAGGACGTTTACGTAACATCTCTGCCGTCACGCTGAAATCTTCCTCCAAAATAGGTGCCGCACCCTTTTCTTTAGAAAGGTCGAGTGCTGCCTGCCAGCCAACCATTGCCATTTTCTGGGTCACCTCTGCGGTGAATTTCAGTGATTTTTCGTCACCGTACTGCATCTGCAACATGGTCATCGTTGAACCCAGTCCCAGATAACCCATGCCATGACGACGTTTGCTTTCAATCTCTTTACGCTGCAACTCTAACGGTAGGCCATTGATCTCAACCACGTTATCCAGCATGCGGGTAAAGACACTGACCGTCTTACAGTACTCATCCCAGTCGAAACTGGCCTTTTCGGTAAACGGATTGCGTACAAAGCGGGTTAGATTGATTGAACCCAACAGGCACGAACCATAAGGCGGCAGCGGCTGTTCACCACAAGGATTAGTGGCGCGGATGTTTTCACAAAACCAGTTGTTATTCATCTCATTGACCTTGTCGATCAGAATGAAACCCGGTTCAGCGTAATCATAGGTCGACGACATGATCATGTCCCACAGACGACGTGCACGAATGGTCTTGCTCACACGACAGGCAACCAGTCCTTCTTCGTTTTCGATGTAACCCTCTTTCAGTGGCCATTCACGCCACACCACCTCATCAGCATTTTTCAGATCAATCTCACCGTTTTCAACTTCGCTCGGTTTCGCTGGAAAAGCCAGTTTCCAGTCGATGTCACTCACCACTGCGTCCATAAACTCTTTGGTAATCAGCAACGAAAGATTAAATTGACGCAGGCGACCATCTTCACGCTTCGCCTTGATAAAATCGAGCACATCAGGATGGCCAATATCAAAAGTACCCATCTGCGCACCGCGACGACCGCCAGCCGATGAGACGGTAAAACACATCTTGTCGTAGATATCCATAAATGACATCGGGCCAGAGGTGTAGGCACCCGCTCCCGACACATAGCCGCCCTTTGGACGTAGTGTTGAAAATTCATAACCGATTCCGCAGCCCGCTTTCAGTGTCAAACCAGCTTCATGCACCTTTCCTAGAATGTCATCCATCGAATCATTAATGATCCCGGAGACAGTGCAGTTGATCGTCGAAGTCGCTGGTTTATGCGCCTGCGCACCAGCATTCGAGGTGATACGCCCGGCAGGGATTGCACCGTGACGCAGTGCCCACAGAAATTCATCATGCCAATGGTCACGCTTTTCCTGGGTTTCTTCAACGTCGGCCAGTGCACGTGCCACACGCTTATAGGTATCGTCAATCGACTGATCGATCGCATCACCCTCTTTATTTTTAAGGCAATATTTTTTATCCCAGATATCAAGCGATGCAGGCTGAAATGGAATCTCAGGTGCAGCAGCAGAGACGACTCGAAGGTGCGCACTTTTCATTAGATGGCTTTCTCCCGTTTTTATTAGTTTTATACAAGACTGACTCGGCGTATATCTGGCGCCACGCTAGCGATCGCTCGCCGTGTAGATAGACCAGAGAAAGGCCTGACGGGGATCAACTAGTTAAAAAGGCATTCAAACTACACAAAACACAACATCTTGTGTTGTTGCGAGCAAGATTAAAGTTAATTAACACTATCGTCAACCACAAAAACAGGAAATAACAGGTGCATTAACAACAATAAATATCAAACAAAAACAATGAGGTACAACCCATCATCTCTTTTTTTATAGGGTGAATTTTTTTACTAAATCACTAAAAATGATAATTTAGCATAATCACTATATGTTGTGGTCTTATCTCTTGAGCTCTTATTAAACAAACACTTACCAATAATTCACCAGCACCACTTGAAAACAATGCGCTTAGCACCCATTTTATTTAAAATTGAACCTCAATCCATATTACAAGTCGAAGCAACGGTTGATACCAGTACTGACTATAACCCTTTTGTTTAAGATCAACGGGAGCCACCCCAATGCCTCAGCGACTGCTGATTACACTACTGTTATGCACCCTGGTTAGCGGAACTGCCAGCGCCTCACTGCCTGCGCTCGACTCCCAGGGAAAACAACTACCAACACTTGCCCCCATGATCGAGCGCGTAATCCCCGCTGTGGTCAATATTTCGACTCGCGGCCAGGAGAAGATAGCGACCAGCCCACTGCTGCAGGATCCATTTTTTCGCCGTTTTTTTAACCTGCCACAGCAGCCTGGCCACCGTAACACCCAAAGCCTCGGCTCTGGCGTCATTATCGATGCCGACAACGGCTACATCCTGACCAACAGTCATGTGATTGATAAAGCGATCGAAATCACCGTCACCCTGCAGGATGGCAGACGCTTTAATGCCACGCTGGTGGGGGCAGACCCCGAGGCTGACGTCGCGGTGATCCAGATACCCAATGAAAATCTCAGTGCACTCAAGCTGGCTAATTCAGACCAACTACGCGTAGGCGATTTTGTGGTCGCGATCGGCAATCCGTTTGGTCTTGGTCAAACCGTTACCTCCGGCATCGTCAGTGCACTCGGACGCAGCGGCCTCGGCATTGAGGGCTATGAAGACTTCATCCAGACCGACGCCTCAATCAACCCCGGTAATTCCGGCGGTGCGCTGGTCAATCTGCGCGGCGAGCTAGTTGGCATCAATACCGCCATCATCGCCCCCGGCGGCGGTAATGTCGGTATTGGCTTCGCCATCCCGACCAATATGAGCCAGCAGATCATGGCGCAGCTGGTCAAATATGGCGAGGTCAAACGAGGAAAATTAGGTGTTTCAGCGCAAAATCTGACGCCAGAACTGGCTCACGCCTTTGGTATAGAGGGTTCAACGGGGGCCGTAGTGGTACGCTTGACACCCAACTCGCCCGCCGCTGATGCTGGCCTGCAGATTGGCGATGTCATCACCCGCGTTAATGGCATGGCCACCGACAGTGCCACCGACATCCGCAATCAACTCGGCTTATTACGCATCGGCGACAAGGTAAAACTCAAGGTGCTGCGTGGCAACAAAACCCTCACGATTAAAACCAGGATCGCTGACCCTGAACCCAATAAAATCAAGGGAAAACAGTTTGATACAAGACTTGAAGGGACGCTATTCAGTCGTATTGAAGAGGGCACACCGCTCTACGGGCAAATCGACGGCGTACTGGTCATCAAGGCAGACCAGAATAGTCGCGCATGGCGCGCAGGGCTGCGCAAAGGTGACGTCATCATTTCTGCCAATCGCCACACCGTCACAAACTTCGCCTCCCTGAGCGACGCGCTCAAACAATCCCGGCGCGGCATTCTGTTCAATGTGGTACGCGGCAGCTCTGCACTCTTCATTCTTATTCAATAACAGGACGATAAAGCCTCTCCACACCATTTAAAGCGCGTGGTATAATTTCGCGCGCTTTAAATTTTAGACTTCTATAACGAAAAAGCGATTTGCTCACATACCTGTTACAGCGGTACCATTAGCACTCGACAAAACCTGACAATTCAAGCAATACGATCGATAAAATTATGCCACAACATAAGCTGACACAACTTCAAGAACTGGAAAGCGAATCCATTCATATCATGCGGGAGGTCGTCGCTGAGTTTCGCAATCCGGTGATGATGTACTCCGTCGGAAAAGATTCCAGCGTGATGCTGCACCTGGCACGCAAAGCATTCTATCCAGGGCCACTGCCATTCACACTGCTGCATGTCGATACTGGCTACAAGTTCCAGGAGATGTACGAATTTCGCGACTGGTACGTCAAAGAGGTCGGTGCCAAATTGACGGTTCACCGCAACGAAGATGCGATCACCAAAGGGATGAACCCGCATGAATTTGGTGTTGCACGCTGCTGCGGTGCTCTCAAAACAGGCGCCCTGCTCGAAGCCCTTGAAAAAGGTGGCTTTGATGCCGCCTTTGGAGGCGCGCGTCGCGACGAAGAACGCTCACGTGCCAAAGAGCGTGTCTATTCAATGCGTGATAGCTTTGGCCAATGGGATCCAAAAAATCAGCGTCCAGAATTGTGGAATCTTTACAATGGTCGTATCCATGATGGCGAATCGGTTCGTGTCTTCCCCATTTCAAACTGGACTGAAATGGATGTGTGGTCGTATATCAAAGAAGAGAACATTCCGATCGTACCACTCTACTACGCCAAAGAGCGTCCAATGGTTGAACGTGGCAACCACCTGATCCCGGCATCAGAGGGGCAACTCCTGCTCGAAGGCGAAGAGCCTAAAATGGTGATGTCTCGTTTCCGCACCCTCGGCTGTATGCCCTGTACGGGTGCTGTTCGCTCAAGCGCCACCACCATTGAAGAGATTATCGAAGAGGCGAGCATCGCCACCCGCAGTGAACGTGAGACGCGCATCATCGACCATGGCTCCAACAGCATGGAAGACAAAAAGAAGGAAGGTTATTTCTAAATGTCTAACTCAGATCAAAACATAGAATTATTACGCCTGGTTACCGTCGGCAGTGTCGATGATGGCAAATCCACCCTGATTGGCCGCCTGCTGTACGACACAAAAGGGGCTTTCGAAGATCAACTGCAAGCCGTTCGTAAAGAAGAAGGCGAAGGTGCTGATGGCATCGACCTGGCACAGTTAACCGACGGCCTCGCCGCTGAACGTGAACAGGGCATCACCATTGATGTTGCCTATCGCTACTTTGCTACGCCGAAGCGCAAATTCATTATGGCTGACTGCCCGGGGCACGAGCAGTACACCCGCAACATGGTCACCGGTTCAAGTACCGCCAATGTTGCAGTCATTCTAATTGATGCGCGTAAAGGCGTACTGCAGCAGACCCGCCGCCACACCCATATCATTAGCCTGTTAGGACTGCCACACCTGGTCGTCGCCATTAATAAAATGGATCTAATCGACTATGACGAAGCGACTTTCCTTAAAATCAAAGAAGAACTCACTGAATTCTGCGCACGCCAGGGGATTCATGACCTGATCTGCATCCCCGTTTCAGCCCTTGCTGGTGATATGGTGGTTGATCGTGGCAACAACATGGACTGGTACCAGGGCCACACTGTGCTTGAAACCCTGGAAGGGATCGACGTCAACGCTCACATCGACGAATGCGACTTCCGCTTTCCAGTACAGCTCGTGAGCCGTCCACAGACCACAGAACTACCTGATTTCCGCGGCTTCATGGGGCGCATCGCTTCTGGCACCATCAAAGTGGGCGACGAAATCATACAGCTGCCTGCTGGTAAAAAATCAACCATCAAAGAGATCATCACCTTTGATGGCAACCTCGATGAGGCCTTCGCGCCACAGAGCGTTACCCTCACACTGGAAGATGAGATCGATATTTCACGCGGCGACACCATTGTGCACGCAGATAAAGCACCGCAAACCGAAAAAGAGATCGACGCGATTGTCTGCTGGATGGGTGAAGAACCGCTTTCATCACGCAAAAAATACTTCATCAAGCACACCACCAACACCGTTAAGGCGATGGTCAGTGAGATCAAGTACCGTACCGACATCAATGAACTGACTCAGGATGAATCAGCAGATGAGTTAGCGATGAACGAGATCGGCAAGGTTTCACTAAAACTTACCAGCCCACTTACCTTTGACCGTTATGCAGACAATCGCGCCACCGGCAGCTTCATCATCATCGACAGTTTTACCAATAATACAGTGGGCGCAGCGATGATCTGCTAACGGCAACTACAAAAACAACGATTTACCCCCGATTTCTACTCAAGGGTGAGCGTAACCACTTGTTCTGCAGCTTGATACCGGTTAGCCTAAGCGCAATTCACACAAATCAAGCCGTTGACATTGCATACCCAAAATACAATTAGACTTGTCTCCATTCTGTTACTGGCAACACTTATCAGCGGCTGCGCATCAAGCGCGATGCGTAGCGTGGCTGATAGCCTTTCGCTCGGAATCGCCAATCAAAATGATCTCCAGACAGTACGCGATGGCGAACCCGCCTACCTGCTACTAATCGATGGCTTCATTCTTAACGACCCCGACAATGAAGACCTGTTGCTTGCTGGTGCACGTCTTTACGACACCTATACCGGCATCTTTGTTGAAGACAAACAACGTGCCGCACGGCTGTCTGATAAAGCGCATGATTACGCGCGCCGCGCACTGTGCCAGCCACACCCCGCCGTATGCCTGCACGACAAAAGCTCATTTGACGGTTTCGCTCGAGAAATCGTCAAAATAAAACACAATAAACTACCACTGCTTTACGGCTACGCCACCGCATGGGCCGGCTGGGTCCAGGCTCACAACGGTGATTTCCGTGCCATCGCTGAACTACCGAAGGTTGAGCTCGCCTTTGAGCAAATCATCAAACTCGATCCCGCTTACGAACGCGGCCAGGCGCAACTCTACCTCGGCGTATTACGCACCCTGCGCCCACCAGCACTCGGTGGCAAACCCGAAGTCGGGCGCAAACACTTTGAAAACGCAATCAAATACTCAGAGGGTCGCAACCTCTACGCCAAAGTAGAATTCGCGCGTCGTTATTCAAGATTAATCTTTGACCAGGCGCTACACGATAAGCTGTTGAATGAGGTGCTCGACGCCAACCCTGAAGAACATGGCCTCACCCTCAGCAACACACTGGCGCAACAACAGGCGCGCCAGTTACTGGATAGTTCTGCCGCATATTTCGAGGAGTAAATCGATGCGACGTTTATTGATGATTGGTGCCCTGCTGAGTGCCGTTATAACACTGCCAGCACAGGCATTCACCTTCAAAATCGCCACCCTGGCACCTGATGGCACCGCATGGATGAATGAAATACGCAAAGGTGCGGACGAAATAAAAGAACGCACCAATGGTCGCGTTAAATTTCGCTTTTTCCCCGGTGGCATCATGGGTAATGACAAAAGCGTGCTGCGCAAAATTCGCATTGGTCAATTGCACGGCGGTGCGATCGTCAGCGGCGGCCTGACCGCGATCTACCCAGATATCGGCATCTATAGTCTGCCTTTTACCTTCCGCAACGAAGCAGAGGTCGACTACGTACGCCAGAAAATGGACCCACTATTAATTGCAGGCCTCAAGAAAAACGGCTTTATCAGCTTTGGTCTCGCTGAAGGCGGCTTTGCTTATCTTATGTCAAATCAATCGATCAAAGTCATCAATGACTTCAAAGGACAAAAAGTATGGGTGCCACGGGGCGACGATATCAGTCGCGCTGCATTTGAATCCATCGGCGTCTCACCCATCTCACTCGCCCTGTCTGATGTCCTTACCGGACTCCAGACCGGCCTGGTCGATACCATTGCTGGTTCTGCCAGTGGCGCGATCGCACTTCAATGGCACACCCGTGTGAAGTACCTGATGGATGAACCACTCTCATACCTCTATGCCTCAATGGTGATCAGCCAGAAAAGATTCAAACGCATCTCGGTGGATGATCAGGCGGTCGTCTCTGAAGTGATGGGCAACACCTTCAAGCGACTCAATAAACTTAACCGTGAAGATGATATCAGCGCACGCGCAGCACTACAGGAACAAGGCATCATCTTTATTAAGCTAGCACCACAATTAACCAGGCAGTGGTTCGACATCCGCAATAACGTCGAACAAAGCATGATGCAGAAAGGCGTGTTATCAAGCGAGATTATTGAGACACTACAGAAACACCTTGATGCTTACCGCACACTATCAGTCACATCTCACAAAAACCAGACCTCAAGCAACTAATCAATCAAGACGTCAGCCAGGGAATGCCGCAGATAAACTCAGCAAACGAGCCAAACGGCAACCCGATCCAGCTCATCAATCGTGGCATCACCTTTGTAGAGAACTGCCTGCTCGCGCTATCGCTCTTCGTGATGATCGCGCTCGCCAGCGCACAGATCATCATGCGCAATTTCTGGGACAGCGGTCTCTCATGGGGCGACCCCTCACTCAGTATTTTAGTTCTATGGGTCGGTATGCTGGGTGCGATGGTCGCCACCCGCGAACAAAATCACATCAGTATCGATATACTCTCGCGCTTTTTGCCTGAGCACCTGAAAGGCATCAATCAAATCATACTCGATCTTTTTACCACCATCGTCTGCGGGCTACTCGCCTATCATAGCTACCGTTTTGTGCTGATGGAATTCGAAGATGGCACCACTGCCTTTGGATCGGTACCCGCATGGCTATGTGAAGCGATCATCCCCTTTGGTTTTGGGTTGATTGCGCTACGCTGTGGCTTTACCTGTCTGGCACAATGCATTGTGCTTATACAAGGCAACAAACCACCTGACAAACACATCCCATAATGCTCGTCACACTACTCCTCATCCTGCTCGCACTGCTCGGTGCGCCCCTGTTTGCCGTGATTGCCGCTGGTGCAATGTGGGGCTTCTATCAAGCTGATATCGATTTGGCCGTGATGGGTATTGAATTCTTTCGGCTAGCCGAAATGCCAATGCTAGTATCAATACCACTGTTCACCTTTGCCGGTTATCTACTCAGCGAAAGCCAGGCACCTGCGCGACTTGTCAAACTGAGCCAGGCACTACTTGGCTGGTTACCGGGAGGGCTGGCGATTGTCGCCCTCTTCGCCTGCGCATTTTTCACCGCCTTCACGGGTGCCTCTGGCGTCACCATTGTTGCGCTCGGCGCACTGCTCTTTCCTGCCTTAATGCGAGCCGGTTATAAAGAGAATTTCAACCTCGGTCTGATCACCACCTCCGGTAGTCTCGGCCTACTATTCGCCCCCTCACTGCCGCTGATTCTATATGCGGTAATCGTGCAACAGATGGGCATCGGTGAACCACTCACCATCGATGAGCTCTTCCTCGCAGGCATCATCCCCGGACTGTTGATGCTATTCATGCTCTCTGCCTGGAGCATGTGGCAAAACCGCACACTTCCAACCCACACTGCAAATTGGCAGGAGGTCAAAAGTGCTCTGCTAGAATCACGCTGGGAGATCCCTCTACCATTTATCGTACTCGGCGGTATCTATAGTGGTTACTTCGCCGTCTCTGAAGCAGCGGCCGTCACCGCACTCTATGTATTAATTGTTGAGGTACTGATCTATCGCGAAATTCCGTTGCGGAAACTACCGCAGATCATGCGCAGCTCAATGGTCCTGGTTGGCGCATTGCTGATTATTCTCGGCCTGTCACTCGCCTCAACCAACTACATGATTGATGCCGACATACCGACACAGATGTTCGAATTCGTCAAACAACATATCGACAGCCCACTGATGTTCCTCATATTGCTCAACATCTTTCTGCTACTGCTTGGAGCGATGCTCGACATTTTTTCAGCGCTGATTTTAATCATTCCGTTACTCCTGCCAATCGCACTGGGCTACGGCATTGACCCAGTTCATCTTGGCATCATCTTTCTCGCCAATATGCAGCTCGGTTACTTCACTCCGCCCGTCGGCCTGAATCTATTTATCGCCAGCTACCGCTTTAAAAAACCGGTAATGCAGCTCTACAAAGCCACGCTGCCATTCTTCTTTATCCTGCTATTGGCAGTACTTATCATTACCTATGTCCCCATATTATCACTGTATCTACCTGGCAGAGAGTAAACAGACCTCAGATAGAACAGAACAACCCCATTCATTATCAGACTAATAGACCCGTGTACCTGCGGATTATCCTGCATTAACAGCAACAAAATTTCTACAAAAATAGCCAGCGTACGTGTAATATTCTGCTTTCGAATCATTTTGTTTAATAGGCAAAAACATGAGCAAAACATCACCCATTAAAAAACGCTGGGCACAATGGTCCTCCATACTACTGGTTATCATTGGCCTCGGGTTTGGTGTCGCCTTGCTGCCAACGGGTTACAGTGAAGACCTTTCTGTGATTGGATCCGGCACAAATGTCGTGGTACTCGTGCATAACAAAGAAGGGGTGCGCAGCCTCAACCTGATGAACCAGGTCGATGCCATTAGAGAGAACTACAACGGCCGTATTGAATTCCGCATCGCTGAAAGCGGCTCTCAAAAAGGTGCCATGTTTGCACAGAGAAATCTGGTGGGGGACGCAATGCTGGTCTTATTTAAAGGAGACGGCACCACCGTAGGTAAACTCATTATCCGTGATACCCCAGAAGAACTGGCCAAAACATTAGAGCAGGCATTTGGCCTGTAACATTCAACCCAGAATTTGTAGTTGAGCAGCCGGTAGAGTCTGTTGCACTTTGTGTATGGCAAGGCGTGATAAAGCGGAATAGCGGATCTATTACGACGATTTGCAACGCGACCAGACGAAAAATGCAATGTGCGCGACAGGGTATAGCGACTCATCCAGAAGGTAACGTCCAGATTGACTCAAATAGTTAATGTGTTCGTGAACTTAACACTTTCTCGAAGCGGTCAACTGCAGAATTCATTAAAGATGACCCGGGTGTTAGATAGCCGCAAGCCCTTTCATTCAGAGTGCAACATAAAACTCATTATCATTTAACCGCGATATTACTTCGCTCCAGCGCTCGCTTTAAAATCATTTTTCTTTCTTCTGCCGAAACCACATGCCAGCCTGTAATTTCATCAATAGTACGAAAACAGCCCATACAAACATCATCGCTATCCAGACAGCAATTTCGCACACACGGAGATTCAATTATTTCCATATCATCCCGCAATAACTTTATGATGCTTGTCAGAGTAATTGCCCACTATTCTACCCCCCTCCTCACTCTCCCCGGTGAAACCTCAAACATTTTTTTAAACGCGCGTGAAAAAGCCGCTTCAGATTTATAGCCAACATTATCAGCCACGTTGGCGACGCCAGCACCATTCTGTAACTGCTGCCATGCCAACTGCATTCGCCACCAGGTAATGTACTGACCCGCCGTCCAGCCACTCAGTAATTTAAACCTCTCTGCAAAAACAGTGCGTGACATCATCGCTTTTTTTGCGAGCTGCTCAAGGCTCCATTCCTGCGCCGGTTTCTGATGTATCTCACTCACCGCCAACGCCAGTCGTTCATCACCATACAGCGCTAACATCGAAGCGCTGTTTTCACAATTTAATCGCTTCGACTGCTCCATTATGTAATGCCTCACAGCATAGGTGACCAATAGCTCCGAAAGGCGATCAAAGATCACCTTTGAAACAGGGCCCAGCGCACGATTTTCCGTCACAATCATCTGTAGCAGCGGTTGCAACCACGCTTTCGCCTGATCGAAACGAACCAATAATAACGGTGGTAACGCATCCAGTAAATGTGAGCTGCCTTTATGCTGAAAGCTAATGTCACCACACAGTAAGCCAGTACCGGTAAGTAACTCACCATCGTTAAAACTAAGGTGCTGCTGCTTACCACTCTGAGATGTCATGGGTCGCAGGGTATGTGGCAAGGCTCGTGTGAAGAGCACCAGATCACCTTCGTGCAGTTCACCACTAAAGTGCCCCGTTGCTTCGAGAAAACAACGCCCGAGGGTCACAACATGGAAGCTTACGCTATGCGTCCCAGCATCATCCAGTTGCCATCCGCCGCACACTTTCGCGTTGTGATAGATAGAGACATTGAGCTTAAGCAGCTGCATAACCTCTGAAAGCGGATCAAGTCCGTACCCAGGAGCATGATTTAGATTTTTTTGATCATTCATCGTACAGATTATACCCCGTACACTGCAATTCTCAACTCAACAACAGGCAGGAATACGACCATGATCGAATTTACTTTTCACACCCAGGAAAATACCAGCGGCCAGGCAAAGGCGCTATTAGATGACATTCAGCAAGGATACGGCTTTGTGCCCAACCTCTTCGCCTACATGGCCGAAGCCCCCATTACCATAAAGGCCTACCTTGCGATGAATGAGCTAATATCTAAAGGTTCATTTTCAGCGGCACAGCAGCAGGTTGCGTTACTGACCGTTAGCAAAGAAAACGGCTGCGACTTCTGTATTACCGCTCACCGCGCCATGGGCAAGCTGAACAAGGCTAATCAGGAGACACTCAGTGCCATCCACAATGATACTGAGATCAAAGATTCAAGTGACTATGCGTTAGCGATATATACGCGAAAAGTAGTGAAACAGCGCGGCTTCGTGAGCGACGACGACATCAATGAATTTATTGCAGCAGGTTTTACCAAAGAAAATGTACTGGAAGTGGTGCTGATTGTATCGATCAAGACACTTTCTAATTACATCAATCACATCACCAGACCAGAAGCGAATGACGAGCTGCTAGAAATGCTTTAATTGAAAAAAGGGGACGGCGCGGTTTCGTGATTTTATTCAGGGATTGATACACCACCGTCGCTTGTCAGGACATTTGTAATGAAATACAGCTATGTTACCCACCTGATCAATTGATCTCCAGATGGAGGTCAATGACGAACATCACTCGCTATTTTCCTGTTGTATATTTCAATACATCAACCACCTGCTCAGGTGTCTGTGCCCATGCCATAGCCAAACCATCGACCTCTTTTAATGGGTGAATGATCTTTTCATCATGCAATGTAATGTAAGGCTTACCGAGAGCAGCACAAAAACCAGCATCAAACGCAGCGTTCCACTGCTTATACTGGTCACCAAAACGCACCACAACAATATCTGCCATTTCGATTAATGACCTGGTGCGGATCGCATTTACCTTTGCTGATTTATGGTCACGCCAGAAATTATTGGCTTCATCGCCAAGGCAATCACCCGCGGCATCACTGGCCGCATGATCAGTGACTGCTGAGGTAAATTGAATCGGCAAGTCTGCCGTTTCAGAGCCTTTGATAATCTGTTCGCGCCAGTCTGTGTGTATTTCACCCGAGAGATAAACCGTCCAGCTCATTCAATGTGCTCCAAAGCATCTAATTTTAACAGGGAATGTTACATGTGTAGATCGTGTGATTGAAATAAATACCTATGCTACCACCCCCTCAGCAACAGCATCATTTTTGAGTTCCAGTCAGAATTCATGGAATAGTTTAAATTTGATGTTTCTCAAATAGCATTGCAATCAGACTACGGGGCAGGCACTATCCGTGGCTGTCGATCATCACACACAGCAACAAACGTCAGTGTTGCCTCTGTTACCTTGATTACGTCATCGTCATCACCAGGCCGGTGGCGCTCCGCATAGACTTCAACATCAACGGTTATCGAGGTCCGCCCTACCCTGGTGACTTCAGCGTAACAACTAATCAGATCACCGACAAAGACCGGTTTATGAAATTGAAACTCATTGACTGCTACGGTAACCACTCGACCTTTGGCACGTCGGTAGGCAGCAATGCTTCCGGCAATATCAACCTGCGACATAATCCAGCCACCAAAGATATCGCCTGCGGCATTGGTATCTGCCGGGCGTGCGGCCATGCGGGTGGTAGGCTGTTTGTCGAGCGGTAGCTGTCCACATGTTTCCGTATTCATTAGTGCCCCTCATAGATGCGTGCAACATCGTTAGCCTGATGTTCGAGGATTTTATTACGCTTTAATTTTAATGTTGGTGTCTGCATCTCGTTTTCGATTGACCACTGTTCTAGTTGTGCTGAGATGCGGCGTACTTGTGCGTAGCCGGGAAAGTCTTTGAGCATTGCAGCAACGCGTTTTGTCAGCGCCTTCTCGACCGTAGCAAGGCGCAGTGAGGCAGGATCATCGTGTGCAGCGTTGTGTTGCCTGGCAAACGCCTTCCACTGTTGTGGCTCTAGCACTAACAGCACGGCAAGATAGGGGCGACCTTCACCAATAACCATTACCTGCTCAAATAGAGGGTCCTGGATAACTGCCAGTTCCATATCGGATGGGGGCACTTTCTCCCCATTTGAAAGGACAATGATATCTTTCAGGCGACCGGTGATATAAAGCATTCCTTTTCTTATTTCTGCTTTATCACCAGTATGAAACCAGCCATTCTTAATAACATCATCTGTTCCTTGCTGGTTATTCCAGTAACCATGCATGACACCGGGACTGCGAATAATTAACTCACCGCTTTCAGTGATTTTTGCTTCGACATCTTTAAGCAGTGAACCAACACTCAGCGGATCATTTTTTTCAATTTTATTGCAGCTAATCACCGGGCTGGTTTCAGTCAGGCCATACCCCTGGATCATGGGTAGACCGAGACCAATAAACATCCTGGAAACGCCATCCGAAAGCGGTGCACCACCACACACGGTAAAACGAATGCGCCCGCCCAGCTTGTTCATTACTTTATCTGCAACCAGCTTTTTTAATAATGGCCATAGCAGAAACATGGGCTGCCATTCAGTACGCCCCTGTTGATAGTTGAAATAGCCCCAACCCACTTTCATGGCGGTACGAAATAGTTTTTGTGCCAGTGGTGGACGCTGTTCTAATTGTGCCAGAACCTTACCCTGTATGCGTTCGAAGATGCGTGGCACTGAAATTAATGCAGTGGGCTTTATGATTTCAAGGTCTTCAGCTAACAGTGTGATTGAGCGTGAATAGGCAACTATGGCACCCGCCATCATCGGCAGGTAATATCCCACGGTACGTTCAAACATATGTGAGAGCGGCAGAAAAGAGAGAAATAGATCGTCCTGATTAATCGCTACCACATTTAATCCTGCATGGGCATTCCACAGAATATTATGGTGACTCAACATAACCCCTTTAGGACGACCTGAGGTACCAGAGGTGTAAACAATGGTGGCTAGTGTGTCTGGATCAGCGTCGATAATCTCAAGCTCCTCACCACTGGTCATCACATCACTCGGTAGCCATGCCTCCTTAGCGCGCACTAATGGATGCATTTCTTCATTGATAATCGGGTTCAGGCTCACCACTCGCTGTAAACTTTTTGCCTGGTCGATTACAGACGAAAATTGATGCCACTGCTCACGACCTTCGAGCAGCAGTACCTTTGAGTCGGTATCCTGCAAGATGTAGAGGATGTTATCGGGGCGATCATTGACGTAGAGTGGTACCACCACCAGCCCTAATCCAAGTGCTGCCTGTTCAAATGCAACCCACTGAACACTATTGCGCAACATGATGGCGACGCGGTCGCCGGATTGTAATCCCTCACTCCTTAACGCGATCTGCCATTTAATCACACGACGTCCCATCTCATGCCAGGTGAGCCTGACCCAGCGATTTTCATGGTTGATATAATAGCGATATGCAACGTTTTGAGGGGTACGTTTGATCCGTTCGCGCAACAGACCTGCCAATGTACCCGCTTGCTCGGGGGTGATGATTTGTGAGGTTGTATTTATCATAGCGCTCACTGTAAAGAAAAATTAATAAACGATCAAATGCGCGTTACACTGATACCATCAAGAAGGGACCAGCGTAACGTTAGATGCCCAATTAGCCAGGCAGACAAACTGAAAGGCGCTATAAGCTTCCCCAGGCCATATCAGGTTCAAAGCGGCCATCGTACTTCTGGCTTAAATCATCCATTCTGTTTTTCATCAATTGACTGCCGCTGGTGTGAATGTAGTGCATTGGGCCGCCACGAAACGGGGCGAAGCCCGTACCGAAGATCACACCGGCATCTAACAGGTCATCGTTTTCAACAACCCCTTCACGTAAGCAGGCCATTGATTCATTGAGCATGCGGAACATCAGACGGTCGGTCAGATCGGCAGGCATACTTTCACCTTCACATCTGGCCTTCTCTGGCTTACCTTTACTATAGCGGTAGAACCCTTTGCCACTCTTGCGCCCAAGGTCACCGCGGCTCACCATTGAACGTAGTTTAGCGGGCACTTCAACCTCAAGGCTTTCTGCCAGTGTTTCTGCCACAGCGAGACAGATGTCGAGCCCAACCGTGTCGGCCAATTCAATCGGGCCCATCGGCATGCCAAAATCAGTCGCTGCTTTATCGATTAATTCAGGGCGAACCCCTTCACTCTCTAGCACAACGGCTTCTAATAGATAAGGCATCAAAATCCTGTTAACCAGAAATCCAGGGCTACTTTTAACCGGTAGTGGTAGACGATCAATCTGGCGCGCAAAGGCTGCCGCCTGATTAACAATGGATTGGCTGGTCTGTTTTCCTTTGACAATTTCAACTAATTGCATCTGTGCCACTGGATTAAAGAAATGCAGGCCAACTAAGCGCTTTGGCTCTTCCAGCACTTCACTCAATACCTCTAAAGGAATGGACGATGTGTTGGTGGTTAACAGTGCGGTTGGCTTCATGCGAGGTTCAAGTAAGCGATATAGATTTTGCTTTGCCTCTATATTTTCAAAGATCGCCTCGATGACCACATCAGCACGTTCAACACCAGTTCCTTTTACATCCGGCATGAGTCTATCCATTGCTGCCTGTATCAGGCGCGGTTGACGTAGTTTCTTTTTAAATAATGCGTGGGCACGTTTCATTGCCGGTGCAATACGTTCCGGTGATTGATCCTGCAGCGTAACGTGTAGACCACGCAGTGCACACCATGCCGCAATATCTCCCCCCATAACACCCGCGCCAACCACGTGCACTCGATCGGCATGAAATTTGTTTTTACGCCCAAGTGCCTTCATCTCTTCCTGTAAAAAGAAAACACGAATCAGGTTCTGCGCGGTATCACCCACTACCAGATTGGCAACCGAGAGCGCCTCTTCGGCGTACATTTTGTTCGGGTTATCAAAATATTTAGACCACAGATCAATCATTGCATAAGGGGCAGGGTAGTGTTCAGGATTTGCTTTTTTAGCAACGGTGCGTTTCAGGTATTTCGCCAGGAGTGGACGTACTAATGAGTGATTCGAAAGACGTGCCAGGCGACCAGGGCGACAGGGTGCCGGTGCTTCCACTATCATCATCTTCGCTGCACGCAACAACTGCCTTTCTGGTACAGCATAATCAATCAAGCCAATTTTTTTTGCAGCACGAGCACTCAGCGCACGTCCGCTTAGCATCATGTCCATCGCGGCGGCTGCGCCGACAAGGCGTGGCGCACGCACGGTGCCGCCAAAACCGGGATGAATACCGAGTCGCACCTCGGGTAGACCCAGTCGCGTTTTAGGGTCTTCATCGGCGATTCGATAACGCGTTGCCAGTGCCAGTTCCATCCCGCCGCCGAGGCAAAAACCACGAATCAGGCTAACGGTAGGGAATGAAAAGGCTTCAAGTCGATTTAACACAGTATGCATGCCGCGCATAAATTCAGCGGCATGCGCCACACTCTCCATGCTGGTAAAACCTTTGATGTCGGCTCCTGCAATGAAACCGCTCTTTTTGTCCGATAAAATCACCAGCCCTTTGGGCGGATTTGATTCGATGTCACGCAGGTGTGCATCGAACTCGGCAATGGTTTCAACCGACAGCACATTAGTGCTGGCCTCTGCCATATCAAAGTGCAACCATGCGATACCATCGGCATCGCGCTCTGTTCGCCAATGCTTATTCTCTGTCATCGTCATTTATCCTTTATCCCCGTTGACATCCTCTTTAAGATCTCGGCTGACTAACATGGCACCGCCCTGCCCGCCACCAATACAGAGGCTGGCCATGCCATACTGTGCATCATTGCGTTCCAGAATATTTAATATATGCAGCACAATGCGCGCGCCACTAGCACCAACGGGATGACCAAGGCTAACACCCCCACCATCAACATTCAGCCGTGCACGGTCAATCTTACCGAGTGGTTCTTTTAACCCTAATTCATTTTTGCAGTAATCTTCATCCTGCCACGCCTCAACACAGGCCAGCACCTGAGTAGCGAAGGCTTCGTTGACTTCCCAGTAATCGATATCATTGACCGCCATCTTCTGGCGTTTAAGGATCGGTGCCATCGCATGTACGGGGCCAAGCCCCATCTGAGCGGGATCAAGCCCGGCCCATTCACTATCGACGATACGTCCCATCACTTTCAGGTCGTATTTCTCAACAGCATGTTCACTGGCCAGCAGTAACATCGCGGCACCGTCGGTGATCTGCGCACTGTTACCAGCAGTGACTTTACCAAACTTGCGATCAAACACCGGGCGTAATTTTCCAAGTTTATCGACAGAACTATCCGCACGCGCACCATCATCGTGCTGATAGCTTTTACCGCAGCTGTCATAAACCGCTTCGATCTCATCATTGAGGTAACCACCCTCTTGTGCGGCAATCAATCGTTTATGGCTATCGACGGCAAAGGCATCCATTGTTTCGCGACTGATGCCAAAACGATAGGCAAGGTTCTCTGCCGTCTGCCCCATCGAGAGGCCAATCACGGGATCACTCAGGCCGCGCAATAGTCCGATGATCGGTTTTAGATGGCCACCACGCAGTTTTCCCAATGTCTTTATTTTTTGAGCAAACTTTTTCGCCCCAGCCCATTCACCAAGCCAGCCAACCATTTTATCATTTAATAGTACCGGCGCATGGCTCATCGATTCAGCGCCACCCGCCAATACCAGATCAGAACGGCCCTCTTTAATATTTTGATAAGCACAGTCGAGTGCCTGCAGGCCAGAAGCGCAGTTACGTTGCACTGTCCATGCAGGCAGGCTTTCATCGCAACCCAGGCGCAGCGCGATGATGCGTGCAACATTGACCTCATCCGGAGTTGGCATCACGCAGCCAACGATCACCTCATCCAGCGCTGAAATCTCAAATGGCTGACGCGCCAGTAGCGGTCGAGATGCCGCAACGGCAAGATCAGATGCGAGAAAAGGGCCGGGGGCTCCTTTTACTTTTAAAAACGGGGTACGGCTACCACCAACAATGTATACCGCGCCACCCGCTTTTTTCTTTTTACGTGTCGCCATCTATGCGTCCTCTATTCTACACTTAAATATATTAGCGCTACTTCCAGTAGTCCTGCGGGAAGTCATCAACCTTGATCACTTCGCTTCTTGCAGAAATTGCATTGCGAACTAACACCGCCTCTTTTTCATCGATTACACTGTGCTGAATCGCAGTCTGCAGCATCGCCTCATCCATTAGGCCTGCTGGTAGCTCACCTTTGCGTTGTGCCTGCTGAATTTTTTTCTCGACCGGTTCTGCCAGGATCACTTTAACCAGACCATCTTCGATACGCCCCATCGCTTCATTGGTATCACTGGTGGTGAATACACCGCGGGTTAAGCGGTCACGTGCTTCAGATGGTTCAAGGATTATCCCGGCAACTTGATGGCCGAGGCGATCATCGGGGCCTGCATACGGTTTGCCGAGTGGAAAAATCAGGAGGCGTAGACAGCGCGCAACCGCGCGGTCTGGAAAGTTTGCCAACAGTTCATGTAGTCGTTTCTGAATAATATAAAGAGACTCCTGGCAAGACCATTCCAATAGCGGCCAGTCTTCGTCAGGACATTGTTGATCTTCGAAGCGTTTCAGTGCCGCTGAACCTAAATAAAGGTGGCTCAGTACGTCTGCCAGGCGGCCTGAGAGCTTTTCTTTACGCTTCAGTTCACCGCCGAGTACCAGCATAGAAATATCAGAGACCAGTGCAAAGGCTGAGCTCATACGGGTCAATTGTCGATAGTATTTTTTAGCGCGTTTATTACCTGGCACTCGTACAAAGCGCGCACCAGTGATGCCAAGGTAAAATGCCCTTGCCACATTGCTAATGGTAAATCCGATGTGACCAAAAAATGCACGGTCAAAATCAACCGCACCGCGTTTACTGTCGCTGTCTCCTACCGCTTTCATCTCTTTTAGTAGATAGGGATGACAACGCACCGCACCCTGACCAAAAGTGATCAGTGTGCGCGTTAAGATATTGGCCCCCTCAACCGTGATACTAATCGGAATTGCCTGATAGATACGACCGATGAGATTACGTGGCCCCATGCAAATACCCGAGCCACCCTGCACATCCATCGCATCGTTGATCACTGAACGCATCCGTTCGGTGAGATTGTATTTTACAATCGCTGATGCAACCGACGGTTTTTCACCAAGATCAACCGCACTGGCAGTGATGGTACGCGCAGCATCCATCATGTAGGTATTACCGGCAATGCGGGTAAGCGCTTCTTCAACCCCTTCAAACTTCCCAATCGGGGTTTTAAACTGCTTGCGAATACGGGCATAACCACCGGTTGCACGACTGGCCAGTTTGCCACCACCCGTGCTGAGTGCGGGCAGTGAGATCGAACGGCCAGCGGCAAGACATTCCATTAGCATACGCCAGCCATTGCCAATACCGCTTTTATTACCAATCACCCACTCCATTGGAATAAAGACATCTTTACCCCAGTTGGGGCCATTCTGAAACATAATATTTAGCGGGGCATGACGCGTGCCAATCGAAACACCTGGGGTATCGGTTGGAATCAATGCCAGCGTAATGCCAAGCTCTTCTTTATCGCCCAGCAGTTGATCAGGGTCCTGTAGTTTAAAGGCGAGCCCAAGCACGGTCGCAACAGGCCCGAGTGTAATGTAACGTTTGGCCCAGTTAAGGCGAATACCCACCACCTCTTTGCCTTCGAACATCCCTTTTTCAATGATGCCGATATCGGGCATACTGCTGGCATCGCTACCGGCATCCGGGCCTGTCAGTGCAAAGCAGGGTACCTCTTCGCCACGTGCAAGGCGCGGCAGGTAATGGTCTTTCTGTGCCTCGGTGCCGTAATGCAGTAGCAGCTCTGCTGGGCCAAGTGAATTCGGTACCATCACAGTGACGGCAGCGGTGATGCTGCGACTAGATATTTTCATGACAACTGCGGAGTGTGCCAGTGCTGAAAATTCAAGGCCACCATATTTCTTTGGGATGATCATGCCAAAGAAACCCTTCTCTTTTATAAACAGCCAAACTTCTGGCGGAAGGTCATGCAGCTCTTCCGTCACTTGCCAGTCGTTGATCATATGACATAGGTCATCAACCGGGCCGTCCAGAAAGGCACGTTCTTCAGCGGTAAGGCGTGGCGCAGGAAATGAAAGCAGGCGCTGCCAGTTGGGGCGGCCACTAAAGAGCTCACCATCCCACCACACGGAACCGGCCTCAAGTGCTTCTCGTTCAGTTTGCGACATTGATGGCAGTGCCTTACGAAAAGCACGCAGGATATGGTTACTGATTAACAGCTTACGCAGTGGCGGGATGTTAACTGGAATCGCTATTAGTAAAAAAATGCCCCAGGCGAGATAGAAGGAAGCCCCGCTCGGAATAAAAAACGTACTCCAGCAGATCATCAAGATCAGCACCAGTAGTGTCGATAAAATGAGCGGTATGCGTTGATACGCAGCGGTACCAACGACAGCCGCAAATCCTGTAAGCCAGGCAAGCATCTCCATATTCTCGTCCCTTCTGAGCTAGTGTTCTACAGTTTTGTTATATAACACAATAGTTGCTATATTTTTAGTTTTAAAGTGTTTTATTATTATTAAAGCGTGCACTTTTCCTATCGGCGGAGTAATACTTTTCTAAAACATGTTGTTGCCAAATCAAAATTAATCATTATGAATAAAAAAATTGTTACCTGGAACGTTAATTCACTGCGTGTGCGCATGCCACAACTACTCGAATGGTTAGAAAGTGTACAACCCGATATTGTCGCGCTGCAGGAAACCAAAGTACAAGATAAAGATTTCCCGGCAGATGCGTTAGAAATGGCGGGGTATAAAGTGATCTATAGTGGGCAAAAAAGCTACAACGGCATGGCGCTCATCTCGCGTCAGCTGGAACCTGATGAAATCACGACCGACATCCCTGGACTTGATGACCCGCAGCGCCGTATTCTTGCCGCCACTTACAATGGGCTACGCGTGATTAATCTCTATGCGCCCAATGGGCAGAGTCCTGGCAGTGAGAAATTCCACTACAAACTAGAATGGCTTAATCAGGTACGCCTCTATATTGCGTCGCAATTGGAACAATACCCTCGATTAGTGGTGCTGGGTGATTTTAATATCGCGCCCGATGAGCGCGACGTATGTGACCCGACAAAGTGGCGCGGCAAGATTTTGTGCAGCGATCAGGAGCGCGAGGCGCTGCAACAGATCAACGCCTGCGGCCTGCAGGATAGCTTTCGCCTGTTTGAGCAAGCCGAGGGGAGTTTTAGCTGGTGGGATTACCGTGCAAATGCCTTTCCACGTAACCTTGGGCTACGCATCGATCTGATTCTGGCCAGCGACATTCTGTGCAAACATGCCGTATCATGTCATATTGATACCTCGCCACGCGGCCTTGAGCGGCCCTCGGATCACGCCCCGGTGGTCGCCGAATTTTCAGATTGAGTAAAACATCCATTATGAAATATAAAGATTTACGTGATTTTATCGCGCGCCTGGAACAAGATGGCGAGCTGATTCGGATCAAGACAGAGGTCGATCCCAACCTTGAAATGACAGAAATCTGCGACCGTACCTTGCGCGCGGGCGGCCCTGCTCTGCTATTCGAAAACCCCAAAGGTTATGACGTACCCGTACTGGGCAATCTTTTCGGCACCCCCAAACGAGTGGCCATGGGGATGGGACAGGACTCCGTTGCCGCACTGCGTGATGTTGGCAAACTGCTCTCGGCACTCAAAGAACCGGAGCCGCCCAAAGGGATGATGGATGCGTGGGAGAAACTGCCTATCTATAAACAAGTGCTCAACATGGCGCCCAAATTTGTTAAAAAAGCCGCCTGCCAGCAGCATGTAATCGAAGACGACGATGTCGATCTCTCAAAGATCCCCGTTCAGACCTGCTGGCCCGGCGATGTGGGGCCCTTGATCACCTGGGCGCTAGTTGTCACCAAAGGGCCAGAGAAAGAACGGCAGAACATCGGTATCTATCGCCAGCAGGTGATTGGCAAAAACAAGGTGATCATGCGCTGGCTCTCCCACCGTGGTGGGGCGCTCGATTTTCGCGACTGGCAGAAGGCGCATCCCGGTGAACGTTTTCCAGTCGCCGTCGCACTGGGCGCTGATCCCGCCACCATCCTCGCTGCCGTCACCCCAGTGCCCGACACACTATCAGAATTTGCCTTTGCAGGGTTGCTACGCGGCTCTAAAACCGAAGTGGCGCGCTGCATCGGCAATGATCTGCAAGTACCCGCCAGCGCCGAATATGTGCTGGAAGGTTATCTTGAACCAGGGGAAGAGGCACCAGAAGGGCCATTTGGCGATCACACCGGCTACTACAATGAGGTCGATACCTTTCCGGTGTTTACCATTGAACGCATTACCCACCGAAGTGACCCGATCTACCACAGTACCTACACCGGTCGGCCACCGGATGAACCAGCGGTGCTCGGTGTCGCGTTAAATGAGGTCTTTGTGCCGATCCTGCAAAAGCAGTTTCCAGAGATTGTCGATTTTTACCTGCCGCCAGAAGGATGCTCGTATCGACTCGCCATTGTCAGCATTAAAAAACAGTATCCTGGCCATGCCAAACGGGTGATGCTCGGTATCTGGTCATTCCTGCGCCAGTTTATGTACACCAAGTTTGTGATTGTGACCGACGATGACATCAATATCCGTGAATGGGAGGATGTCATCTGGGCCATCACCACCCGCATGGACCCTGCGCGCGATACCACCATGATAGAAAACACCCCGATCGACTATCTCGACTTTGCCTCACCTGTCTCAGGCCTCGGCTCCAAGATGGGGCTTGATGCAACCAACAAGTGGCAGGGGGAAACCAGCCGCGAATGGGGTGAGCCGATCACCATGGATGAGGCAGTTAAAGAACGGGTTGATGCCATGTGGGAATCGCTTGGCATTCCACCAACGAAAGACTGATCACGTTATTTTTGCGCCTTCGACGTCGCGGTGTTATCTTGCCTTTATCAGGATTATTCGAATAACTTTTTGATCAAAACAGAATAATCACCTCAAATGGAATGACAAAAGATAGCTCAAAGACCAACTGATTAATGAAGTGGTTACAAAAAAACAGCCCTGAATCACGTGTCGGCCTGGTATTGCCCGGTGGCGGTGCACGTGGAGCCTATCAGGTGGGCGTGCTGAAAGCGGTCGCAAGGGTTTTACCTAAAAGTTACGGCACCAGCAGCCCCTTCTCTGTGATCACGGGCACCTCGGCTGGCTCAATCAATGCCACCGCACTGGCCATTCATGCCGATCATTTTCGTCAAGGGGTGATGCGCCTTAGCCATGTGTGGAAAAATTTCGAAGCCGAGCAAGTCTTTCGTACCGACACCGCAGGCATCTTTAAGACTGGCGCGCACTGGCTAGCGGCAATGATGCTGGGCGGGCTGGGAAAATATAACCCACATTCATTATTAGATCGCGAACCATTAGTGGGGCTATTAAATCAATACTTCGATTACAGCAAGATTCAGCAGGCGATTGACGATGGTCACCTACATGCGATAGGTATCACTGCCTCTGGGTATTCCTCTGGCCAGTCAGTCACTTTTTATCAGGGTGCGGATTCGATTGAACCGTGGTCTCGTGAACGCCGCGTGGGTTGTCCAACAGAACTTAATATCTCACATTTAATGGCATCATCAGCGATACCACTGTTATTTTCTGCGATTAAGCTTAATCGTGAATATTTTGGTGATGGCTCAATGCGCCAGACTGCGCCGCTGAGTTCCGCATTACACCTTGGTGCAGATCGTGTTCTGGTGGTTGGCGTGCAAGAATCAAAACCCGTCAAGCCGGCGCGTGAACAGGTCAATAACTACCCTCCGATGGCCGATATCCTGGGGCATGTGATGAACAGTATTTTTCTCGATGGGCTCGATTCAGATCTGGAGCGTATCGAACGGATTAACAAAACCATCAGTCTAATCCCGACGCGGAAATTAGTACGAGGTGGTGTGACATTACGCCCGGTGGAAGTGCTGTGTATTTCGCCTAGTCGTGATATCGATGAAATTGCTGGGCGTTACGCTCACCTGCTACCACGTTCATTGCGCTTTCTACTGCGTGGTGTAGGCGCGTATGGCAAACATGGTTCAACACTGGTCAGTTATCTGCTATTCGAAAAAGCCTTTTGTCGTGAATTGATTTCACTTGGCTATAAAGACGCCATGAATTCAAAAGATGAAATCCTGAATCTATTCAATTCAGAAAAAAAGGCTAAGTAGCATTTAAAGTGATTCACTTTCACCCCTGCGATACACTTTTATCGCTAAAACAATAGCCTTTACCTGTAACCACTGATTTCTCTATTTCCGCTTACTGTTTACTGTGTTTTCTGTACTGATATTTATTATGATTTTAAGGCACTGCTGATTTACAATAATCCCCCGCGATTCTTTACCATTTTAAATTAAGTACGAAGATCAGGTGCTGTGCTTTTTTACGTGCTGGATGTTTTTATATTATGGCTGCCTCCTTTACTCTACGTCTAAGAAAAGAAATGCTCACAACTTCGAATGCCGGAGGTACGTTGATAATCTAGTGCCTGGCAGGCTTGCTTTAGTTTAAAGCCACTGCCCACCAGTGACTTAAATCGATTCTCGAAATTGTTGATCAAATATTCCCAATGGTCAGGATCAATATTTAACCGCGCCAGTATCGGTGGGCACTGGCTATTAATACTTCTCCGTTTGCCCTTGCGAAGGATGCGCGTACTCCAGTCCACTATCTCAAGATAGTCGGTTAATTTAAATGCCAATCAAGGTGGGATCTCATCACGTGGTACCCACAAATGGAAAGAGTCCTTTGACCTGCTGCTGTGAGTGATTCGCCAGGTGTGTCGTTTTCGCCTGAGCAATACGTTTTTTAATACTGGTGTGTTTAGATGTCTCTGGCGTCCGGGCTATCCCGGCTCGAATCGAATTCAGAGCAACATACGCCAGCAGGTCATCGCCCATAACCAGACGGCTACAGCGTTTATGGATCTTGTTATGTGTTTTATGGTCTGAAAGCTTTGAGCTGCAATTCATTTACAACCTTAAAATATTTTATATTACTGGAAGCAAGCACCATATTATTTTCAACTGCTGTAGCGGCAATAATGGCATCACCCGCTCTCATGTTTGACGAAAGAGAATACTCTTCTACATATATCAGAGCTCGGTGCCCTATGTTTTCGGTGAAAGGTAAAACTGAGAACTCAAATTCACTGATAAAGTCTTTCACATATTTGTGGTGGGTTTTATTCCTGGCTCCCTGGAGCAACTCCATGTAGCTCTGAATTGAAAGATATCTATCTTCATTCTTTTCGATGAGCTTAGCTGCCTTCTCACTCCCCCTTTGAACCCATATCAGAATGTCGGTATCAAAGATCATGCCGAGGCTTTCTCAAGTTTTCTAGCTCTTCTAGCACCGTTGCCTCTGACTCGTTATACATTCCAAAAAATGGATGATCTTTAATTTTCAGTTCTGAACGTTCTCTCACAGGTTTTATTATGCCTTTTACTTTACCGTGATAAAGAATTGTAACACTCTCGTTTCTATCAAGAGCTTTCAAAATATCATTTGTCTTATACCTCAGATCTACTATAGATGCCTTCATAACCGCTCCAGAAATAATGGATTATATGACTACCTATTCTAGTCATTTTGACAATCATTTCAAGGCCTATGTTTTCTCTCGTGAATTCAGAAGGTTATTGGTGTAACTCCTTTGGGGGGCCGCTTTTCTTTTGCGTAAACAGCAGACATATAAACAGGCTTTGTCGTTTTACCTTGCCGCTCATGAAATTCAACTTCTTTAATATGCAGGCTCAACATTGCCGGGCGGGAAGGCTTGTTACCCGTTCGCGGTGTCTTGATGGTGAGTTTTCCACAGACAGGACTCGCCGTCAGTTCTTCCCATAAGTAACTGTATTCCCCATCTTTTTTCTGCACTCGACGATTGCATTTGGCACGCACCAAAATTTCTGCTCGTTCTTGTATGGGTTTGTTCTGTACCAGAAGAAACCACTCGTGTATGTCGCCTTCTCTATCCGCTACACTCAGCACCAGCGTATCGGGGCATTGGCTTTGCACTTCACATGCCAGTTCATAGCTTTCCAGCCAACGATAACTTTCCTTTTCTTCTATTGGCTTTTTATTGCGTAAATGCGCGACATTCTTTTCTGGCCGTTGCCAGAATTTAGCACCTAATACACCAAGATTACTGCGTGCGGGTGTGAAAGCAATGGTGGGATGTAATAAATAGTTGTCGCTTCGGTGATATTTTAGTGTTCCAAGCGCCGTACTTTCTTCTGTTCCAGGATCTATAAAGGTTGTATCTGCCGGAACTCGTTGAGATCCGCTTCGCTCTTAATATTTTTAGCCGCTGCCTGGGCTATCGCGTGTAGTTCTTTATTTTTCATAGTGTACCTATCCTCTCCCATCGCTGGGGTTAATGATAGGCAGTTACACAGAATTCAGCACAGTTTCATTCACTTGTGTGCGTTAAGTGATAGTCACAGTGCGGTTATGCCGTCAAAATTTCCAACCCATTCGAGGTATGTATTTACTCAGCATCATACCCCAGATTAGGGGCTAGCCAGTATTCAGCATCCTGCATTGACATCCCTTTACGTCCGGCATACTCTTCAACCTGTTCTCGATTGATTTTTCCAACGCCAAAATAGATCGCCTCTGGATGACCATAATAAACACCACTCACCGCAGCTGTTGGTACCATCGCCTTCGATTCAGTTAACCAGATGCCGATGTTTTCGTTCACCTGCATCAAATCCCAGATCAGGTCTTTTTCGGTGTGATCAGGGCAGGCAGGATAACCCGCCGCTGGGCGAATCCCTTTGTACTGCTCTTTGATCAACTGATCACTTTCGAGCGATTCGTCACTGGCATAGCCCCAGAACTCTTTGCGCACACGCAGGTGCATGCGCTCTGCAAATGCCTCGGCAAGTCGGTCCGCCAGTGCTTTAAGCATGATTGAGTTGTAATCATCATGATCGGCTTCATAGGCTGCGATACGTTCATCGATACCCACACCGGTGGTCACCGCAAAGTTACCGATATAATCTTTAACGCCACTCGCCTTCGGCGCTACAAAGTCAGTCAGGCAACGATTCGGTTTTCCACCCGCCTTTTCCTGTTGCTGGCGTAGATTATGAAATGTCGTGATCACCTCTGTACGTGACTCATCACTATAAACTTCAATATCATCGTCAACACTGTTCGCAGGGTAAAGCCCAATCACGGCTTTGGCCTGCAACCACTTTTCATCGATGATCTGCTGTAACATCGCCCTGGCATCGGCAAATAATTTTGTCGCCTCTTCACCCATTTTCGCATCATCAAAAATTTTTGGATAACTGCCTTTCAACTCCCATGAATGGAAAAATGGCGTCCAGTCGATATACGCTACCAGCTCCTGCAATGGATAATCTTCAAACACTTTGGTGCCGGTAATAAGCGGTGTTGTCGGTTGATAGTGTTGCCAGTCGATCGGGGTCCTGTTAGCACGCGCCTGTGCCAATGTTAACCATTTAGCAGCGGTCTGACGCGCCGCGTGACGTTCGCGCACGCCCTGATATTCAGCCTTCAGATCACCAACAAATTTCGTGCGTAGATCTTCTGAGATCAAACTCTGCGCCACACCCACCGCACGCGAGGCATCTTTTACCCATACCACCGGGTGCTCATAGTGCGGATCGATCTTCACCGCAGTATGCGCTTTTGAGGTCGTCGCGCCACCCAGCATGATCGGCGTATTCATGCCCAGGCGCTGCATCTCTTTAGCGATGTGGGTCATCTCCTCCAGCGATGGTGTGATCAGTCCCGATAGTCCAATCACATCGACATTATGCCTCTTCGCCTCTTCGAGAATCGTTACCGTGGGCACCATCACACCAATATCAAACACCTCGAAGTTATTGCACTGCAACACCACCCCAACAATGTTTTTGCCGATGTCATGCACGTCACCCTTTACCGTGGCCATCAAAATTTTACCGTTACTCTTCGCGGCCCCATCAGACTTTTCTTCTTCGATAAACGGAATCAGGTGTGCAACTGCCTTCTTCATTACACGTGCGGACTTCACCACCTGCGGCAGAAACATCTTACCGGCACCGAACAGATCACCCACTGCGTTCATACCATCCATCAGCGGCCCTTCGATCACATGGATTGGGCGCTCGGACGCCTGGCGCGCCTCTTCGGTATCTTCAACCACATAGGTATCAACACCCTTAATCATCGCATGTGCGATCCGTTTACCCACCGGCCAGCTGCGCCATTCAAGATCTTCTTTCTTAGCAACTGCACCGTCACCTCTATATTTATCTGCAATCTCCAGCAGGCGATCGGTACCATCTTCACGTCGATTGAGAATTACATCTTCAACACGCTCACGCAGCTCTTCCGGTAAGTCATCATAAACAGATAACTGACCCGCGTTAACGATCCCCATGTCCATGCCCGCTTTGACCGCATGGTAGAGGAACACCGCGTGAATCGCTTCACGTACCGGATTATTACCACGGAAAGAGAACGAGACATTTGAGACGCCACCCGACACTTTTGCGTATGGCAGGTTCTCTTTAATCCAGCGCGTCGCATTGATAAAATCGACGGCGTAGTTGTTGTGCTCATCAATGCCAGTTGCAACCGCAAAAATATTGGGGTCAAAAATAATATCCTGCGGTAAAAATCCAACCTCATTCACTAAGATGTCATATGAGTTTTTGCAGATCTCAATCTTGCGCTCATAAGTGTCGGCCTGCCCCTTTTCATCAAAGGCCATCACCACGGTCGCCGCACCATATTTTTTAATCAGACGCGCGTAGTAGACAAACTGCTCTTTACCCTCTTTCAAAGAGATCGAGTTCACGATGCTCTTGCCCTGAATACATTTCAGGCCAGACTCGATGATGTCCCACTTCGATGAATCGACCATCACCGGTACCTTTGAGATATCGGGTTCCGATGCAAGCAGGTTCAGGTAGTGAATCATCGATGCCTCACCATCAAGCATCGCCTCATCCATATTGACGTCGATCACCTGCGCGCCATTTTCGACCTGTTCGCGGCAGACACTCAGCGCCTCATCGAACTGGCCGTCAATGATCAAGCGCTTAAACCTGGCTGAACCCGTTACATTGGCACGTTCACCTACATTGACAAACAGCGACTCTTTGCTGATGTTAAAGGGTTCTAACCCGGCGAGGCGACTCTCAACTACAATCGCTGGACGCTTGCGTGGCGCAATCCCATCTACCGCTTCAGCAATCGCCTTAATAAAGTCAGGCGAGGTTCCACAACAGCCACCGATGATATTCAGGAAGCCACTCTCGGCCCACTCTTTAATAAACCCCGCCATGTTATCGGGTGTGTCGTCATAGCCAGTTTCAGCGAGTGGATTTGGCAGACCTGCGTTCGGATGTGCGGAGACATAACAATCAGCAACACGTGATAGCTCTTCGACATACTGACGCAGTTCATCGGCACCCAGCGCACAGTTAAGGCCAATCGAAATTGGATTGGCATGCGCTAGTGAGTTGTAGAATGCCTCGGTCACCTGCCCGGTCAGGGTTCGACCCGACGCATCGGTGATAGTACCAGAGATCATAATGGGCAACTCCAGCCCCCGATCTTCAAAGACACTCTTCACCGCAAAGATAGCTGCCTTGGCATTGAGCGTATCAAAGATCGTTTCGATCAAAATAGTATCGGAGCCACCATCAATCAAACCGTTGGTCGCCACTTTGTAATCTGCCACCAGTTCATCAAAGGTAATTTTACGCGCTGCCGGGTCATTTACATCTGGTGAGATATTGGCGGTTTTATCGGTTGGCCCCAGCACACCCGCCACAAATCTCGGCTTGTTATCAGTTGCCAGCGCATCGCATGCCTCACGCGCGAGCCGTGCACCGGCCACATTCATCTCATAACAGAGATCCGCCATGCCGTACGCTTTAAGCGTGGTGGCGTTAGCGCCAAAGGTGTTGGTCTCAATGATGTCCGCGCCCGCTTCCAGATATTCGGTATGAATACCACGGATGATCTCAGGCTGAGTCAGTACCAGCAGGTCGTTATTTCCCTTAAGGTCCGAAGGGAAATCAGCAAAGCGCTCACCACGATAATCTACCTCTTCGAGTTTATGACCCTGAATCATCGTACCCATCGCACCATCGAGAATCAGGATGCGCTCATCGAGAAGCTGTTTAAGTCTGTCCATCAAGTTACCTATTTGGATAAAAGCGGTGCTGGCGGTCTATATCTGTCGGCTATATATAGAATAGCCTGAAAATCGTGGCGAGCAGTCTAACATGCCTAAATCCCATTGTAGATAAAATCCATCTTTAACTTACTGTTCCATAAGATCATTACCAATAAAACATTGCGAACTCTAAAATTATATAGAACAATACTCATAGCACTTGTTTGTTAGTGAGGAAAAACCATTTGATTGATATTTCACCTACACAGGCCTCATAGCTAGTTGAATTGCAAATAAAAAACAAAATTATTAGTGTTTATTAAATTAATAGACTAAACTATAAATAATTAGAACGCTAGATTTCAAGGAGACATTAAATGGCCGCCAAGCCCAGGATTCCACTTCGCGAACGAAAATACGCCCGCACCAAACTGGCACTGGTTAACGCCGCTATTCAACGCCTTGAAGCGACCCCGATGGAAGAGATCACCGTCAATTCACTGTGCGATGACGTTGAGATTTCAGAGGCGACGTTCTTTAACTACTTTGCAAAAAAAGGTGATCTGCTCGACTACTACGTGCAGTTGTGGACATTGGAAATCACGTGGGAAATTCGCCATAGCGGCCAGACAGGTACCGCCGCTATCGATGCGCTGTTTGCAACTGCCGCGCAACAATTTCAACAACACCCGGGATTAATGGGCGAAGTATTAGCGCGCCTTGCTCGCCTACGCGAAAAACCAGTACCACAACCCATTGGCCGCGCCGAACGACATCGCGCCTTTGAGAAAGTGATCAACGATGAAAATGCCAGCGAAATCGAGGCACTCGATATTAATGGTCTTGATGCCATATTAGTGCCCGCACTACAGCAGGCGATTGGCAAAGGCGAATTACCCGGTAATACACATGTGCCAACCGCAATGTTAGGGTTGGTGTCACTCTTTTATGGCATACCACTATTACTGCGAATGAGTAACCCGGATTCCATTCCGATTAGCTATCGCCAGCAGCTTTCCATTTTTTGGCAAGGGATGCGCGCAGCAAGCCAGCGCGCTCAATAACCGATTAAATGACAAAATAGTCGCGATCACCCAACAGGTTTGTACGTGACTGTGACAATAAAAGATAACAAAACAAAGCACCTTTATAATGCTGACTGTTTACTCAAGTTATTCTACCAAAACGAATAATTAGGTTTTTGCTATGGGAATAGGGTATAGTACTTTTGCTTGCATTGGCTCAGGCTGGCTTTCTTAGAATACCATACGGCTTCCTCTCTGAATCCTCTATGCGTCATCATGCACGCTAACTATAATTACAATTTAATTAAGTTTGAGGATTTCAATAGAATGAATACTGGTACCGTAAAATGGTTTAACGAATCGAAAGGTTTTGGTTTTATCAGCCCAGAAGATGGCGGCGACGATGTATTTGTACATTTCCGCGCAATCGTTGGTGATGGCTTTAAAACCCTGGCCGAAGGCCAGACCGTAAGCTATCAGGTCGAAACCGGACCAAAAGGTCTGCAAGCTGCACAGGTTCAGCCTCAGTAAGAAATCGCTGTTACTATGTCGTCTTGCGATACAGGGCTACATAGTCTTTTATCCCGCCTGATCCCATATCAGGCCACTGCTATTAAAATAGAATTCCTGATTCTATAAGGACATCACCATGAAAAAACTCTTTGTTGGTAACCTGCCTCCTTCAACCAATGAAGTTGAGGTCACCGAACTCTTTGAACAGTTCGGCAAGGTGCGTTCTATTAAACTAGCAACGGATGTTTTCTCTAATAAATGCAAAGGGTTTGGCTTTATCGAGATGGAAGGGCACGAAGCGCGCGCCGCAATCTCAGGTCTTGATGGCAAAGACTTCAGCGGAAAGTCTTTACGCGTGAACTTTGAAGAACCAAAAAACAAACGTGGTGGTCGCCGCTAGGTAACGCACCATACAAAAAGACAGGCCTGGAGCCGCTTGTTAACAGCATTGCCAATACTAATGCTTTTCTAGTGGCTCCCTCGCCCACATCAACCAGCTTCTCCAACTGGAAAAACAGGCCCTCTATCCACCCTCATAGCACTCATCAAATAACGTGAGAGCAAGCTAAGAATTATTTTCTGCAGAATTAAAATCACATCAACATCAGGGAAAAGAGTCGTTTTTTTACTTCCTGACAATCCCTAGCCAGGCCACCCATTCATCAAATAGCTCTTTATTAAGCGCTGCCACTGCAGAACGTGGTTCAAGGCTTACTGACAATACCGGCTCACCATCAAGTGTCATTGAATAACCACCCGCTTCATGCAATACCAGACTGGCAGCACCGTAATCCCATATCCGCTGCTTACCATGCAGGTAAACATGAGAGCGACCCGCCGCCATCCAGCACCACTCCAGCGCAACGGCACCAACATTACGTTGCGAGCTAAATGGCTTTTCATCAATGATGCGTATCGCTAACGCTCGCGGCAATCTTTTTAGATCGATCATACCAATCCCTTTGGCGAGTGGCGGCTCAGGCATACGCTTACCGAGCAGTTCACCATTTAACCATGAGCCCTTACCCTTGATTGCAGTGAAACATTCATCGCGCATCGGGTCGTACACAACCCCCATCAACACATCACCCTCTTTTAGTAACGACAATGAGACGGCACAAAAGGGGATGCCTGCTGCAAAATTACTGGTGCCATCGACGGGATCAAGACACCACACGGCGTGATCTTTAGTGGTCAGCAGTGCAATCTGTTCCGCCTCATTCATCTCCTCACCCACAAACAGAATTCCAGGCCACTGCTGTTTTAATGCACCTTCAATCACTTGCTGTACGGCACGATCTGCTTCGGTAACGATGCTGCCATCAGGTTTGTATTCACGTTCGCTATGTGTGAAACGCGGATTCAACTCCTGCTTTGCGGCATTGATAACAATTTCAACAACGGCATTCAGGTCTGGTAATGACATCACTCACCCTTTGCTTTTAATA
This sequence comes from Gammaproteobacteria bacterium, assembly GCA_021648525.1. Lineage (GTDB taxonomy): Bacteria > Pseudomonadota > Gammaproteobacteria > SZUA-140 > SZUA-140 > SZUA-76. The sequence goes on from JAKISP010000018.1 coordinate 40,489, forward strand.
CGGCATGATCAAAGGCAATACCACCCCAGCCGTGGATCATAAAATTTCTGATGTTGGCGTGATCATTACCATCAGGGTGCGACAATACATCGACTCGATAGTAGTCACCAAAACAGTGGAGCATCTGCGCCTCATCAAGTGCTAGCAATTTCCCCAACGCAAAGATCTTACACGACCCTTCGTTGGTACCCGCTTCATTGATTGCCTGACGATCTCCCGTACCATTAGTAAAATGGCTGGGGGTGTAATCAAAGTGACTATCAATTAAGGCCATCGTATCGCTGAATGCAATTTCATCTGGCACACTCGTTAACTTACTGACGAACAGTGCTACTGACATATTACTTTCTCTTTAATCCGGCAAACGCAGCGGCCATCGCGGTCTGCTGTTTGGGTTGTTGTTTTTGTTGCGGCGGCCTTCTGTTAGATGATGGACGTGAACGCTCTTGCTTTGGCGCGTTATTATCATCACCCTGCTTTTTCATGGTTAATGCGATACGTTTACGTTGTAGATCGACATCGATCACACGCACCTTCACCACATCACCCGCTTTAACTACCGCGCGCGGGTCACTGACAAACTTATCTGCCAGTGCCGAGATATGCACCAGCCCGTCTTGATGCACACCCACATCGACAAAGGCACCAAAGGCCGTTACGTTGGTAACAACGCCTTCAAGCATCATTCCCTCTTTAAGGTCGCTCAGCTTTTCAACACCCTCTTTAAAACTGGCGGTGACAAATTCAGGGCGTGGATCACGTCCCGGTTTATCCAGCTCGGCAAGAATATCGCGCACCGTTGGTTCTCCAAATTTTTCATCGGTGAACGCTTTTGGATCAAGCTTCTTCAACAAAGCACTATCACCAATGATGGAACGCACATCGCCTTTATTAAAAGCAGCAATACGCTCCACTACCGGATAGGCCTCGGGATGCACGGCTGAACCATCCAGCGGGTTTTTGCCATCCATCACCCGTAAAAAGCCAGCTGCCTGCTCAAAGGCCTTGGGGCCAAGGCGTGTCACTTTTAATAAAGTTTTGCGATCTTTAAAGCGTCCATTGAGATCGCGGTAATCAACGATATTTTGCGCCAACGTGGTATTAAGCCCGGCAATGTTGGCCAGCAATGCCGCCGAGGCTGTGTTCACATCGACACCAACCGCATTCACACAATCCTCGATCACCGCTTCCAGGCTGCGTGCCAGACGCACCTGACTCACATCATGTTGATATTGGCCGACACCAATCGCCTTCGGTTCGATCTTTACCAATTCTGCCAGTGGGTCTTGCAGGCGACGTGCAATCGATACCGCGCCACGAATCGAGACATCAAGATCAGGGAATTCACGTGCTGCCAGTTCCGATGCTGAGTAAACAGAAGCACCCGCTTCGGACACCATGATTTTGGTCAGACCTAGAGCACTATGCTGTTTAATCAGATCACCGGCCAGCTTATCGGTTTCACGCGAAGCGGTGCCATTACCAATACTCACCAGGTCTGCATTATGTTTTTTCGCCAACAGTGCCAGGGTATGAACCGATTGATCCCACTGGTTCTTCGGTGCATGTGGATAGATCGTTGCATAATCAACCAGCTTACCGGTGTTATCCACCACCGCCACTTTGACACCAGTACGCAGGCCTGGATCCAGGCCGATGGTAGCGCGTGGCCCAGCGGGTGCCGCAAGCAATAGATCTTTTAGATTACTGGCAAAGATATTGATCGCATCCAGTTCACCCGTTTCACGCAGGCGCTTTTTCAGTTCAAGGTCAACATGCATCGAAAGTTTTACCCGCCATGTCCAGCGTACAGTATCTTGCAACCAACGATCCGCAGGACGCGATTCATTTTTAATCCCAAAGCGGCGTGCAATCTTGCGTTCACCACTGGTCGGTTCGCGCTTTGCGGTTGCCTCTTCATCATCCGGAATGACTAGCGCTAGTTGCAGAATACCTTCACTGCGACCACGGAACATCGCCAGGGCGCGATGCGATGGTATCGATTTGATCGCCTCACGCTTATCGAAATAATCAGAGAATTTTGCCCCTTCGTTTTCTTTACCAGCAACCACCGTCGCATGCAATTGGCTATTTTCCCAAAAATGCTCACGCAGCTCACCTACCAACTCGGCATCTTCGGCAAAGCGTTCCATCAGAATCTGGCGCGCGCCATCAAGCGCTGCGGCAGCATCCGCGACACCTTTATCGGCATCGACATAATCGGCAGCGGTCTCTTCCGGCCCAACGGTCGGATCAGAAAAGAGCAGGTCCGCCAGCGGCTCCAGTCCTGCTTCACGCGCAATCTGCGCCTTAGTGCGACGTTTAACCATGTAAGGGCGATAGAGATCTTCAAGGCGTGTTTTGGTCTCCGCCTCGAGGATCGACTGTTTCAATGCAGGGGCTAATTTCCCCTGCTCGTCAATCGCCTTGAGTACCGTGGTACGACGATCATCCAGCTCCCGCAGATAGGTAAGACGCTCATCAAGCAGGCGCAGCTGTGTGTCATCCAGTCCACCAGTAACTTCTTTACGGTAACGAGAGATAAATGGCACCGTATCACCACCATCCAGCAGTGTAATCGCGGCCGTTACCTGCTCCTCTCTGGCGTTTAACTCAGTGGCAATTCGAGATTCAATCGAGACAATGCTACTCGTCGACATATAGATACGCTTCCTCAGCAATAATAAAGGAGGACATTATACGTGAGTCGAGCCGACATGGGCGCACGATAGACTAAATTCAGCCGATTTGGGGAGGCAGGCGACCTCGCTTGAACAGGCGACGGCGCACAGCCTTAAACGCCCGCACCAGTCGCGGTGCCAGCGTCAGCGCCAGTGCATCGACCATCACATACCATACCGCAACACCACTCGGCGGATTCCCCTGCGGCAGCCCCAGCACCGGGTCATACATCGCCCAGTACCAGGTACCGCTCCAGGTACCTACCACCTCCAGCCAGGTGGTAATGAAAAAAGCACCCAGATAGACCAGTGGCGAACGGCCTTTATAGAGACAGTAGACAAAAATGGCGAATAACAACGCGCCACCCACATCACTGCGCTCCGCAAAAAATAACCCCCAGATTGACCATGTGCCACCAATCGCCAATACCAGCCAGGTAATCTGTTGACGATAAACAATAAATAGCCCTTGTCGCGCCATCACCACCGCGGTGAGATAGACCATACCGTGCCCCGGCGGCACATAGGCCGGAACATTTTCAAATCGATAGACATAGGCACCCAGATAAACAGAAGCAAAATATTCCCCTACAGTGGCAAAGGCGACTGCCACCACCACCTGCATACGTACCGCCATGCTCTCCCCAATCAGCATCAAGCTGAGAAAGAACCAGGCGCAGTAACCCATGGTATTTTGCAACGCAAGGTTGGCACTGGCATCCAGATAAAGCGCCAGCGCGACAAAAAAGAACGCACTGCCAATAATAGCAGCATCTCTCCCCCCTTCGACTGTACCTGCCAACAACCGCCCCATAACGCCCTCACGTGTGGAAAATAGTTGTGCAACAAACCTGGATCACCCTCCCCCGAAGGTGCGTGATACAAACTATCGTAAAAAGAGGCGCGACTCCACTATCGAAACAACAAAGTGTCTCCCGTGTGGATAAAAATTTTGCAGAACGCCGTTATTCCCTTAAAATATGATCGTGCACTACAACTGGTCCGACATAACCCAACATCAATTGATATAAAAACTATGGCTGTTCGTATTTTTAATCTTCGCAATGTCCCTGATGATGAAATCGAAGATGTTCGTGAAGCATTACAACAGGACAATATTGATTTTTACGAAACTCCAGCAGGAAACTGGGGAGTCTCAGTGCCTGCATTCTGGGTACGTGATGATGCAGTCGCACCTCGCGCCAAAGCCATCATTGCGGCCTATCAAAAAGAGCGTCAGATAAAAGCCAAAACTGAATATGCCAAACAGCGAGAAGCGGGTGAACATCGTACCCTGCTTGATAACATCAAAGAGAATCCGCTGCGCTTTGTCGTTTACACCATCATTATTTGCGGCCTGCTATACATCTCAACCATGCCATTCATTAACATGGCAAAACAGTCAATGTAGTTAATCGCCAGATACAGCGGGGCTGTCATGATGATCGACGCGGCCACCATGATTGTCCAGCTCGCAGAAAGATACCCTCTGGGTATACACTCAGAATCAGTTCAGGTAACTGCCGTTTTCTTGCGCTAAGCTTTTCAGGATTTCAAGCTCGCCTAAAAACCTGGCAGATCAATCTCCCTGCATGGCCATGCCATCAAGCACTATTACCTGGTCATCAACAATTAATAACCAGACATATAATAAACCTCTTACATTCAAGCTAAATCACCCATCTTGTCATAACGATTATTTTCATAATTGATCAACATAAATTATTAATCGGCCCTTCTAAATATTGTATAAATCCATCAAGTTGCTAATTTTCAAACATTTATATAATCAATTTTTAATGATTTAGCTCGCAATATCACAACACAGCAGCTCTGTCTGGCCACTTTCTGACATCAAATCTCCAATATTTCGATAATGAATGCTCAGAAAACCTGACCAGAAAACCATTTTATCTATCTCAAAACATCACGATAAACCACCCAGCCTCACGACTTCACTCGCAATGGTTTGATGCCGCTACCCTCTTCAGTATCGATCACCCACATATCTTACATCTAGAGATTCACCCACGAAATTAATCCTAAATATATCCTCAAAACCGGCCGATATATGTAGTAAGACAGATGAATAATATAAATAGAATTAAACACTTATCCATGGACTGGAGGATATTAATTTCAAAACACTGGTTCAATAGATATACATGTAATGATTGGTATTAAACGAAACAAAGCGCTATCTTACACGAGCAGCCTCATAGGCTGCTTACTGCTATTCGCCATCTCTCAACCTGTACTCGCATTTAATTTCACAGTCAATAACAACAATGACATTGTCGATAGCACGCCTGGTGATGGTATTTGTGAAACCGGTCCTGGCAATGGTATTTGTACGCTACGAGCCGCAATCCAGGAAAGTAATGCATGGCCGGGTAAGGATTCTATCCACCTGCCCTCCGACACTTACACACTTACATTGACAGGTTCTGACAATACTGCGATCGCTGGTGATCTTGATATTACAGATGATGTAACGCTGCGTGGCGTCAGCCAAAGCACCTCCATCATTCGAGCAAACAACAGTGATCGCCTGTATTTTAGTCGTGACCGCATATTAGATATTCACAATGTTGCCGTTCAAATCCAGAATTTGACGATCCGAGATGGTGTCGCTATTGGTAATATCGGTGGCGGCATCCGCAACATCGCTGGCGCACTCACTATTCGTAACACCACACTCGATGGTAATCAGACAACCGACCTTGGCTTTGGTGGAGGTGGACTTCACAACACTGGGCCACTAATTATTGATAACAGTACTTTTATCAATAATAGATCATCCAGAGGCGGTGGCATCATGCATTTCAGCAATGACATGATCATTACCAATAGCCGCATCACTGATAACGTTGTCGATCTTGGGGCCGGTAGCGGCGGCGGAATCTTCACACAGACAACAGGCAACGCCACGATTATCAATACCACAATTGATAGTAATATCGCAGCTCTCGGCGGCGGCGGCGGGATATATTCTGTTAATGGCCTTTCCCTGCTCAATAGCACCATTAGTAATAACAGCGCATTACTCGTTGGTGGTGGTGGAATCTATGATATCGGCCTTTACCCCCTGATTATTACAAATAGCACCATCAGCGGTAACTTAGCTTCTGGTAATGGTGGCGGTATTCAAACAAGGCGAAGCCTTGCCACTATCACCAATAGCACCATATATAACAACAGTGCTTTTGGCACACACAATCCAGTTGAAGGTACATATAATGGCCATGGTGGTGGGCTTTATGTTCCACGCGGACAGAGCATCACATTAAATAACACCATTATTTCTGGCAATAGCGCCTCTATACTTGTCCCGCCTGGCAATAATTGCTACAGCCAAAGTGACGACGGGATTTTTTCCCCAATCCTGACCATATCAAATAACACTATCGCCAGCGATAGTTCCTGTGAATTAACGGGTACTAATGATCAATCCAGTGTAAACCCAAATTTAAATAGCATACTAGGCATTAATGGCGGCCCAACACTCACTCATTCAGTCACCCCCCCTGGTATCGCTATTGACCTCGGTACCAATGTAGCGTGCCCAGCCACAGATCAGCGTAACTTTCCTCGCCCAGTTAATGGTGGTGGCGGCCTGACTTGCGACATTGGATCATTTGAATATGACCCAACACCCTCCATTGCGGATCTTGCAGTGATCCTTGAAGACTCCATGGATCCTGCTATTAATGGGAACCCACTATCATACCGCATTGTTGTCACTAATCACGGCCCTGACGCTGCCAACAGCGTCGTTCTCACGAACCTGTTAGATAGTGGTGTTAACTACAGTTCTGATGATTCATCTTGCAATACTGGTGCTCTACCTTCAATAAACTGCTCTCTGGGCATTCTCTTAGCTGGTGATAGTAGAACCATTAATATCACCGTATTACCCACCACTATCGGCCTGCTTAACAATATAGCCTCTGTATCGGCCACTGAAGTCGACCCCAATCTTAGTAATAACAGTGCAACAGAAATGACTGATACCAGCTCACCCACCGACCTGAATATAAACATAGCAGGCTCGGTTGACCCCGCGATTGCCAATGTTCCAATGACTTATACAATAAACATCACAAATAATGGGCCAAACACGGCTCGACGCGTCATTGGTGCCATCACTCTTGACAGTAATATCGAACTGCTCAGTGCCACTCCCAATGTAGGGAGCTGTCTATCTGCAAGCTTTAATTCGCGTCCAGTCTGTGAACTCGGCGATCTGGCCAGTGGAGCATCAATCACCATTATTGCATCGGTAGTTCCTCAACTAGCTGGCTCTGTCACCAACAGGGTATACGCATCATTTAATGGCTACGACCCAATTATGAGCAACAACGTTGCCGAAATAACAACGGTGGTAAATGCCGATGCAACACTCTCCATTACCACCATTGATTCACCAGACCCTGCTTTTCAGGATGCCGATATCCTGTATAGCTTTACTGTCTCTAACAGCGGTCCATCAACTACACATAACACACAACTTGTCGTCACTTTTCCACCGGGTATGTCACTTAGCTCAGCCAGCGGGGCATCACCACTCTATTGCTCCGGCGCAGAGATAGTCACTTGCGACCTCGAATCAATTACAGTCGGTTTCAAAATAATAACACTCGTGGCCAGAGCTGAGTTCGTTGGCACTTATACAGTCAATTCTTCAGTGACAAGCAATGAAACAAACACGCCAGCCACTGATATCGAAGTCACTCAGGTAAACCCACTACCCGCGTCACCTCCACCCGTCGCAGATCTTTTGATCACCATGGTTGATGCCGCAGACCCAGTTGTCGTTGGTAATACTATTACTTATAACATTACTGCAACGAATAATAATGGCCCTAATATCGCGCAAAATACCATTGTTACAGTCACGCTACCGAGTGCTACACAGTTCATTTCAGCCCCATCAAACTGCTCTCATAATGGCGGAATTGTGACCTGTAATGTGGGCACACTTGCAATCAACATCTCTACCAATATCACCATCTCCGTTCAAACGTCCCGTGAAGGCACTTTTAGTGCTTATGCGACAATCAGTGACTCTGTAGGCAATGACCCAGAACTGGCAAATAACACCATGTTACAAACCACCAAAGTCAATGCAAACGGTGGAGGCAGCTCCACTGGACCCAGGTTAAACAGCGGCGGTGGATATACCGTTATTGCCGAACTCGGCGTATTGCTATTCATCACCATCATGTTATTTTATAGGCGAAAAGTCAGCTATAATCTTACAATTGCTGACAAATCCAGCCATATTTCCAGGTGAATTACCTACAATCTCTTACAAGCCCATTGGCTTATTCAGCATATTAATATATACTGAATTACATGGAAAAACGAAACGAAAATAAACGCTACATTGCGGCTTCAAATAACCTGCGCTCAATCTCTCACCCTTTAAGATTGGCGGTACTTTGTGAGCTAACTAAAGGCCCCAGGAACGTTACCGAACTGCTATCGGTCACAGGAGTGTCTCAACCCAATCTTTCACAGCATCTAGCAAAACTACGGATGTCAGGTGTCGTCACTAATGAACGAAGAAATCAGCATGTTTATTACAGCATTGCTAGCCCGGTCATCACCGAAGTGATTAAGAACCTTCGCAGTATTTATAAATTAAGCATAAAGTAAGTGTTTTTCCCACTCTGTAGGGAAAACACCGGCACACAGAACTGGTAATCAGCACAAAATACGCTGCTTTGCTGGCCCTGACTAAGCTTAGCGCCCTGATCTACCGCAGACTAGTACGGTAGTTTATTGACAGATCAGGGTACACAAGGCTCTGGGCCTCTTCTTTTAGCCAATAAGTCCCTCACCATATAAAGCGCCGCAATGCTGCGCGCCTCAGTACAATCGTCTTGTCGAAACAATTCATCCAGCTTTGAAATTTGCCACGGCACTACCTCTATCACCTCCGGCTCGTCACCAGGCAGTCGCTGTTCATATAGCGCCTCAGCCAGAACAATATGCGTCTGTTGACTGGAATACCCAGGCGAGGAGGTCAATGTCTTTAACAAGGTTAGCTGCCTGGCCCCATAACCCACCTCCTCCATCATCTCTCGATTTGCAGCATCCAGCACATCTTCATCAGCTTCAATTCGCCCCTTTGGCAGCGCAAGCTCATAACGATCGACACCTGCCGCATACTCGCGTATCAACAACACCGTCTTATCGTCAATCATTGGCACCGCCAACACTGCACCATATGAACTCGTCTTAAGTCGCTCGTATTGCACAAAAACCCCATTAGAAAACTTCAGGTCCAACGCCTCCACCTTAAACAGGCGTGTTTTCGCGACTGTTTTAACATTTAATATTTGTGGTTTTTTGAGCATCACCAATCCTTTATCATAGCCTCGATCTGGTACTACAGTACCACTACTTTTCCTGATATCAACCTACTACTAGAGCATCAAAAATGGTCAACTGGAATGACATACAGAACGTACTATTAGATATGGACGGCACGCTGCTTGACCTCCATTTTGATAACTACTTCTGGCGCGAACACCTACCAACGCGTTTTGCAGAAAAACACAACATCGAGCTTAGCGAAGCAAAGGCCAGCCTGTTTTCTCGTTTTGAAAAGGTTGAAGGCACCATGCAATGGTACTGCCTCGATTACTGGGCGGAAGAACTCGAGATGGATATTGTTTTCCTGAAAGAAGAGGTCATACACTTAATAGCAGTACACCCCCATGTAATCGATTTTCTTCGTGCAATGCGCCGCACAGGCAAACATATCGCGCTGGTCACGAATGCACATCACAACAGCCTGGCACTCAAGATGAAACACACCCGTATTGGTGAGTACCTTGACGCAGTGATCTCATCACACAGCATTGGCCTGCCCAAAGAAGACCCCATGTTCTGGCTAAAGCTGCAAAAACAGCTGCCATTCAAGACCGAATCATCACTATTAATTGATGACAACACCACTGTGCTGCGCTCTGCAAAGCACTTTGGCATTGCACATCTATTGGCAGTAAAGAACCCTGATAGCAAGCAACCGCCCTGTGACCATGGTGAATTCGAGGCCATTCAGAGCTTTCTCGACATCACACCAGCCAGGCCCGGTAGCTAGTTCACTGTCAAGGCTACTTTCCCCAACGTTTATAACGTTTCTTGCAGTACTTCAATAACGCATCGTAGCCATCGAAAAATAACTCAAAGCCATTCTCTGCTGACTCGTCCAGTTCACAATAATCATTGCTATATTCACGGCAGACTTGCGGCCGTGTATCATAGATGCCGCAGATCCCCCCTTTACCCAAATGCATACAGATATTATTTATCAACAGAAACCAGCCATCTTCATCTTTATAAAGTTGCACATCGCGATGCGCTAGCTGCCACAATAGATGATCGAAATCCTGTTTAGAGCGCGGCGTATCTACCTGCTGTGTAATATACGTACAACACTTTGAATTGGTACAATAGCTACATTTAGTCTCCGGCGTAACATCAGCCGGGACAATTGGAATCGTCTTTCTACCCATGATAATGCACTAGCCCTTATGATTATACTGACACATTGTGGCTCTAATTGTGAACGAAGTCACCATAGAATAATAGCGCTAATAGCATCGCACTTACTCACACACAAAAATGCCAGGACAAATAAAAAGGCAGGGCTATGATCAATATTATCACCGCACTACAGTGCGAAGCTCGCCCACTGATTGAGTATTATAAACTGCGAGGCAATGCACGGCACAATGCATTCCGTTGCTACCAAAATGATGATATGCAATTGATCGTCAGCGGCATCGGTAAATTATCCGCTGCGACTGCCACCACCTATCTTGCCGCAAGCACACCTGGCACAGCTTCCTCTGCATGGTTAAACCTTGGTATTGCAGGCCATGCTAACAAGGCAACTGGAATACCATTACTAGCACATAAACTCATCGATAATGCCAGTGAACAACAGTGGTTTCCCGGCATTGTAATGCCCATTTCGTGCGATAGCGAAACATTAACGACTGTCGATAAACCTGAACAGGAATATCGCAAGGACACGATGGTCGATATGGAGGCTAGTGGCTTTTATGCCGCCGCCTCTCGCTTTCAGAGTTGCGAGCTAATTCACTCACTAAAAATTATTTCTGATAACCAGCAACACACATCAGAACAGATCACTGAAAAAATAACGACAGCTATGATCAGCGACAATATGGCCACGATTGATTCAGTCATTAATCCGCTACTTGAACTCAGCTCACAGCTAAACACTATCGAGCAGGTACCAGCTGAGATATATGACTTTATGGCACAATGGCACTTTACTACCTATCAACAAAATGAACTTCGCCACCTACTTCGTCGCTGGCATGCGCTATCACTAACAGACCATCCATCGCATCATGACTTTTCCTCTCATACAACAAGTAAGGCCGTACTGAGCGCAATTAAAAAATTCTTGGATGAACAACCTATCTCATTTAACACTAAGGCGATCCAATAATGCACCGTCTTATTTATATCGAAGAAGAAGTGGCAAACCACCCTCGTACAAAAGCAATTTGTGAGCGCTTTCCAAAAGCAACAAAAGTTTACTGCAAATACTACGGTGAGGTCTTCAACCGCAAAGGGCAAAATTTCCGCCTGCAAAAACAGCAACCCGCATTGATCCTCGCGCGAAAACATAAAAAACATGTGCTCAATGCACCCGATGGTTATGGTATCGGTGGCCGAAATAATTACTATTTTTCACACATGCTCAACTGCGTCTACGATTGTCGTTACTGTTTTCTTCAGGGTATGTACCGTTCCGCAAACTATGTCATCTTTGTCAATTATGAAGAGTTCCAGCAAGCGATTATCGAAACAGCTGCACAACACCCAGATGAAGAGTCATGGTTTTTCTCTGGCTATGATTGTGATAGCCTTGCTTATGAGCCTGTAACAGATTTTACAGATCATTTTCTCCCAACCTTCGCTCAACTACCCAATGCACACCTTGAGCTACGTACCAAAAGCCTGCAAATTCGCGCGTTACTGAAAGCAGCGCCGATAAAAAACTGCATTGTCGCCTATAGCTTCACGCCCGAAGAGATATCGCAAGCGCTCGAACACGGCGTGCCATCTGTTGAAAAACGTATCGAGGCAATGATCAAACTACAACAACATGGCTGGAGACTTGGACTAAGATTTGATCCAATGATTTATCAGGAAGGGTTTGAAGAGGCTTACAAAAACCTGTTCAAACAAATTTTTTCACGCCTTCCCGCTGACAGCATTCACTCTGTTAGCCTTGGTACGTTGCGCACTCCAAAAGTTTTTCACCAGAACATGGTAAACCTTTACCCTGAAGAAAAACTCTTTGCAGGCCGATTTAATGAAAATCGCGGCATGATCACTTATCAAAAAGAGCTCGAAGAACAGATGACCAATTTTTGCCAGGAACAGTTAATGCAATACATTCCGCAAAGCCTTTTTTTTGCCTGCACGCCACCCGAATAGAGAGGGCCATAGCCCAATGAAATTGCGTTCTCGAAAAATATTAATCACTGGCGCAAGCTCAGGCATCGGCCGTGAAACCTGCAAAAGGTTACTCAACGATGGCCACCAGGTAATTGGTATTGCTCGTGACTTCAGCAAATTCCCATGTGATGACGATGCTTTCACCCCAATCACTATTGACCTTGAAGTCGTTGAGACATTACCAGAACAGCTACAGGCACTGGCAAAAGCACAAAGTGATACAGATGCAATTATCTGTTGTGCTGGGCGCGGCCAGTTTGGTTCACTTGAAGAGTTTTCATATGAGCAGATTCGCTCACTGATCAATCTAAATTTTATCAGCCAGGCCTTTATTGCACGCGCCTTCCTGCCCGTTTTAAAACGACAACAAAGTAGCACACTTATTTTCATCGGCTCTGAGGCTGCTCTCAGGGGTAGCCGTAAAGGAAGCATCTACTGCGCCAGTAAATTTGCACTGCGAGGCCTTGCGCAGGCATTGCGTGATGAGTGCAGTAAAAGCGGCGTATCTGTCAGCATCATCAACCCCGGTATGGTGAAGACCAAGTTCTTTGATGAACTCTCATTTAGCCATGGTGATGAAGAAGATAATTATTTATTACCAGAAGATGTCGTCGATGCTATTGCGCTCATCATTAACGCGCGCGGCAGCACCGTAATTGACGAGATAAACCTTTCACCACTCAAGCACGTGGTGCAATCAAAACCAGCCAACTAAGCTTTGTAGCACCCGAATCATCTCGGGCGCTACTTATCAGATCAAATACTGCGTTCAAACTCTTTCACAAAACGCGCATCAAATGCTTCACGCGTATAAGAGTGCTGCTGCGTACCGTGATGCTCAATCTTGATACCACCTGCCAGTGATGCAATACGACCGATCGTTTCCCAGTCCATATCATTCATCAAGCCGTGTAAAAGACCGGCACGATAGGCATCACCACAACCTGTTGGATCTGCTAACTGAGAAGTTTCAATAGAAGGGATTTCGATACGTTTTCCCTTCGTGTAAATATGTGAACCTTCGCCACCGAGAGTAACGATCAATGCATCAACACGCTCAGCTATTTCATGCGGCGACTTTTCAGTACGCTGCTGCAACATCTCCATTTCATAATCATTCACAGTCACCCAGCTCGCCTGTTCAACAAAGCGCATTAAATCTTCGCCATCAAACATCGGCATTCCCTGGCCGGGATCAAAGATGAATGGCACGCCCACTTCTGCAAACTCTTTTGCATGTTCAATCATGCCATCACGACCATCCGGTGACACAATGCCAATCGACGCACCCGATGCATCAGCGACATGATTTTCGTGAGACATGCTCATCGCACCTGGATGAAAGGCTGTGATCTGATTATCATCAAGATCAGTAGTGATGAAGGCCTGACCAGTATAACTGTCACCAATTACTTTGATGTGGTCTCGGCTAATACCACACTTATCCATCCACTCAGCATAAGGAGAAAAGTCACTACCCACGGTTGCCATCGGCAATGGCTCAGCACCTAGCAGCTTGAGATTGTAAGCAATATTACCGGCACAACCACCAAATTCACGCCGCATGTCTGGCACTAGAAAGGAGACATTCAACATGTGCACCTTGTCGGGCAAGATATGGTTTTTGAATTTGTCATGAAACACCATGATAGTGTCGTAAGCATAAGAACCACAAATCAGTGCGGACATTGTATTTCCTTTTATGAAATTAACTTCTGGTTTTAGTCACGCCGCTAGCCAGTCATCACTAGCAACCACACCACAAAAACGTTTATTAATGCGATAAATACCGCGGCTGAAGCAATGTCTTTGGCTCGCCCAGAAAGCGCATGCAGCTCGCCACCAAAACGGTCAACAACGGCTTCTATCGCTGAATTCACCAACTCAACAATCAATACCAACAACAGACTACCAATCAATAATGCTCGCTCAACACCGTTATCGCCCAGCCATAAGGCAAGTGGCACTAGCATTAATAATAAAGCTAACTCCTGACGAAATGCCGTTTCATGTTTGAATGCCGCCTTCAGGCCTGCCACCGAATAACCGGTAGCAGCAATCACTCGCGCTAATCCTTTTTTACCTGGTTTGCTCACCGGGTTTCCACACAATATCCAGTTCACGCGCGGCACGTACATCATCAAGCCTGCGCGCAGGCAAGGTATACGGCGCCGCCTTCACCATATCGGCCTGCGTTTCTGCTTCAGACTGTATCTTCGCCATCGCATCAATAAAACCATCCAGTGTATCTTTATCTTCTGTCTCTGTTGGCTCGATCAAAAAACACTCCGGCACTAACAGAGGAAAGTAAGTCGTTGGTGCATGGTAACCATAATCAAGCAGGCGCTTTGCAAAGTCCATCGCCGATACATCCAGTGTTTTCGCCTGGCGTTTCAGGGTAACAATAAATTCATGCGTTGCACGACGTGATGGAAAGGCCAGGTCAAATCCTTTCTTCTGCAGCTCTACCATCATGTAATTGGCGTTCAGTGTCGAGTACTCTGCAATGCGCGGCATTCCCTCGCGACCAAGCAGGCGCGCATAGATATAGGCGCGCATCAAAACACCCGCATTACCGGCAAAGGCGGAGAGCCGACCAATACTTTGCGGACGGTCTTTCTTCGTCAACCAGTGGTACTGATCACCATCGTAACCGACCATTGGTACTGGCAAAAATGGGATCAGGCGTTCGCTTACGCCAACAGGCCCAGCACCCGGCCCACCACCACCGTGTGGAGTTGAAAAGGTTTTATGCAGGTTCATATGGATCACATCAAAACCCATATCACCCGGCCGCACTTTACCCAGGATCGCATTTAGATTCGCGCCATCGTAATAGAGCAGGCCACCCGCATCATGGACGATCTTTGCTATCTCAGTAATGCGACGTTCAAACACACCGACCGTCGAGGGATTGGTTAACATAATACCCGCGGTCTGTGGGCCAATTACCTCTTTTAAGGCTTCGATGTCGATATCACCGTCGGCCCTGGTGGGAATTTCTTTTACCTTATAACCACACATCACCGCCGTTGCTGGGTTGGTACCATGTGCGGCATCGGGGCAAATCACTTCACAACGCGCCGTATCACCACGCGCATCATGGTAGGCGCGGATCATCGCCATGCCTGCAAATTCACCCTGAGCACCTGCCATCGGTGTGAGCGAGACCTCTTTCATGCCAGTCACTTCTTTCAAAATCTCTTGCAGTTCATATAGACAGGACATAAAACCCTGGCCCGTTTCGACTGGTGCCAGCGGATGATAATTTAAAAAACCCGGTAACATCGCGAGCGTATTACAGGCACGCGGGTTGTATTTCATGGTGCAGGAACCGAGTGGGTAAAAATGGGTATCGATCGAAAAATTCTTTTGTGACAGGCGGGTGAAGTGACGCACCGCCTGCATCTCTGAAACTTCAGGCAGTAACGGAGGCGACTCACGCAGTAATGATGCAGGAATGACACGGCTGGCTGAAGATTCACGAGGTGACTGACAAGCATTGGTGCGCCCACTATGCGACTTCTCAAAGATCACCCCATCCTGGTGTCCATTGATATTCTGACTGTTTATATTACGCTTCATTTCGTTGCTCATGCTGCACCACCTTTAAGCCTGCTCATCACACGGCTCAGGGCATCTCGATAAGCAGCGATATCTGCTGCCGTTTTAGTTTCAGTGGCACAAACCAGAATCGCTTCACCCAATGCAGGATAGTCAGCATTTAGATTAAAACCGCCCAACACGCCATCAGCCATCAATGCACCAAGCACATCTTCTGCCGAAACGCCATCAAGCTTAATGACAAACTCATGAAAGGTGGGCGATGCAAATGCCATCGTCACCCCATCAATGGCATTCAACTGAGCAGCCAGGTTTTGCGTATTCTGGTGTGAACTATTAGCCACTCTGTTCAGCCCCTGTGCACCTAATAACGTCATATAGATCGTTGCCGCAGCCACTAC
Organism: Gammaproteobacteria bacterium; assembly: GCA_021648525.1. Classification (GTDB taxonomy): domain Bacteria; phylum Pseudomonadota; class Gammaproteobacteria; order SZUA-140; family SZUA-140; genus SZUA-76. Next base: position 56,651 of record JAKISP010000018.1, read on the forward strand.
CAGGCCTTGATTGGTACAGATATTCGAGGTCGCTTTGGAACGACGAATATGCTGCTCTCGCGCCTGTAACGTCAGAGCAAAACCGGGTTTACCATCAGCATCGACAGTACGACCAACAATCCGGCCCGGCATCTGTCGAACATGTTTCAAATTACAGCACATAAAACCAAAGTAAGGCCCACCACCAGCTAATGGCACACCGAGTGGCTGTCCTTCACCACACACAACATCAGCACCCTGCTCACCCCATTCACCCGGTGGTGTTAACAATGCCAACGAAGTTGGGTTAACCACTGCAATCACCAACAGTCCGTGCACATGCGCCCAGTCCGTTAATGCATTCACATCTTCCAGCACACCAAAAAAGTTAGGCTGAGGAATAACAAGCGCTGCAACATCACCGGGATCAGCAGGCAGTGAAGCAACATCGATACAACCGGCATCAAGCTGATAATCAACCAGCTCTAAAGTGATGCCCTGATTTTCAACAATAGTCTGCACAACTGATCGGTAAGTTGGGTTGACAGAAGCAGGCATCAGGATTCGTTTAGACTTTGATTTTCGATTAGCACGCACTGCCATCAACACCGCTTCGGCCAGGCCAGATGCACCATCATAAAGTGACGCATTAGAGGCCTCCATACCCGTTAGATGCGCCATCATCGTCTGGTATTCATAGATCAGCTGCAACGTTCCCTGGCTCGCTTCAGCCTGATATGGGGTGTAGGCAGAATAAAATTCACCGCGCGTGACGATCTCCCAGATCGCCGCAGGAATATGATGCTCATAAGCACCCGCACCAATAAAACAGAGTGGCTGTGGGCCGCTAGCACGTACATGCATCAGGCGTGACATTTCCATCTCATTCAGGCCAGCGGGCACCTTATCTAACAAACCAATCCTCAACTCGGCTGGTATCTCATCAAACAGTGCTTCGATATCATTAACACCTATCGATGCCAGCATCTGTTTTACATCTGTTTCTGTATGGGGGATAAAAGGCATGGCTCAAAGACTTAATTTCATTCTATTAAAAACAGACAAGGCACTCAAAGATAGAGTGCCTGCATAAGGGGTTCTATAATCCAGGCGACTATTACGCTTGATCACGTTTAGTGATCGTCGTCGCTATTCAGCTCAATATATTCAGCCGCTGACATCAGTGCTTCTAATTCGCTCAAATCCGAGGCCTTAACCGTAAATAACCAGCCATCACCATAAGCATCTCGATTAACCAGGTCGGGGTTTTCAACCAGCTCTTCGTTTATCGCAACCACTTCACCACTCAGCGGGCTATAAACATCAGAAGCGGCCTTGACCGATTCAACAACCGCACACTCATCTTGCGCGCTCAGGGCCTGACCAACCTCTGGCAACTCAATAAAAACCATGTCACCCAGCAAATCTTGTGCATGGTCACTAATACCAATTCGGTAGGTGTCATCACTCACCGATTCAACCCACTCATGGGATTTAGCATATTTCAGATGAGACGGAGCATTACTCATAGTCATTCCTTACAAATTACGGTATCTATCAACAAAATTCACTATTCGAAGCAGGCCTTACCGTGTCGGACAAACGGCGGCTTAACCACGCGCGCCGGCAACTGTTTACCGCGCATCTCAACCAGCACCTGCCCTGAAACATCATAGGGAACACGTGCTAATGCAATCGCCTTCCCCAGTGTCGGCGAGAAACTGCCACTGGTCACTTCACCCACCACTTCACCATCAACAATCACCCGTTGATGACCTCGCAATACACCGCGACCATCCAGTATCAAACCCACCAGCTTTCGTGCCGGGATAGCATTATACTGTGGTTCGAGGGCCTCACGTCCAATAAAATTACGATCTTGTGGTTCCCACGCCACGGTCCATTTCAGCCCTGCCTCTAATGGCGAAGTCTCCTCGTCCATTTCAGCACTATAAAGATCCATTCCCGCCTCAAGGCGTAGCGTATCGCGTGCACCCAGGCCAACAGGATGAACCCCAATGCTGTGCAATCTGCGCCAAAAATCGACCGCCTGATCGGCCGGCACCATCACTTCATAACCATCTTCACCGGTGTAACCTGTGCGAGAGATAAAAAACCCCTCTGATTCCACGGCATTAAACGGAGCGAGTGCTTCTGCCTTTTCTCGTTGCACAGGACTTAACAGATCATGCACCTTATTTCTCGCCTCAGGCCCCTGGACAGCCAACAGTGCAACATCCGTCAACTCTTCTACTGACACATCAAATGACGCCGCATGATGTTCGATCCACGCCATATCCTTATCATGCGTTCCAGCATTAACAACCATCCGAAACCTGCCCTCATCGAAGTAGTAGACAATCAAATCATCCACTACACCACCCTGCTCATTTAACATGCAGGTGTAGAGCGCCTGACCAGGACTCTTTAATCGGTCAACATTGTTCGCTAACAGATAACACAAAAACGCTCGGACACGATCACCCTTAAGATCAACAAAGGTCATATGCGAAACATCAAACATGCCCGAGTCCCCTCGTACCTTATAGTGCTCTTCAACCTGCGAGCCATAATGCAACGGCATATCCCAACCCGCGAAATCGACTACCTTTGCACCCAAATTCAGATGCTCCTGATAAAGCGCTGTTTTTGCACCCATCGTCACTCCCCTCACTAAACAATAATGGGCATCAAGCATGTACCAGATTTTGTTGCGCATCATGCACATATAATATGTGACATCCTGCCACCGTTGGTTACACTATCGCTGATGCCTCCTTAACTCACCCAAAGGGCCGGTCAAATGCCCTTCATACCAACTAAATCGCACCCAATATAACCGTCACTTCATTGAATTCCAAGTGCTTTTTATACAAGGGAATTATCAGCCATCAGCGTGTACGCTCTGCTCTCATCATTATCCATAAAGCAGGCAGCGTACCAAGAATCAACATTAGCGCCGCTGGTGCGGCTAACTCTAGCATCTCCTCACTCGATTCGATCCAGATACGAACCGGCAATGTGTCATAACCAATCGGGCGCAAAATCAGCGTAGCGGGCAGCTCCTTTATCACATCGATAAACACCAGCACCCACGCGGTCACCATACCACCGCGAATCATCGGCAATGTTACTCGCCATAAATTCTCTAATGGCCCGGCCCCCAACACACGCCCGGCCTGCTCAAGCGATGGCGTTAACTGCTGTAGTGCAGCCTCCTGTGACTGTACTGCCAGCGGCAGAAACCGCACCACAAGTGCCATCAACAGAACTGCAAGCCCACCATAGAGTAGCGGCATTTGCGCCAGTACAAACGTGATCACACCCAATGCTACCACCGGCCCAGGCAACACAAAACCAATGCTAGATAGATGTAAATAACAGGTACTCAACCATGAGCGTATACGCGCATGATAAAGCGCTACCGGTAGTGCCACCACCACCGTAAAGGTGGCCGCAACAAACCCCAGTACCAGTGAGTTTCGGGTGTAACCCCAAAACTCTGTGCCGACCAGACCCGCGCTCCACGCCTGCCAGCTCCAGTGCAATACCCACACCAGCGGCAATATAAATGCAAACAACGCAATCAGACCAAGACAGGCCCAGATGAGCACCAGCTCGCGCCCACTCGCTTTTTTCGCCTGGAATTTGCGCGCGCGACTACTGCTGAAATAACGCTGTCGATTACGGAAGAATCGCTCTAACACCAGGAACATCAGACTCATCGTCACCAGCACTAAACTAAGCCCTGCCGCCGCCTGATTATCCATCCGCCCCTCCATCTGCATATAGATACTCAGCGTAAAGGTCTGATACTGCAACATGCTCACCGCACCAAAATCGGAAAGCACATGCAACACAACCACCGCCAAAGCCGCAGCCAGTGCTGGACGAAGTAGCGGCAACTGCACCCGCCAAAAAACTTCCATCGAGGTTGCCCCCTGTATTCTGGCTGCCTCCTCCATGCCTGGACTAGACTGCAGCAACGAAATACGCACTAGTAGGAACACATATGAAAACCCCGCCAACGAAAGAATAAATGCGGCGCCCCAACCAGTGTAGATATCCGGAATTGCCACGGATTCACCAAATATTGCCAGCCATGTCAGGCCCAGCCAGCCCTCATCAGAAAGCAGCGATGTATAAATATAGGCGAATACATAAGTCGGAATTGCCAGCGGTAACACCATCAGCCAGATCGCCAGTGTTCGCCCTGCAAATTGACGACGTGCAATTAGCCACGCCGATGATACGCCCAGTATCAGACTACCCACGGCAACCACCAGCCCCAGCCAGACGGTATTGGCCAGAAGATCAGGCAAGCGCGTATCCCACAGACCAACCCAGCGCTCACCTGAAAGCTGGAAACTGCTATAGATAACAAAGAACAAAGGGATAGCCGCCATTAAGACGACTACCCCCGTGACGCCAGAAAGTGTTGAAAACCGTTTTATCAAAGTGACTAGCCTACCATTTCAACATGCCTGTTAAGGCATGCCAACAGCTTCTAACAGGTCGATCGTCGCATTACGCTGCTTGCCCAGCGTCGCCATTTCAACAGCGGATCTGCGAATAGTATCTGCGGCAGGAATCACCGTTGAAGCAGCCACATCTTTGCGAGCAGGGTATTCACGGTTCACTTCGGAAAACAATTTCTGCCCCTTTTCTGAAACCAGGTACTCAACAAATTGAATAGCAGCCGCGGATTTCTTTGAATATCGGCTAATGGCAATACCAGCGACATTCCATGCCACGCCCATCTCTCCATCGGCCTGATCTGGCACAATTACCTTGATTGGCGCATCCGGTGACTTATCCAGGTGGCGATAGATATAGTAGTGATTCACCAACCCTATCGCACGTTTACCGCTTGCGACAGCCTTGACCACCTTGCTGTGTTTATTAAAGGTACGGCCATCCGCATTTTTCTTCACACCTTCTAGCCATTTACGTGTCTTTTCGACACCTGCCGCTTCCATATAGACAGTAACACCCGCAATAAAGCTGCCGTTACCACTATGGGTCACCGCAATACGACCTTTCAATCGCGGGTCAGCAAGATCAAACACCGATTTTACAAAGCTAGTATCGACCTTAGTATTAGCAACTAACACTCTGGCTCGTGCCGACAGCCCCACCCAGGTGTCATCTTCAGCACGTAGTTCAGGATCAATCACATCAACAATGTTTTTAGGTAGCGGCTGAAACAAGCCCATTTGACTACCCAATTGAAGATTCCCCGCATCATTACTCAAGTAAAGATCAGCGTGAGTACGCTCACCCTCAATCTTTAGTTTATTCAGCAGGGCCGTCGATTTTGCACTGTGCAAAATGACCTTAATGCCCGTTTCTCTGGTGAACGCTTTAATGACTGGCTTAACGAATTTATCACTGCGGCCAGAATAGACCACCAGCTCGTCATCCGCTGCCTGCACCACGGGCATCGCCATCATCACACCTAACAGGGTTACACCTAGCTTCTTTAACATTTTCATTGCCTGGCTCTCACAATAACAAAATCGAATAAAACACATTATTTTTAAGGTGAATTAATGATAATTATTCTCATTCTCAATTGCAACTATTTTATCACCTTGCGCTCAAAGTGCTGCAAACACCCCTGTTATCCAGAAAGTTAGTGCAAAGATTAAAATTAGGTAAGGCAAATAATATCAAGCAGCACTTAACTAAGTGCCTTTGCACCATACAGGCGCGAAAAAAGCTAACTGGAAATACATGATGTAATGAGAAAAATGCAGACTAAAATTGACGATCACGCGTACTGGACACGCATGACCGTCGTTGTTACTTACTTTGAATCTTTTTTTTCTGGCTGCTCGCTTGCCTGTGACGATAGCGATGCCTGCTCTGATGCAGGGGCTGAAGCCGATTCTTGAATCGACGCCGTTTGTTCGCCTTTCGTCACCTGCTCCTCTTTTTCTTCATCGTCATCCTCATCGTCAGCCAAAATCACGTACTTCATAAAGCTATAAGCAATGAGCGCAGTCATCGAGATAAAGACCACGGGGAATATCCACTGATACGGTAAATCAAACAGCGCCATCGTTTGTTGTTCCACACGACTATCCTCAATACACATTGACTGGTTAGGTTGAAGCAATCATCAACCGCTCTGGTAATAGTAATCTGTTTACCATTAAACAACCACCCTGCATCGACCAGAAGTGAAAATACGATCAAACCACAAGATTAATGTAGCGGTTACGACCTGGCGATTAAGTTGTGTCACAATGGACATATGTATGACTTTATCCTGATCCTTCATTTTCTCGGCCTGACGATGGGTGCCGGCACCTCTTTCTATCTGCTCGGGTTAGCGCTGCACGTACGCCGCATAAAAGACCCCGAGGTCGCCAAAAAGATCATGTTAGGCGCAGGTGCCGCCATTTCCGGCGTTGGCCTTATCGGACTGATACTACTGCTCGCTAGCGGTTACTTTCTATTGATGCAGTCCGGTATTGGTATCAACACACTCAACTGGGCCTTCTGGGTGAAAATGGCAATGGTCGTCGCCATTCTCTTTTATACCGTGATGATGAAAATACTCACCATCAAGGCGAAACGAAAAGAAGGAGAAGCAGGGATTGCCGCGATGAAAAAGATGAAACGTTTTACAGCGATTGGGCCGTTTCTCACCTTTTTAGTAATTAGCTTTGCGCTGTTGGCTTTTCGTTAGCCCAGGGTAAACCCACTCAAGCAGACTTCTTATTCTTTCGAGCATTCTCTTTTGGGCTGCATCCTAATGAAATCACTATTCTATTTTTCATTTAATTTTAAAACCATTAGCTTGTTGAATTAAATTTATATTTTTGTGTTTTTTAAAATGGGGCCTGGATAAAACCCACATCAATCAGTTATGTCTGTGCAGAAAAAAGAAGATGGTATTGATGGCGTTGTATTTCGTGCTGCCTGAAATTTGAATACTGTAATGGTGATGTTAAAGTGGCTCTTCGTAGATCTGTGTGAAATACCCGACAAAATATCATCCTGGAACCTGGATATTTTTTCGAGGCAGAGGGCCGCTCAAATGTTTGTGTTTATTCAAAGGAAACATAGAAATATCCAGTGACCACCCTTGAGACCTATATAGAGATGGATGACCACAGCACATGGAGATTCAGCCTGGCACCGAAACTAAAGCAAGCTGGCATTCAAGTTGATTTAAATAAACTGATATAACAGACAAGTAGCCCGGGCTGAGCTTCCAGCGAAACCCGGGAGGGCAGTGCCACATCCCCCGGGTTTCGCTGGAAGCTCAGCCCGTATATGGTCTCCCCCCGTTTTGCAATCTTTGTGATATAAATAACAGGAA
>JAKISP010000019.1 GCA_021648525.1 Gammaproteobacteria bacterium
TTACAACTACATGAATGGGCTAAAGAAAGCAGCCATAATATAGTTGGCACCGCGGTTATCAACGCATCCCCGGCATCCCCGGCTGTGAAACTTATTTCCCGTAACTAAACACACAGCGATTTAACGTAAAGTATGATCAATGCCATATTGATAGTTGCCGATGGAAGGGTTTCTTAAAGTAGGATGAAACTGGATCGATAGATGGCTCCTTTCAATAGAAGCATGAATATTTCACAGTAATTCCGCTAAATTAAATCATCATAATGAATTTGGTGGTTTGAAGTCAGTTTTTAAAAGGGATGCCTTCCTTCCTTGCAATAACTGAGAATATATGCCAGTCATGTGGTGTGCCTTGAGAAGTTTTACCTGATAATTTATGTTCAGTGAAAATACAAATTTCATAGTTTTTAAAAATATTTTTCACCTGTTTCTCGTTAAAAATCATAATGTTTTTCCAGAGATTTTGTTTAGAAAAACCTGGCTTCGCCATTGTATCGTCTGTCCCTAGAAAAGAGCCGCAAAACACCCCTTCAGTATAGAGGCTCTCGTGTATTTTTTGCCATACAAAACCGAACTCACTTTCAGGGCAGTAAAACAAACTTGCATCTGCTAAAATTAGCGACGTTCTTGGGTAGTTAAATGTACTGAAACTATCTTTAGATAAAATAACTTTATTATTGTTTTTAAATCGTTCTTTACACATCGAAATTGATTCATCTTCAATATCATATCCGTGTACGGTAAACCCTTGTGAGACTAAGTAATTAATGTCTGAACCAGATCCACATCCACAATCAACTGCTATTTTTGGTTCGTTAACAAGCTCAATCGCTTTTAATAAGTCAGGACGAGTTTCACTTAATTTTGTATCATTGTAATACGTTTTAATTTCTTCAGTAGTCATTTTAAAAAAATCTAATGTTTAGCCTGAGCCGAATATTTTGGAACGCAGGGGATCTCCTTTAGTTCTGAAAATATACTTTATTATGTATTTTTTGCCACCAGCATTTTTGTGGCGCCCTTTTGAAACTCATATTTCACCGAAACCAATGATACGTTGACGCCATCTCTTTCCAGCTCTGCCATGACCGAATGAAGGTGCGGGGATTCTTCATTGTTGCTTATAGATAGCGGGTACACTCGAACTTCCTTCGCAACTCGACACAGTTCTTTCATTGATTGTATGTGCGCACTAAAATTCACATGCTCACTGTAGAGAAACAAATAATGAGAACACAAAGCTAACTCAAATTCACCCTCTTCAAACGGTAGCGTTGGTAATGATGCATTTATATATCGTCCTGATTTTTGATTGTTTTTTTTATAATCCCTGAGAAAAAGGCTCATTGCTGTCATTCGGACTTTTCCAAGTTCTTCAACACTTTCTATATCATTCCAGACATAATCAGTATGGTTTTTTGAAACCTGATCCATGATTTGAGGATAAACCTCTTCAATTCTTGAGCGTATTTGGTCAGGACTAAACTGATAGATGGGATCTATGGATGTGACATTGCCACCATTGGTATTTAGCTCAACGTTGAAAGATGCTGGGCCATCTCCACAACCCAATATCTTTTTGCGAAGATCATCGTTTGTAAGCGAGAACATTTCTCTATACTCGCTAAATGTTCTCCCCCATGGTACTACTTCTGATAGTTCCACGATGATCCCTTTTATGTAAAATGATTGAACTCAGTTGACCTGCAATGGAGCGTGTAGCGAAATGAAACGGCGTACTACAGTGTCGGCTTGAGCTACTGGTTTATGTGGTGACGTACAAACAAACCCAGTGCCACGGTTCATAGATAATTTTTCTATTAAGGTTTTTTGGATACGACAGTTTGAAACCATAATGTTTTCCATTCCGTTGCAACCACTCAAATGCTTTGATTTTATCAAAACTTTCAAAAAGAGCATCAACTTAATTTACAGTCTCTGAAAATGTCGTCAGGTAACGAAGCGTTGAATTCATCGTAACCTTACTCAGTTTCTTACCTGTTTGCTAGTTTTCCTGATTGGTTAGATTTTTCTTAAAGGCACCGCTACTCCCTCATTAGCTCAATCACCCCGTTGATTCCAACCTGAACCGTCTGCTCCCCCGCTTCCAGTACCGGCGCAGATGCGATATCTGACTCCAACATTCCACCCATGGCGCGCATCATCGGCATGGGGCGACCGCGAAAACCGGACGATGAGATGTTCAGCGACACAATTCGGAAGTCATTGGCATTAAACTGTTGCGCAACTAATCTGGCCTTCTGCTTGAAACGTGCTATCACTGTTTTGGTCAATGTATCTTCTGCCTGACGGCGCTTGTCTGCTGAAAGCTGGTATCCGATATGCTGTATCGCCAGCTTTTCCTGCAGCTCTTCGAGTAACGTACTCAGCCTGGTGACATCCTTGCTCTCCAGTCTGAATGACTGGCGCACCTGCCAGATCCCGCTCAACTTCCCATTCTGGTAGAGAGGTTGGGTCTGATAATCAAGCGTTTTTACTTTGACGTTTTGTTCTTGCCTGGCGCGTTCCACTCCCCAGGTAATCATCTGATTCACTTTATCTGCCACATCAGCGGAGTTTCGTCCCTGACGCTGAAAATAGAGAATAGCGGTCAGCGTATCATTGTCTATCTCTTCGCTGGCGGTGACATCCAGGCTGATTCGGTCGTAGGTCAAAGTATCATCAGCAACTGCGCTTAGCGGTACGTAGTTCAATAAAAACAGTAACAGGAGCATCTTTGCTTTTTTCATGACATGATTCCTCGTTCAATCTATTCAGAACCCATTGGCATAGGGTGGTGGCGACAGCAGGGCAACTCTATCACAGCTATTGCAACAAACGCTAAACAGCCAGGTTGCGATTAAACTGGACGTTGCCAATATGTCAAACGAAACAATCTCTGGTGTAGTATGAGACACTATAGGGCACCTCCATTAACTAAACAGAAAATAACAAACCAACACCATGTCCGAAAAAATCATCAACCAATTAGACCCCGCCTGGAAGGCTCATTTCGAACAGGAATTCGCGCAGGATTACATGATCAAACTACGTGAATTTCTGAAAACTGAAAAACAGAACAGGCAGGTGATCTACCCATCGAGTGATCGTTGGTTTAACGCTTTTTTACAGGCTCCCTTCGAAACAATAAAAGTGGTGATTGTGGGGCAAGACCCTTATCACGGTGAAGGCCAGGCGCATGGGCTGAGTTTTAGTGTGCCGGATGGGATTAAGATTCCACCGTCGTTACGTAATATCTACAAAGAACTTAATCGTGATCTGGGGATGGAAATTCCAACCTCGGGTAATTTAGAGGCGTGGGCGAAGCAGGGGGTGTTGTTGCTTAATGCCTCGCTCACGGTGCGTGCGGGTGATGCCAACAGTCATAGCCAACAAGGATGGTTGAAATTTACCAACAGCTGTATTCAACATATTAACCAACATAAAGCAGGCGTGGTGTTTCTGGCATGGGGCCGTTTTGCACATGATGTCTGTTCGGTGGTGGATACTGACAAACACTGCGTGATTAAAACTTCGCACCCCAGCCCGTTAGGGGCGAGTAAAACCGGTAGGGATTTTAGTGCGTTTATTGGTTCTGGCTGTTTTTCGTTGGCGAATGAGTATTTAACTGCACAGGGTGAAAAGCCTGTTCAGTGGGATTTGGCTGGATGAGTGGGGGCGGCTGGTTAGTCGCTCTTTGATGGTTTTCTGGATCCCGGCTAAAAGCCTGCCGGGATGACGGTGAGAGAGAGTTTCTTTAGTGTTGTTTAGTCGTGACGGGGTGACGATAGACGCTGCTGATTTACTGGTTATTTAAACCGTCTCTGCGCATCCAGCGTTAACCCCAGACCGACACTACCAAAACGGTCCCCTTCAACGATTTCACAATGGTTAAAGATCGCCTGTACTGCATGGCGTACTGAGGGCAGGCCGGTGGTGCCACCGGTGAGGAAGACGCTGTTGATCTGTTCGGGCTTGAGTTGTGCGCTTTGCAGGCTCGCTTTAATGGTTTCGCTAATGCCGTTGACCTCTGTCTGGGTGGCTTCATCAAACTCGCTGCGTTGGCAGGTCAGGCTAAGTGACTGTTCGATGAAGCTGAGATCGAGCTTGGTCTCCAATTGGTTGGCGAGTCTGATTTTGCACGCTTCGACTTTGCCAATCAGGCGGTGGCCATCCTGGTTCTTCAGTAAGCGAACGAGGCGGTCAATTAATTGCGGCTGTTCACAGTGGAGGCGAAATTGTTCCATCTGGTGAATGTTTCTGGGGTCGTACTGGTGGTGGATCAGGTGCCAGGTGGCGAGGTTGAAGTAAGGGGCGCTGGGTAGCTTCAGACGTGATGCCCCTTTCATGTGGCTGTTCATGCCGAGGGCGGGCATCGCTGTGGCGAGGTTAAAGCGCCGGTCGAAATCGTTACCGCCGATATGGACGCCGCCGGTAGCGAGGATGTCATCAACGCGGTCGGCTCTGTTCTGGTTTTCTGGTGAGAGACGAATAATGGTGAAATCGGATGTACCACCACCGATATCAACAATCAGTGCCAACGCCTCTTTTTGTAGCTGTTGTTCGTAGTTGAGCGCGGCGGCGATCGGTTCAAACTGGAATGCAACGCCTTTAAAGCCAGCGTCGCGGTAGATTGTTTCAAGGGTCGCTTGCGCGGCATCATCGGCGGTTTTATCGCCATCAACAAAATGAACCGGACGACCGGCGACCACGTAATCCAATGGTGCATTAAGTTGCCACTCGGCGCGTTGTTTCATCTCACCAATAAACTCTGCGATGATCTGTTGATAGTTAAGCTGGCGATGTTTGATCTGAGTGCTTTTGAGCATCAGTGAACTGCCGAGGATGCTTTTGAGCGAGCGCATCAATCGGCCATATTCGCCCTCGATATAGTCCTCGATTGCGGCACGGCCAAAGCGCGTGTGGTTCTCTTCGAAATTAAAAAACAGTGCGCTCGGTAACGTTAGTTCATTACCCTCTAGCGGCAGCAGGCGCGGCTGGCCATGATCGATAACACCAATGGTGGAGTTGGAGGTGCCAAAATCGATACCGCAAATCGCGCTCATCAAGCCTTGTCTCAAATTCAAAAACGATGCGTACTATACTGGATGTACAGGCGTGGGTCACCACTTGCGGTGCCTGTTACAATGTCTCTTCTTTTAGCAAGTGCGTTTGTCTCAATGACTAATATTTTAGATTCCTGTGCGCAAACGGTGGTTGTGCTTGATTTCGAGACCTCGGGGCTTTCGCCTAATTTCGGTGATCGTGCGATTGAGGTCGGTGCGGTGCGCATTGAGGGCGGTGTGATTACCGATCGTTTTCAGCGTTTGATGAATCCGGGGCGACGCATTGATGGCTTTATCGAATCCTATACTGGGATCACCAACGCGATGCTGGCAAAGGCGGCCCCGTGTGCCGAGGTGATGGATGAGTTTGCCGACTTTATCGGCGACTATGACCTGGTGGCGCACAACGCCTCGTTTGATCAGCGCTTTCTGGATGCAGAGTTAAAGCGGGTGCAACGTCGATACGGTGGCTCGTTTGCCTGCTCAATGCTGGCGGCGCGCCGTCTTTATCCTGATGCCTTTAACCATAAACTCGGCACGTTAGTGGAATATAAGGTGTTACCCAATGATGGCACCTTTCACCGTGCATTGGCCGATGCGGAAATGACTGCATATCTCTGGCTGGCGATGCTGGCGGATATCGAACGTGAGCATGCGCTGGGGCAGATTAGCTTTGAGGTGATGCAGAAGTTGAGCAAAGTGCCTAAAGCATCTGTAGATAAATTTTTTCGGCGGTATTGCTGAGCGCAGGCAGAATCAGCGGGTTTTGATCTCGATGGGGCGTTTATCGCGCTGCAAAATTACCGTCGCGATCACTGATATCATAATGCCGGGAATAATCGCATTTGGAATCGGTGTGCCTTCAATGATGAGCAGTAGAAATACGACCAGGGCTGGGTTGAGGTAGATGTACGCGTTGACCCGCTTCGGCCCTAGTGCGACAGTCGTTATCTGATAAAGAAAAACGGTTGCAAGCGTGGCGCCGAGAATAAGGTAGGTCATGTGAAAGATCGCATCATGTTGTAATAGCTGCCATTCAAGCGGTTGCCCGGTGATGAGCAGTGCGAGTGCCATCCAGAATGAGCCGCCAACCAGGGTGCAGAAGGCGAGCACAATCATCTCATCGTTGCGGTAGAGCATTTTCATCGCGATAGAATAGAACGACATAAAAAATATCGTCCCCATAAAAATCAGGTCACCTCTGTTGAGGGTGAATGACATTAGCAGCGTTAACTGCCCGCCAAAGATTACCCAGATGGTGCCGAGTGCGCCTATCGCATAGACCAGGAGCTGTTTGCCTGTGAGTTTCTCTCGAAAGGCGATGATCGATAACAGCCCGGTGATCAGTGGCACCAGGGTAAAGATGGTTGCGGTATTGGTGGCGTTGGTGGTGTTGAGCGCTTCAAAAAAACCAATGAAAAATATGGCGTAAAATAGGCTGATGACGGTTGCGCGAGGCAGGGTGGGTAATATATTTTTACGCCATTTTTCTTTTGAGAGTACCAATGGCAGCAGGATTAATGACGCGCCGATGAAGCGTAGCAGTGTTAATGAGATGGGATTGATTATCCCGGCAAGTTTTTCGGATGCCCAGAAAGAGCCTGCGACGAGGGTCGTCGCAAGTAATACCAGCAGGTGATATTTGATGTTGTGCAATGTGGTTATGGCTCGAATCTGTTTTTGATGACGACTTCGTTTAGTGCCAGTTGTCCTGCTCGTGGGCTGGCTGGCTGAATCCCTTTTCCGATTGCGACAAACATGGTGATGATGTGATCATCGGGCAGTTGAATCAGTTGTGCAACTTGTTCAAAGTCAAAGCCGACCATCGGACTTGAGTCGTAACCGAATGTCTTTGCGCTCAGCATCAGGGTCTGTGCCGCAATACCGCAGGAGCGCATCGCTTCATCTCGTTGCGTCTGTTCTTTGTCGCGATAGAAGTTATCGATCGCGGGTAGCATAAACGACAAAACCTCATCCGGTGCATTTGCCCAGTAGCGTGCCGGTTGCTTTTGCCATGCCATCAGGTCGGCACAAAGAATCACTAGCATCGATGCGTCGCTGACCTGTTCCTGTCCGTGTGCGGCCGCTTTGAGCTGCTCGCGCAGTGCAGCGTCATCCGCCACCACAAAACGCCAGTGCTGAATGTTAAAGGCGGAGGGGGAGAGGATGGCGAGCGAAAGGATTTCATCGCGCTCTTTGTCGCTGATGCGGTGGTCGGGATCAAAATGCTTAACCGAACGGCGTGATTGTATCGTTTCAATGGTATTCATTATGTCTTCTCAGTTGATGAGTGGTTCAGGTGCTGGGGTCCTGGGTGAACTCAATGACGTTGTAGTCAGGGTCGCGTATAAACAGTGAGGTCTTGCCGTTGCCAAAGGTTACGGGGCCTTCGCTGATTGGGATGTTATTTTCTTTGGTGAACTTGAGTGCTTCTTCAATGGTGTCAACGTGAAAGGCGCAGTGGGTGTAGCCCGTGTGTTTTTCCGCAATATCCATCAATACGTTTTTAATATCATAGCGATTATCGGCGCTATCGAGAAAGTTAAGCGTGATACCGCAGGGGTGACTGACGGCAACCACGCGTTCATTCATATCTTCTCTGAATGGCTCAAAGCCCAGTTGTGCGTAAAATACTTTGGTACGTGCGAAATCGGTGACGCGAATCCCGATGTGGTCGATTTTGTTGATCTTCATTATGCCTTCCTGAATCTGGTCTGAATAACGATGGGAAGAAGCTTACCTCGTTTCTTCTTGATTGATAATCTAGCTAAATGGATAATAACTGTTGAGATATTATCAACAGTGAGTGTGATTATGGATGGGTTTAGTGCAATTCCGGTGTTTGTGGCGGTGGTCGAATGTGATGGTTTTTCCCCGGCTGCGCGTAAGCTGGGGGTATCAAAGTCTGCGGTGAGTAAGCGTATTACTCAGTTGGAAGATAAACTTGGCGTTCGCCTGCTCTATCGCACCACGCGCAAACTGAGTCTCACCGAGGCGGGGGAGTATTACTACGCCAATGCGGTGAAGGCGTTGGCCTATGCCAGTGAGGCGGAGGATGCGGTGACGCAGTTGCAGCAGACGCCGCAGGGGCGTTTGCGGATTAATACCCCGATGTCGTTTGGGCGGCTGCACATTGCACCGCTCATCCCGCAGTTTCTTAAACGTTATCCCAGGATACAGGTTGATATGGTGATGGATGATCGAGTGGTGGATCTGGTGGAGAGCGGTTTTGACTGTGCCATCCGCGGTGGTGATCTACCGGATTCAACCTTGATTGCGCGTAAGCTTGCCTCACTGAGGCTGGTATTATGTGCTTCGCCCGACTATGTGGCGCAGCATGTGATGCCAACAACTCCAGCGGATCTGGTCGAGCATGACTGTCTGCTATTTACCTATTCAGTGAGCGAATGGCCTTTTTCAGCCGCTGGCAAAATGGAATCGGTGCGGGTGAGCGGCAGCTATCAGGCGAATAATAGTGAGGCGTTACGCGAGGCGGTGCTGCAGGGGATGGGGATCAGTCGTATCCCTTTATTTGTGGTGGGGAAGGATATCAGGGCAGGGCGACTGGTTGAGGTGCTGGCGGATTATCAGATGCCAGTAAAGGCGCTCTATGCCCTGTTTCCCAGGCGCCAGCATCTGCCAGCCAAGGTGCGAGTATTTATTGACTTTTTGGTGGAACATCTGGGGGGGGATCTGCCTTATTGGGATGCGTGAGTTCAAGCCAGAGGTGCTAATGATGGCTCGCTATTGCAGCGGTTTGTAGACCATTGCCTTAGGGGTGGGTTAGCCTGTCGAGAAAAAAGCGCTGAGATCGGCGCTGCTGGGCCACAAAGGTGTGGTTAAGTTGGCGTTTATGGTACTATTTCGGGCTTGATACGAGAGTACGGGTCTGGGGCTGTTGTGAAGTGGGCGGATATTCGCTGGTCAGTGTTAGATTGGTGCTCTGCACACCCTTAAGTTAGTAGATGCTAGACAGACTTCGACGTTTAATGCGCCATTTAGACAGGACAGATTAATTCCCCGATGAGTGAAATCGCTAAAGAGATAGTCTCCACCAATATTGAGGAGGAGATGAAGCGCTCCTACATGGAATACGCAATGAGCGTAATCGTAGGGCGTGCTTTGCCGGATGTTCGAGACGGTTTGAAGCCGGTTCATCGTCGCGTGTTATATGCGATGCATGGGCTCAATAACGACTGGAATAAACCTTACAAGAAGTCGGCACGTGTGGTCGGTGATGTGATTGGTAAATACCATCCACATGGTGACTCTGCTGTTTACGACACCATCGTGCGTATGGCACAGCCATTTTCATTGCGCTACATGCTAGTCGATGGTCAGGGTAACTTCGGTTCTGTCGATGGTGATTCACCGGCGGCGATGCGTTACACGGAAGTGCGGATGTCAAAGATCGCGCACGAAATGATTGCTGATCTTGAAAAAGAGACGGTTGATTTCGTCTCCAATTATGACGAATCTGAGAAAGAACCGGTTGTCTTCCCGGCGCGTATCCCATGCCTGTTGATTAACGGTTCGGCGGGTATTGCGGTTGGCCTTGCGACCAATATTCCACCACATAATCTGACCGAAGTAATCAACGCCTGTCTGGCGGTGATCGATGATCCTGAGATTGGTATCGCGCGCCTGCTTGATTTTATTCCGGGGCCAGATTTCCCAACCGCTGCGATTATTAACGGCGTGCGTGGTATTCAGGAGGCCTACTATACCGGCCGTGGGCGTATCCATATTCGTGCACGCTCTCACTTTGAGCCTTACGGTAAGCACAATGACCGTGAACGTATTGTTGTGACCGAGTTGCCGTATCAGGTTAATAAAGCGAATCTACTGGAGAAGATTGCACAGCTAGTTCGTGAGAAAAAACTTGAAGGTATCAGTGAGTTACGAGATGAATCTGATAAAGACGGTATGCGCATGGTGATCGAGCTAAAGCGCGGCGAAGTGACCGAAGTCGTGCTGAATAATCTTTACAAGCACACCCAGATGCAGAATGTCTTTGGCATCAACATGGTGGCGCTGATCGATGGTCAGCCGAAGCTGCTTAACCTGAAGCAGATTCTGGAGGCGTTTGTACGTCATCGTCGTGAGGTAGTGACACGCCGTACCGTATTTGAACTGCGTAAAGCGCGTGATCGCGCCCATAACCTTGAAGGGCTTGCGGTAGCGCTCTCTAATATTGATGAAGTGATCGCCCTGATTAAGGCGGCGCAAAACCCTGCTGAGGCGAAGCTTCAGCTGGTATCGAAGGCGTGGCGTCCGGGTGCGGTTAGCGACATGCTGGATCGTGCCGATGCGACTGCCCGCCCTGAAGAGCTGGGTGTTGAATATGGCCTGGGTGACGAGGGCTACCGTCTTTCACCGACTCAGGCTCAGGCAATTCTTGATCTACGTTTACATCGCTTGACAGGGCTTGAGCAAGATAAAATAATTAAAGAATACAGGGAGATACTGGATGTTATTGCGAAATTACTTGAGATACTGACTAATCCGGATCGCCTGATGGAAATAATCCGAGAAGAGCTGACAGCGATCCGTGATCAATATGGTGATGAGCGTCGTACAGAAATTCTTGCTTCTTCACTCGATCTTTCACTGGAAGATCTAATCACTGAAGAAGATGTGGTGGTAACGCTTTCACACGGTGGTTACGTGAAGGCGCAGTCGCTTGATACCTATCAGGCGCAGAAGCGTGGTGGCCGTGGTAAGTCGGCAACTAATATGAAAGACGAAGATTTTATCGACAAGCTAGTCGTGACCAATACCCATGACACCATTCTATGCTTTTCTAGCCGCGGTAAGGTCTACTGGAAAAAAGTATACGAGTTGCCGCAGGCAAGCCGTACTTCGCGTGGTAAGCCGATTATTAATCTGCTGCCGCTGGAAGAGGGTGAGCGTATCAATGCGGTACTGTCGGTGCGTGAGTATGATGCTGATAAATATATCTTGATGGCGACCAGCAGCGGTGTGGTTAAAAAAACGCCGTTGGCGGATTTCTCGCGGCCGCGTACAAACGGGATTATTGCGCTAGAGCTGCGTGATGATGACCGTCTGATCGGGGTCGATATCACCGATGGCTCAAAAGATGTGATGTTGATGACCAGTGCCGGTAAAGCGATCCGTTTCAATGAAGAGGCGGTGCGTCCGATGGGCCGTACCGCGCGCGGTGTGCGTGGTGTTAAGCTAGGGCCAGATCAGACTGCGATCTCACTCATTGTGGTGGATGACGGTGATGTATTGACCGTGACCGAGAAGGGCTACGGTAAACGTACCGCGATGAGCGATTATCCAGTGCACGGGCGTGGTGGCCAGGGTGTGATCTCGATTCAAACCTCGTCGCGCAATGGTAATGTGGTTGGTGCCGATCTGGTGCACGATGATGATGAGTTGATGTTAATCACCAATGGCGGGACGTTGGTTAGAACCCGAGTAAACGAAGTCTCGATTCAGGGGCGTAATACTCAGGGTGTGCGTCTAATCCGCTTGAGTGATGATGAGCGCCTGGTGGGGCTGGATCGTATCGCAAATCTTTCAGCGGATGAGGTTGCTGGCGATGCTGATGCTGAAGCAGCAAGTGATGTAGAAGGTACTGTTGATGATGGGCCTGAATCACCGGCAGATAATACGCCGGAAGCTCCAGTTAAAGATTAGAATCCATTAATAATCACTTGATTTAATTTGGTATTATTTTAAAGGAAGCGTGAATGTCACCGATTTATAATTTTAGTGCGGGACCGGCTTGTCTGCCGGATGCGGTATTGAAACAGGCGCAGGAAGAGATGACCGACTGGCAGGGTGCCGGTATATCTGTGATGGAGATGAGCCATCGTGGCAAAGACTTTATATCGATTGCGGCACAGGCGGAGGCCGATCTGCGTGAGCTGATGGCGATTCCGGAAAATTACAAAGTACTCTTTCTGCAGGGGGGGGCCAGCGCGCAGTTTGCCAATGTGCCGATTAATCTGTTGCGCGGCAAAAAGGGCGCGGATTACATCTACACTGGGCAATGGTCGAAAAAGGCGATCGCTGAGGGCAAGCGCCTATGTGATGTGAATGTGGCGGCGAGTGCTGAGGCGAGCAACTTTAGTGTGCTGCCGGCGCAATCAGAATGGAATCTGAATAGCGACGCGGCCTATGTGCATTACACGCCCAATGAAACGATAGGTGGGCTGGAATTTCACTGGACACCAGAGACGGGTGATGTGCCGTTAGTGGCGGATATGTCATCGACCATTCTGTCGCGTCAGATTGATGTCTCTAAATTTGGTGTGATCTACGCTGGGGCGCAGAAGAACATTGGTCCTGCCGGGTTGACGGTTGTGATTATACGTGACGATCTGATTGGTGAAACCGTGTCGGGCATGCCTGCGATGTGTGATTACAAAATCATGGCGGACAACGATTCAATGTACAACACGCCGCCGACCTACGGTTGGTACCTGGCGGGACTGGTCTTCGCGTGGTTGAAGAAAAATGGCGGACTTGCGGCGATGGCTGAGATCAATGCGCGTAAAGCGAAAAAGCTGTACGCAGCGATTGATGACTCTGGCTTTTACGCCAACCCCATTGACCTCAATTGCCGTTCGTTGATGAACATACCGTTTACTCTTGCCGACGCTGAACTTGATGCCGCGTTTCTGAGTGGTGCGAAAGAGGCGGGGCTGATGACGTTGAAGGGTCATCGTTCAGTGGGCGGGATGCGTGCCAGTATCTATAATGCGATGCCGGAAGCGGGTGTCGATGCGCTGATCAGCTTTATGGCTGATTTCGAAAAACGGAACGGATAGGGTCGCCGCCATGTATAAAGTCCAGACGCTTAATAATATTTCTGACCTTGGTTTGAAACGTTTGCCATTAGGACAATATACGGTGGATGATGAGGTGGCAGAGCCGGATGCCATTTTGGTGCGCTCCACCAGGATGCACGATATGCCGCTTTCGGATTCGCTCAAGGCGATTGGTCGCGCGGGCGCGGGTGTTAATAATATTCCGCTCGAGGCGATGACCAAACGTGGGGTGGCAGTCTTTAATTCACCGGGCGCGAATGCCAACGCGGTAAAAGAGCTGGTGCTGGCGGGGATGTTACTGGCGAGTCGTAACATCTGTCAGGCGTGGGATTATGCGCGTAACCTTGAGGGTGATGACGCCAGCATTCACAAGCAGGTAGAGGCGGGTAAAAAGAATTATGTTGGTGTCGAGCTGCCAGGGCGCACCCTGGGTGTGGTTGGGCTGGGTGCGATCGGTGTGCAGGTGACCAATGCGGCGCTAAAACTGGGTATGAATGTGATCGGCTACGACCCCAGCATCACGGTACGCAGTGCGTGGCGTCTGTCGGCTGAAGCAACGCAGGCGCATAGCATCGAAGAGCTATTGTCACAGGTTGATTATGTCTCGTTTCACGTCCCATTGATTGAAGCGACCAAGCATATGATCAATTCTGAACGGATTAAACTGATGAAAGATGGTGCGGTGATATTGAATTTCTCACGTGATGGCATCGTGGATGACGCGGCGGTGTGTGATGCGATTGAGGCGGGTAAGCTTTACTCATATGTCTGTGATTACGCCAGCAATACCCTGAAGCGCCATGAACGGGTGATTACCTTGCCGCATATCGGCGCATCGACTGGTGAAGCGGAAGATAACTGTGCGGTGATGGTGGTGGATCAAATTCGCAACTATTTAGAAAATGGCAATATTGTTAATTCGGTGAATTTCCCTGAGGTGGTGATGCCGCGCAGTGGTAATACTGGGAATTCGCGTATTGCGATTGTTAATTCAAATGTGCCGAATATGGTGGGACAGATTTCAACCGCGATGGCTGAGGCTAATCTCAATATCATCGACCTGTTGAATAAGTCCCGCGGTGATATTGCCTATACGCTAGCGGATGTCGAAGGTGATATTCCGGTGGATGTGATTGAAAAAATCAGAGCGATTGATGGTGTGGTGTGTGTTCGAACGCTCTGAATTCTGTGATTGGCTGGATTGAATAAGATGCAAGATACTGGTGGTCTACAGGCAGTGCGTGTGCGCATTGATGAGATCGATGAAAAAATTCAGGCGTTGATTACCGAGCGAGCCAGGTGTGCCGAGGAAGTGGCGCGCCAAAAAGGCAATGGCCCGGAAGTGGTCTATTATCGCCCTGAACGTGAGGCGCAGGTATTGCGTGCGGTAATGGCGCGTAATAAAGGGCCGCTCGATGATGAGACCATGGCACGTCATTTTCGTGAGATTATGTCGTCCTGCCTGGCACTGCAATATCCGATGAAAATTGCATTTCTGGGGCCGGCCGGGACGTTTACCGAGGCGGCGGCAACCAAACATTTTGGCAATGCAGTGACAACAGTGCCGATGGTGGCGATTGATGATATCTTTCGTGAGGTTGAATCTGGCAGCGCGCACTATGGCGTGGTACCAGTGGAGAACTCAATCGAAGGGGTGGTTAATCACACGCTTGATATGTTTATGAACTCACCGCTTAATATTTATGGTGAGGTTGAATTGCGTATTCATCATAATTTGATGAGTCGTTCGAAAGATTTAAAATCGATTAAAAAGCTTTATGTTCACTACCAGGCGCATGCGCAGTGTCGCGGCTGGCTCGATGCAAATTTGTCGGGGATTGATTATGCAGTGGTCAGTAGCAATGCCGAGGCAGCCAGATGTGCGGCTGAAGATGAGAGCGCTGCGGCGATTGCGGGCGAGAAGGCGGCGGAGATTTACGGGCTTGAGATATTAGCGAGTAATATTGAAGATGAGCCGGATAACACCACGCGCTTTTTGGTGATTGGTAATAATCTGGCGCAGCCAGGTGGGCAGGACAAAACCTCGCTGTTGGTTTCGACGGTCAATAATCCGGGTGCGTTACACAAACTGTTAAAGATATTTGCTGATAGTGATATCTCGATGACGCGTATCGAGTCTCGTCCGTCACGACGAGGCATGTGGGACTATGTCTTTTTTATCGATATCGAAGGACATGTACAGGAACCTGTGGTCGAAAAATCACTACAGCGGCTGCAAAATGAGGGCTATATGGTTAAGGTGCTCGGTTCGTATCCTAATGCGGTGCTGTAGTACGTAACCAATGAACGTGTCGCTGTTCAGATGAGCTGAATAGCGACTGAATATTTAAGATTATTTTAGAACCAGGAAAAGTAACATGATCATTATCATGAACACGAAAGCTGCGGATGAGCAGGTAAGCGCAGTAGAAGAAAAACTGGCCCAGATGGGGTTGAGTTCAAATGTATCACGCGGCATTCAGCGGATTGTCATCGGCGCGATCGGTGATGAGCAGGCGGTCGATCAGGAAGCACTGGAAGCGCTGCATGGCGTTGAAAAAGTGGTACGGGTGATGAAGCCGTATAAAATTGTGGCGCGTGAGTCACATGAGGAAAGTACCATTGTTAATGTGGCGGGTATTCCTATTGGCGGTAATACGGTGCAGGTGATTGCAGGGCCTTGCTCTGTTGAGACACCGTCGCAGATGGCAGCGGCGGCGGAAGGTGTTGCAGCCGCGGGTTGTCGTTTAATGCGCGGCGGTGCGTTTAAGCCGCGTACCAGCCCTTACTCTTTTCAGGGGGTGGGTGAAGATGGTCTATCCATGTTTCGTGATGCGGCGAGTGTGCATAATCTACCGATTGTTACTGAGCTGATGGATGTGCGCATGCTCGACACCTTCCTTGAAAACAAGGTTGATGTGATTCAGATTGGTACGCGCAACATGCAAAACTTTGATCTATTGAAAGAGGTGGGTAGAACGCAGGTGCCGGTGATTTTGAAACGCGGTATGTGTGCGACGATCTCTGAGTGGTTGATGTCGGCGGAGTACATAGCTGCGGGTGGTAATCACAATATTATCTTTTGTGAACGTGGTGTTCGTTCATTCGAAACCGCGTACCGCAATATGCTTGATGTCACTGCGATACCAGTACTGAAACGTGAAACACATCTACCGGTGATTGTTGATCCCAGTCATGCTGGCGGTAAAGCATGGATGGTGCCTGAGCTATCACGCGCGGCTGTTGCAGCGGGCGCGGATGCACTACTGGTTGAAATGCACCCTTGTCCGCAGGATGCATGGTGTGATGCTGACCAGGCGTTGAGTGCACCAGAGCTGGCCGCACTCATGGTTGAGCTGGGTGGTATTGCTAAAGTGCTTGGACGCGATATCTAGGTTATCATTCAGGCTCTCATTTCAGCATATGACGACTCACGCTTTCTCCAGCAAACGACTGACAATTATCGGTGTGGGTCTGATTGGAGGCTCGTTGGCACGTGCATTGCGCCGTGCTAACGCGTGTGATGAGATTGTTGGTTATAGCCGTGATGAGGCACATCTGCAAAAGGCGCTTGAATTGGGCGTGATCGATCGCTACGAGGTTGATCCTGCGGCAGCCGTTAGTGGTGCCGATGTGGTGGTGCTGGCAGTACCGCTACGTGCGATGGTGACGGTGTTGACGCAGATCGCACCAGGACTCGCGGCGGATGTCGTCATTACCGATGTTGGCAGTGCCAAGGGTTGTGTGGTTGAGGAAGTTCGTTCCGTGTTGGGTGAGCGCCTCTGTGATTTCGTGCCGGGACATCCGATTGCCGGTGCGGAGAAGAGTGGCGTTGAGGCTTCGTTTGCGGAGTTGTTTGATAATCATAGTGTGATTTTGACGCCGATCGAAGAGACCGACCTCGATAAGTGCGCGCGCATACGTGCGATGTGGGAAGTGGCAGGTGCCAATGTCACGGAGATGGCCGTGCTGCATCACGATGAGGTGTTGGCGGCGACCAGCCACTTGCCGCATCTATTGGCATTTTCGCTGGTTAATACACTCGCCAGCCTTGATGAACGTAAAGAGATATTTGATTACGCAGCGGGTGGTTTTCGGGATTTCACCCGGATTGCTTCTAGTGATCCGGTGATGTGGCGTGATATCTGTATGGAAAATCGTGATGCGTTGCTGGAGGTGTTAGCGCATTTCAATAATGACCTCAAGCAGCTCGAAGAGGCAGTGCACGATAATGATGGCGAAGCAGTGCTCAATGTCTTTACGCGTGCCAAGATGACGCGTGATCGTTTCTGCGGTTGAGCTTTCTGCTGCCGTTTTATTTTTAACATGACTGTTTGGAAAATTTAGCTATGTCAGGTTCAGATTTAATTTTTAAAGTCTCGCCAGGTGGCTGCCTTAAGGGTGAAATTCGTGTCGCGGGCGATAAATCCATTTCGCACCGTTCTATTATGCTGGGTTCGTTAGCGAATGGTGTGACTGAGATTAGCGGTTTCCTTGAGGGTGAAGATAGCCTTGCAACGTTGAATGCCTTTCGTGCGATGGGGGTTAAAATTGATGGGCCAGATAACGGTAATGTAACGGTGTATGGTGTTGGTCTTCAAGGCCTTAAAGCGCCGGACGGAGTGTTAGACCTGGGGAACTCGGGCACATCAATGCGCCTGCTTTCTGGTCTGTTATCGGGGCAGGCATTTGATGTGGAGATGTCGGGTGATGGCTCGCTGAACTCACGTCCGATGAAACGCATCTCTGTACCGTTAGGCTCGATGGGCGCAGTCGTTGAAGGGACAGAAGCGGGAACGCCGCCGTTAAAAGTGAAAGGCGGCCAGGCGCTGAAGGGAATCCGCTATAAAATGCCAATGGCGAGTGCGCAGGTGAAATCATCGCTGCTGCTGGCCGGGCTCTATGCAGAGGGTGAGACTTGTGTGATCGAACCAGCACCGACACGTGACCATACTGAACGGATGTTACAGGGCTTTGGGTATGAGGTGCGAGTGGATGGGCGTACTGTTTGTCTGTCTGGTGGTGGTGAGCTACAGGCGACCTCGATCGATGTGCCTGCCGATATCTCATCGGCGACCTTTTTTATGGTGGGCGCGGCTATCGCGCCGGACTCCGATGTGTTGTTGCGGCATGTCGGCATCAATCCAACCCGTATCGGTGTGATCAACATTTTACGCCTGATGGGGGGTGATATTGAGTTGCAGAATGAGCGTATGGTGGGTGGTGAGCCGGTTGCGGATATCCGTGTGCGCTCCCGTCAGCTACATGGGATTCAAATTCCAGAAGAGCAGGTGCCGTTGGCGATTGATGAATTCCCTGCGCTGTTTGTTGCGGCTGCCTGTGCTGAAGGTGAAACGGTGTTGACAGGGGCTGAAGAGCTGCGGGTCAAAGAGACAGATCGGATTCAGGTGATGGCCGATGGGCTGAAAGCGCTTGGTGTTGATGCTGAGTCAACCGCAGATGGGATGGTGATTCGTGGCGGTGAAATGAGTGGCGGTAGCGTCGATAGTGGTGGTGACCATCGTATCGCAATGTCATTTGCGATGGCGGCTTTACGTGCGACAGGCGAGGTTAAAATTGCGGATTGCGCCAATGTAAATACCTCATTTCCGGGGTTTGTAGCGCTTGCGCGTGGCGCAGGGCTTCAGATCAGCAGCCAAAACGGCGAGCAAAATAGCACATGAATAAAAGAGTCGATGAGTCAGTTGTGGTACCCGTTATTACCATTGATGGCCCTGGTGGTTCAGGAAAGGGGACGGTGAGCCGACGTATTGCACATCAGCTTGGATGGCATTTTCTTGATAGTGGTGCACTCTATCGCCTGGTAGCGCTAGCTACATTGAAACGCCAGATAGACCCCTCTGAAGAAAGTAAAATATCATTGATAGCCAGTCAGTTAGAAGTTGAATTTAAGGTTGATTCTGGTATTGGCGAGCCGCAAATTCTACTTGAAGGGACGCTGGTTGGTGATGAAATCCGTAGTGAACAGTGTGGTGATTCAGCCTCAAAAGTGGCGGCATTGCCTGCTGTTCGAGAAGCGTTATTGCAGCGGCAGCGAGATTTCAGGTGTTCACCGGGGCTGGTAGCTGATGGGCGGGATATGGGAAGTGTTGTTTTTCGACACGCTGAACTCAAAATTTTCCTTGATGCGAGTGCCGAAGAACGGGCTCAAAGACGCTATAAACAGTTGAAAGAAAAGGGGATGAGTGCTAATCTTGCGGCCCTTCTGGAAGAGATTCAGGTTCGTGATGCGAGAGACAGAAATCGCAGTGTGGCGCCCTTGGCACCAGCGGATGGTGCGATACTGGTCGATTCAACGACACAGGGAATCGATGAGGTGGTCGCAGGTATTTTAGAAAAATGGTTTAAACTCATTTGAGTAAGGGCCTTATCTGTATCGGACGTTCTTTGATTTCGGCATATGCCGAACTGCAATTTTAGAGCGGTTTTTTAATTAAATATAACCGTGTAAACGGTTTCAACAAGCGGGTTCGCTGCAAACGTTATTTTTGTTTGGCGTGTCTAAGTGAATCAAGGGTTTTTAAATAATGAGTGAAAGTTTCGCGCAACTCTTTGAAGAGAGTCAGGTAGAAAAATTAATGCGTCCAGGCGCCATCGTAACAGGTATTGTTATGTCGGTTGGATCAGATGTGGTTGTAGTGAATGCAGGACTTAAGTCTGAAGGTGTCATTCCCCTTGAACAGTTCCTGAATGAAAAAGGCGAACTCGAAGTCGCGGTTGGCGATGAGGTTGATGTTGCCCTTGATGCAATCGAAGATGGTTTTGGCGAAACAAGACTTTCTCGTGAAAAAGCGAAACGTGCGAAACTTTGGGACGAGCTTGAAGGCGCCCTTGAAAGTAACGCGATTGTTACCGGTATCATCACTGGTAAAGTTAAAGGTGGTTTCACGGTTGAAATCGGCGCAGTACGCGCATTTCTTCCTGGTTCTCTGGTTGATGTTCGCCCAGTACGCGACACCTCATACCTTGAAGGTAAGGATCTGGAATTTAAAGTTGTTAAGCTTGATCGTAAGCGCAACAACGTGGTTGTTTCTCGCCGTGCAGTGGTTGAGAAAGAGAGCAGTGCAGAGCGTGAAGAGTTGCTGGCTAACCTTCAGGAAGGTCAGGTCATTAAGGGTGTGGTTAAAAATCTTACTGACTATGGCGCGTTTATCGACCTGGGTGGTATTGATGGTCTGCTGCATATTACCGATATGGCATGGAAGCGTGTTAAACAGCCTTCAGAGATTGTTAACATTGGTGACGAGATCGACGTTAAGGTGCTGAAGTTCGATAAAGAGCGTAATCGCGTATCACTTGGCCTGAAACAGATGGGCGAAGATCCATGGGGTAACCTGACTCGTCGCTACCCAGTCGGCCATCAGGTTTTTGGTAAGGTCACTAACATTGCAGACTACGGTTGCTTTGTTGAGATCGAAGATGGTGTTGAAGGTCTTGTTCACGTTTCTGAAATGGATTGGACCAACAAGAACATTCATCCTTCTAAGGTTGTTCATCTGGGTGATGAGGTTGAAGTTAAGGTTCTGGATATTGACGAAGAACGTCGTCGTATCTCCCTTGGTATGAAGCAGTGTTTCTCTAACCCCTGGGAAGAGTTTGCCTCTACCCATAATAAGGGCGACAAGTTGACAGGTACGATTAAGTCTATTACTGACTTTGGCGTGTTTGTTGGCCTGACTGGCAGCATTGATGGCCTGTTGCATCTGTCTGATCTATCATGGAACGAAGCGGGTGAAGAAGCGGTTCATGGCTATAAGAAAGGCGATGAAATTGACACCGTTATCCTGGCGATTGATCCTGAGCGTGAGCGTATTTCACTGGGTGTTAAGCAGCTTGAGCGTGATCCATTCTCAAACTACGTTGCTGACCACCCTAAAGGTGAGATCGTTAAGGGTGTTGTGAGCGAAGTTGATGCTAAAGGGGCTATTATCACTTTGGCTGAGAGTGTTGAAGGGCACTTGCGTTCATCAGAGATGTCGCGTGATCGTGTTGAAGATGCACGTACTGTTATGACTGTTGGTGATGAAATTGAAGCACGTTTTATGGGCGTGGATCGCAAGAATCGTACTATTATGCTTTCTATTAAAGCGAAAGATGCATATGAAGAAGCGGCGGCTGTAAAAGATTACGGTCAGTCTGCCAGTTCAACGGGCTCGACTTCATTAGGTGATCTGTTGAAAGAGAAGCTGGAAGGCAACTCGTAAGTTGATTCATGCCTGGTTATCGCTTGTTATTGCAAATTGCTGCGTAACAGGCGATGATCAGGTATACATATAGTATGCAGTCGTGTGGCGCTTTATCTGTTTTGGGGCGGAATAAATGACCAAGTCTGAATTAATTGAAATTATCGCGCAGAAGCAAAAGCATTTATCATATAAGGATATTGAATATGCTGTAAAAACCATGATTGAACAGATGGCACAGTCGCTGGCGAGTGGTGAGCGGATCGAGATTCGTGGCTTTGGGAGTTTCTCTTTGCATTTTCGACCACCAAGAATGGGGCGGAATCCGAAGACGGGTGAGCCGGTACCGCTTTCAGGAAAGCATGTACCACATTTTAAGCCTGGTAAGGAATTGCGTGAGCGAGTGAATGAGAGTATCGGAACCACAACGATTCAGGAATAGCCCTGGTCTGTTAGTTTGACACTCTGTTCTAGAGAGTTTATCGGCTGGCAAAACTTCACATAGTAAAGGGGTGTGATGAGATGATGAAAATATTTTTATTTATTTTTACTTTAGCAATTTTGGTGCTAGGCGCAAGCTTTACACTATTAAATGCAGATCCCGTTCAGGTGAACTACTATTTTGGAACGGCGGATATTGCACTGTCGGTGATTTTAGTGGGCACACTGATTGCTGGTGCATTGATTGGTATTTCTGCGACGATGGGCAAGTTGCTTCGCCTTAAATTGCAAGTTTCAAAGTTGCGTCGTTCATAATATTGCCTACTGTACATACTTTGAGGTTTTTCACAGGGTGATGTTTAGTAGCGTATGTTGATGTATTAATTAGAGAGCCTCATTTAGCGATGGGGTTTTTTATTGCCTGAAATTCAAGGTGGAGATTGTGGTTGGAGGTTTGATGTGGCAAGTGAAAAAGAAAAAAAAGTGATTGATTCTAAATGTGTGATTGTAGCACTCGATTTTTCGGATTCAGGTGAAGTACTAGAGCTGGTGAGTGGACTAGATCCGAACAGCTGTCGCCTAAAAGTTGGTAAAGAACTTTATACGCACTGTGGGCCAGTTTTGGTAGAGCGATTGGCAGCGGATGGTTTTGATGTATTTCTGGATTTAAAGTTTCATGACATCCCAAATACAGTTGCGGGTGCGTGTGCCGCTGCTGCTGATTTAGGCGTGTGGATGGTCAATGTTCATGCGCTGGGTGGAAGACGTATGATGGAGGGGGCACGAGAAGCGATTACCCAGAAGTCTCATCAGCCTTTGTTGATTGCGGTGACTATTCTGACAAGTATGGGTGAGAGTGACCTACATGAAATTGGCTTGAATGGCTCTACTGAAGAGAATGTTGTTCGACTTGCTAAATTGGCTGAACAGTCAGGATTGAATGGTGTCGTCTGTTCACCGTTAGAGGTAGAAGTCTTAGACCGGCAGTGCGATGACGCATTTTATTTTGTTACTCCGGGGGTCCGGCCTGCTGGTACCGAAGCAAATGATCAAAAAAGGATTACAACCCCAGTCGATGCGCTTAACTCAGGGGCTAATTATCTCGTTATTGGGCGCCCGATAACGGCTGCAACTGATCCATTGGTAGCCTTACAGGCAATAAACAGCGATATAAGGTCCTCTTTTATTCTATCTGCTTGACAGCGAAATTTTTCTGCGGTTAGCTAGCAAAGTCGATATCAGGAAGTGTCGGCGTGGCCCTGTTAAAAGGGTTTTTCAGTTAATCATAAGGAGGTGGATATGCGATATCTAAGGCAGTTACTATTAGTAGCTTTTCTATGTTTGGGTGCTCAATTTGCATTAGCGGGTACCATTGATATAAACAGTGCAAATGCAGAAGTCCTGGCGGCTGAACTTCATGGCGTTGGCGAAAAAAAAGCAGCAGAAATTATAAAATATAGAGAAGCGAATGGTGGCTTCAAATCAATAGAAGAACTGATAAACGTAAAGGGAATTGGTGGTACAATTCTGGATCAGAATCGGGGGCGTATTGTGGCTGGTGTTGATGACGAGGAGTAGCGTCTCCCTACTGTAACAAGTAATGATAGTGCAACAATTAGCTTCCGATGTAGCAATCGGAAGCTTTTTTATATCTTAAACAGAGGTTGTGTTGCTAAGAAAAATAGCAGGAATGGGTGATGGGAAAGGATAGTAGTGCTGAGGTGGCACGTCTCAGGCAAGAGTATTTATCGGATGCTGATGATGAAATAAGTCTCATTGAATTGTGGATGATATTTGTTAGGCGCTGGAAAGTAGCGGCTGTAATTTTCTCTCTTTTTCTAGTGATAGGTGTTGTCATTGCATTATCTTCACCCCTAAAATATCAATATTCTACGACGGTAGAGATTGGAAGTTTTGAAACTAAAGCCGGTGCTCGTGCTTTTTTGGAGCCATTAAAAATGGTTCAAACAAACCTTGAGAATAACTATATACCCAATATTGTTGAAAATATGAAGGCTACTCATTGGGCGTCACCTCAATCTGTCGATGTCAGTGTTGTTGGAAAGCATGTTGTAATCAAGAGCCTGGGGCGGGTTTTAGACTCTGCCGAAATCAAGCAAATGCACTTATCCGCTATCGATAAGGTTATTGAAGATCATCATGTGTTTGCTGAAAATAGAATGAAATTACTTGAGCAGGAATATCGTCAGAAGAGTGAGCAATTCAGGCTGGCAAAAGAATTGACTGAAGCGCTTGATAGCAGGCAGAGTGATCTGCTAAGTAGTTCACTGACATTACAAACTAAATTGAATAAAATACACGAATATATCACTGAAGTGAATAAAAACAGGTTTAGTAGTGATGTGGAAGAAAATAATATATTAAAGGCCCTGATGATAAGTCGAAAGCTAGAAGCGCATGAGGCGCGTTTACTTGCTATTGAAAATCGACTTTATGTTTCAACTCCTCAGGAGCTTGTGAATATTAAAAAAATGTTGGTAGATAATTATGAAAATAGCCTTGAAATTCAACTTTCATTAGGCGCCGTGACAGCTCAAATGGTTACTCAATTGCCTACGCAGTTAATTGCACTGGCAGTTCGAGCTAAAAATCCATCTGGTATTGGCTGGCTAGCGACGGTGGTTTTATCTATGTTGATAGGGGTTTTTGTTAGTGTATTGGTTGTATTTATATGTGAATTCATATCTAAAGCAAATGCAGCGGTGAGAAATGCAAATGGTACTTAAATGGTCATTTTCTATGAGAGTGCCTCAAAGGGTCTGTAAATGAATATTCAACCTGTCATTTTATCTGGTGGATCAGGTACTCGATTGTGGCCACTTTCCCGCGAACTTTTCCCAAAGCAGTTACACGCGCCTTTTGGTGGTAAGTTGACGTTGTTGCAGCATACGATAATGCGCTTAAAAGGCATTGAAACGTTGCATGATGAGGTGAAGGTTTTGCCTCCATTATTAGTTTGTAATGAAGAACATCGTTTTTTAGTTGCAGAACAAATGCGTCAGATTCAAACAGATACAAATGGATTGATTCTTGAGCCTGTTGGAAGAAATACAGCACCAGCCTTAACACTTGCTGCGTTACATGCAGTGTCGGTCTCTGGTGATAGTGTGATGTTAGTGATGCCAGCTGATCACGTAATTCGTGATGTCGATGCTTTTCAGCACATTATTTTTGACGGGGCACTTAAGGCTGCAACAGGCTGTACGGTGACATTTGGTGTGACACCAACCTTCGCAGCAACGGGTTATGGTTATATTAAACGAAGTAATGCCGCAGATAATGATGAGTATTCGGTCTCTAGCTTCATTGAGAAACCGGATGAGGAAAAGGCACAGCAACTATTTGAAGATGATAGTTACTCATGGAATAGCGGTATCTTTATGATGAAGCCATCAATCTGGCTGGGGCAGCTCAGTCATTTTAGGAAAGATATGCATGACATCTGTAAGGAAGCGAGTGAGAAAGGTATAGCAGATGGGGATTTTCAGCGAGTGGATGGGCCTACGTTTGAAAGGTGTCCCAGTGATTCAATTGATTATGCGGTGATGGAGCACTTAGCTTCTGACAAGTCGTTAATTGATGTTGATTCACGTCTATTGGTTATTCCATTGGATGCGGGATGGTCGGATGTTGGCGGATGGGCAAACCTTCAGGAAGAGGCCCCGCATGATGAGCATGGTAATGCTATTTTGGGCGATGTCATCACGCATAACGTAAAAGACTCCTTGTTGTTATCTAGTCATCGTTTAATTGCTGGCGTTGGCCTGGATAGTCTGATCGTTGTTGAAACGGCAGATGCGGTGCTAGTTGCTAATAAAGATGATGCGCATCATGTGAAGGAGATTGTCGCGCAGTTGAAATTAGAGGGCCGGAGCGAGCACCAGATACATAAGCGAGTTCATCGCCCCTGGGGAGACTATGAGGGCATTGATCTTGGTGAGCGCTATCAGGTGAAACGAATTACAGTGCGGCCTGGGGCTTCATTATCACTGCAAATGCATCACCATCGTGCGGAACACTGGATTGTGGTGAGTGGCACCGCAAAGGTTACTCGTGGTGATGACGAGTTCTTGTTAAGTGAGAATGAATCGACCTACATTCCAGTTGGGGTCAAGCACCGACTTGTTAACCCAGG
The DNA here is from genome assembly GCA_021648525.1 of Gammaproteobacteria bacterium. Lineage (GTDB taxonomy): Bacteria > Pseudomonadota > Gammaproteobacteria > SZUA-140 > SZUA-140 > SZUA-76. The sequence goes on from JAKISP010000019.1 coordinate 25,670, forward strand.
GCAGGTTTCCCTGGAAATTATCGAGGTGCAGTCAGGAAGTTATCTGGGAGAGGATGACATAGTGCGATTTGATGATGAGTATGGACGTTAATTTTTAAATGGCTAAACGTGCTTTGATTTGTGGTGTTTCAGGGCAGGATGGCGGATACCTGGCTCAGCTGTTGCTTGCTAAAGGCTATGAAGTTTTTGGCACTTCTCGTGATGCACAAATATCACCTTTTCAGAATTTATCATTGCTAGGAATTAAGGATCAGGTCCGCTGCGAATCAATGAGCCTTAATGACTTTAGAAGTGTTATTCAGGTGTTGATTAATGTGGAACCTGATGAAGTTTATAATTTAGCAGGGCAAAGCTCCGTTGGCTTGTCATTTCAGCAGCCAGTGGAAGCGCTGGAGAGTATTTGTATCGGAACCCTGAATTTACTTGAAGCGATACGTTTGACAGGGAAGAGCGTTAAGCTGTACAACGCGGGTTCAAGTGAGTGTTTTGGTGATGTTGGTGATAGTCAGGCGAATGAAAAGACACCGTTTCACCCACGAAGTCCCTATGCTGTTGCAAAAGCAGCTGCTTTTTGGGAGGTGGCAAACTATAGAGAGGCATACGATCTATTTGCCTGTTCTGGAATTTTATTCAATCATGAGTCACCCTTAAGACCTGATCGCTTCGTTACGCGCAAAATAATATCAGCAGTCTGTCGGATTGCTAAAGAAAACGAAGGAGTGATTCGCTTAGGGAATATGGATATAAAACGTGACTGGGGATGGGCACCAGAATATGTTGAAGCCATGTGGTTGATGCTTCAGCAGGAACAGCCTGATGACTTTGTGATTGCTACTGGAGAAACCAATTCGTTGCAGGATTTTGTGGCAACTGCTTTTTCATGTATTGGACTTGATTGGCAAAACCATGTTGAGACTGATTCATCATTATTGAGGCCAACTGATCTGGCGGTGAGTAAGGGCGATCCGCAAAAAGCATTGAGGGTGCTCGGTTGGAAGGCAAAATATAAGATGAAAGATGTTGTGAAAATGATGGTCGATTCTGATATGGCTTGATGAGATGGAGAGTGCTAGTAATGGCTGAGGGTTTGAAAAAGAAGGTATCATTAGGTGTGCTATAATTTGGCACCGGAATTGGGGCTGCTATATGTGTTTCTCCAAAACCAGTTGAAAAGTACGCACTAGATACGATCGTTAAGGATTGAGATGAAGAAAAAGGCATTAATTACCGGTGTTACCGGCCAGGATGGCGCATATCTGGCTGAGTTTCTTTTGGATAAGGGATATGAGGTTCATGGAATCAAGCGTCGTACCTCCTTATTCAACACCGATCGAATTGACCATTTGTACCAGGACCCACACGAGTTAGACCAACGCTTTATTTTGCATCATGGTGATATGACGGATTCAAGTTGCTTGATCCGCATTATGAAGCAAGTGCAACCTGATGAGGTCTACAATCTTGCTGCGCAGAGTCACGTGGCAGTTTCATTTGAAGAACCAGAATACACGGCTGATTCTGATGCGCTTGGCCCGCTTCGTTTGCTAGAAGCTATTCGTCTTCTTGGACTAGAAAAAAAGACACGCTTCTACCAGGCCTCAACATCTGAACTGTATGGTGAAGTACAGGAAACCCCACAGACGGAAACCACTCCTTTTTATCCGCGTTCCCCTTACGCTGTAGCAAAGCTCTATGCTTATTGGATTACCGTGAATTACCGGGAAGCTTATGGCATTTATGCATGTAATGGGATTTTGTTTAACCATGAATCACCTATTCGAGGCGAAACATTTGTGACTCGTAAGATTACACGGGCTTTGGCTCGAATTAAACTTGGCCTACAAGAGTGTCTCTTTCTTGGCAACATGGATGCGAAGCGCGATTGGGGACATGCAAAAGATTATGTGGAAATGCAATGGCTGATGTTGCAGCAAGAGAAGCCTGAAGACTTTGTTATTGCTACTGGTGTTCAATACAGCGTACGTGATTTTGTTAATGCAGCGGGGAAAGAATTAGGGATCAATATTTCCTGGAAAGGTAATGGGATTGATGAGAAGGGCTACGATGCCAGCGGTAAATGTATAGTTGCTGTTGATCAGCGTTATTTTCGACCTACTGAGGTTGAAACCTTACTTGGGGATCCAGGAAAAGCAAAAGAGAAGCTGGGTTGGGCACCTAAAATTTCATTTCGTGAACTGGTAGCTGAAATGGCCAGTGAAGATCTTAAAGCTGCAGAGCGTGATGAGTTGGTCAAGAATCATGGTTATAAGACTATGGACTACCATGAATGAACGATCTTGATGCCAAAATTTATGTCGCAGGCCATCGTGGTATGGTGGGTTCAGCGATCGTTCGCCTGCTGAAAAAGCGGGGTTATAGTAATATAATTTATCGGACTCATAGTGAGCTTGATCTTACTAATCAACAGGCGGTGCGTTCTTTTTTTCAAGCTGAGCAGCCAGAACAAGTCTATCTTGCTGCCGCAAAAGTAGGTGGTATCCATGCCAATAACACCTATCCAGCTGAATTTATTTACAAAAACTTGATGATTGAGGTCAATGTCATTCACGAAGCCCGGCTAGTTGGCGTCAAAAAATTATTGTTCCTAGGTTCCAGTTGTATCTATCCAAAACTCGCCCCGCAACCGATGGCTGAAGATGCTTTACTTACTGGCGCATTAGAACCGACTAATGAACCTTATGCCATTGCTAAAATTGCTGGAATTAAGCTATGTGAGTCCTATAATCGTCAATATGGAACCGACTACCGTAGTGTGATGCCTACAAACTTGTATGGTCCGGGGGATAATTACCACCCGGAAAACAGCCATGTTATTCCCGCACTGATACGTCGCTTCCATGAAGCGAAGCGAGAAAAAAAGGATAATGTTGTCATATGGGGCTCTGGTGCACCGAGAAGAGAGTTTCTTTATGTCGATGATATGGCTGATGCAAGTGTTCACGTGATGGGGTTAGACAAGTGTCTTTATAAAGCACATGCAAAACCAATGTGTAGTCATCTTAATGTCGGTACGGGTACTGATATGACTATCTGTGAACTGACCACAGTTATTAGTGAAGTGATTGGCTACACTGGTGATATTGTATTTGATAAATCTAAAGCTGATGGTGCACCGCGAAAGCTTATGCAAAGTGATTTGCTTAATCGACTCGGATGGAAGCCTCAGGTTTGTTTGACTGACGGGATTAGGGTTACATATGAAAATTTTGTATGTCTAATGGAAGAAAATAATAGCAGGGATCAATAAATGAAAGCAGTTATTCTTGCTGGTGGACTTGGCACAAGAATCTCAGAGGAGTCTCACCTAAAGCCTAAACCAATGATTGAAGTTGGTGGTAAGCCTATTTTATGGCATATTATGAAGATTTATTCTCATTATGGGATTAATAATTTTATTATTTGTCTAGGTTATAAAGGCTACGTAATTAAAGAGTATTTCGCGAATTATTTCTTACATATGTCTGATGTAACATTTGATATGCAACACAATTCGATGGAGGTGCATGAGAAAAATGTTGAGCCATGGAGAGTAACGCTGGTTGATACTGGAGAAAACACGCTTACAGGTGGGCGGTTGAAGCGGGTGGCTAAATATATTGGAACAGAACCATTTTGTTTTACATATGGTGATGGTGTTTCAGATATTAATATTAGCAACCTTATTGACACCCATATTAAAGGTGCTAATAAAGCGACTGTAACCGCAATTCAACCGCCTGGTCGTTATGGGGCATTAAATATAAACGATGCTGAGATGGTTACCAGTTTTCAAGAAAAACCAGCAGGTGATGGTGCGTGGATAAACGGCGGTTTTTTTGTACTTGATCCGGTCGTTTTAGATCTTATTGAAGGGGATCACGTTAGCTGGGAGTCCGAGCCTCTGATGAGGCTTGCGCTGACTGGGCATTTACAGGCTTATCAGCACAAAGGTTTTTGGCAGGCAATGGATACCTTAAGAGATAAAAATCATTTGGAAGCGCTATGGGCTTCTGGTAAAGCGCCCTGGAAAGTTTGGGAATGATGCTGTTTGGTGATACTTATCGTGACCGTCGAGTATTAGTGACAGGTCATACCGGTTTTAAGGGGAGTTGGCTAACCTTTTGGTTGAATCAATTAGGCGCCCAAATTGGGTGTATCTCCTTGAACCCGGAGTCTGAATTAAACCATTGGGATTTATTAAATCTTAGTGTTGAAGATTTTCGTCTTGATATTCAAAATGCCGAAAAAGTGCGAGCAGCAATAGAAGTATTTCGCCCAGAGATTGTTTTTCACCTTGCAGCACAGTCGTTGGTTCGGCGTTCATATCGAAAGCCAATTGAAAATTGGTCCAGCAATGTGATGGGTACCGCGCATGTATTAGAGGCTTGTCGACATATAGAAAGTGTTAAAGCGATAGTTGCCGTTACGACAGACAAAGTTTACGCTAATAAAGAATGGCCTTGGGGATATCGTGAAAACGATCGCCTGGGAGGGCATGATCCATATAGCGCCTCAAAGGCTGCTTGTGAATTGTTGATAGATAGCTATCGTAAAGCCTTTTATTGTGAAGATAATGCGCCACTTTTAGCGTCTGCACGTGCCGGTAATGTTATTGGTGGAGGTGATTGGTCGGAAGATCGTCTTATTCCTGATCTGATCAGGTCTGTATGTCAGGATGAGTCTTTAACAATTCGTTCACCCCATGCGACTCGACCCTGGCAACATGTATTAGAATGCCTTACTGGGTATTTACTACTGGGTCAGCGTCTTTTGGATGGGCGTGAGGAGGATGGATGTGCCTGGAATTTTGGCCCAGCATTAGAGGGAAATCGCACTGTGGAAGAAGTTTTAGTTTTGTTACAGGAGTACTGGCCAAAATTGAAATGGGGCCAAACTGACACTCAGCAACCTCACGAGTCCTCACTTCTTTATCTTGATCATGCTAAAGCTAAAGCAGGATTGGAGTGGCAGCCTGTTTGGAGTCTTGAGCAGGCGTTACAGGCAACTGCCGATTGGTACCGTCAATTTCATGAACAGGGGGCTGTACCAACTGGTTCTCAATTAACTAAATATATCGATGATGCGTGTTCGGCAGGCGTATCCTGGACGCTCAGATGAAAATTGGCCATACTCCTATTTCAGGTCTAATAGTGGTTGAAACTGAATTTCATTCGGATCATCGAGGCGCTTTTTCACGGCTCTATTGTCAGAATGCACTTCAGGAAATAGTCGGTGCTCGCCAGATCTTGCAGATTAATCAGTCTTGCACGCAGGCAGTTGGCGCGGTACGTGGTTTACATTTTCAGCAATCGCCATGCGCCGAGATGAAACTGATACGCTGTCTTAAAGGCAAGGTTTGGGATGTGGCCGTAGATCTGCGTTCCGATTCACCAACATTTCTCAGTTGGCATGCTGAAGAGCTTTCAAGAAGTAACATGAAGATGATGGTTGTTCCTGAGGGTTTCGCTCACGGCTTTCAGGTATTGGAAGAAGATAGTGAGTTATTATATCTTCATACAGCCTATTATACCCCGTCATCAGAAGGGGGAATTCAGCCAATGGACCCAGCTCTGTCTATTGATTGGCCATTATCCATTCAGGATCTTTCAGATCGTGATCATCACCACCCATTATTGACTTCCTATTTTACAGGGCTGGTTGTATGAATTGTCGACATTGTGACTCACCGCTGGAGCATACTTTTCTGGACCTTGGTTTTGCGCCGCCCTCGAATGCCTACTTGAGTGGTGAAGATCTCACTAAACCTGAACTGTACTATCCGCTTAAACTCAAAGTGTGTTGTCAGTGCTGGTTGGTGCAGACCGAGGATTACACTCAGGCTGATGAATTGTTTTCACCAGACTATGCCTATTTTTCATCGACTTCATCTGGGTGGCTTGCCCACGCAAAAAATTATGCCAGTGTCATGATGGATAGATTTGGACTTAATGAAAAGAGCTTGGTTATTGAAGTCGCATCCAATGATGGCTATCTACTGAAAAATTTTGTTGAGGCAAGCGTACCTTGTCTCGGAATCGAACCCACAGCCAGTACTGCAGTCGTAGCGGAAAGCCTTGGCATTTCAGTATTGCGCGAATTTTTTGGTGAGTCACTAGGGCTACGGCTTGCTGATGAAGGTAAGCAGGCTGATTTGATTGCCGGTAATAATGTCTACGCACATGTGCCAGATATCAACGATTTTACGCTTGGACTAAAAGCTGCATTGAAACCAGGAGGCACTATTACCTTAGAGTTCCCCCATTTGATGCGGTTGATCGAGCATACTCAGTTCGATACTGTTTATCATGAGCACTTTTCCTATCTCTCGCTCTACACGGTCAGTCGTATTTTTGAGCAAGCGGGGTTGCGGGTGTTTGATGTAGAGGAACTCTGCACGCACGGTGGAAGCTTACGTGTCTTTGGATGTCATCAAAATGATCCGAGAGAAAGAGCAGAATCTATCCATAGTATGTTGACGAAAGAAACATTATATGGAATGCAGTCACTACCAACCTACAATGCATTCCAATCTCGCGCTGATCATGTTAAAGATGAGGTGCTATCATTCCTACTTGCACAGAAGAAAGGAGGAAAGAGCGTAATGGCTTATGGCGCTGCAGCTAAGGGCAATACGCTGCTCAATTATGCTGGTGTTAAACCAGATCTTCTGCCTATGGTGTGTGATGCTGCACTAGCCAAGCAGGAGAAATTTATGCCTGGCAGCCATATCGCTATTGTTGAGCCGAATAAGTTAAGAGAAGTGAAGCCTGATGTTGTGCTTATACTTCCATGGAATATTGCCGAGGAAGTGGCTGAACAGCATTCTTATATTCAAAATTGGGGTGGTCGATTTGCTATTGCCGTACCAGAAGTTCGGGTGCTATCGGTATTTAGCTAATAGGAGTTGATGGTGCGAATTTTATTGACAGGGGCGTCGGGATTTATTGGAAGGCATCTTGTACCATGTCTAATTGAACGTGGTCATCAGATTATAGCCGTTGCACGTGATAAGGAAAAGGCATCTGAATTGCCTTGGTATTCAGACGTAGATTTTCATTTCCTTGATATCCATGCCCAAAGAGGGGGACGAGGGCATTACGCTGAATTTAATAACCCAGATGCGTTAATTCATCTTGCGTGGCCTGGTTTACCAAATTATAAAGAATTATTTCATTTTGAAGAGAGTCTGGCGAGAGACTATAAGTTTATTAAAACTCTTGTAGAGCAAGGAATTACGCAGGTTCTTGTTACAGGAACCTGTTTTGAATACGGCATGCAAAATGGATGTTTAGATGAAGGGAAAGACACCTTTCCTTCAAGCCCTTATGCATTAGCTAAAGATACGCTGCGTAAATTCCTGCAGTCATTGCAGTTAAAGGAATCTTTTTCACTTCAATGGGTAAGATTGTTCTATATGTACGGTGCAGGGCAAAACTCAAATAGCATACTAGCTCAACTAGATAGTGCTATTGAGAATGGTGACCAGTATTTCAATATGTCTGGAGGTGAGCAGTTGCGTGATTATCTCCCTGTAGAAGAAGTTGCAAAGCGTATTACCGCTATTATTGAGTGTGACAAAATGGAAGGGATATACAATTGCAGCAGTGGTGTTCCTATATCTATTCGAAGGCTTGTAGAGAACAGAATTAAAGAGAGAAAATCAAGCATAAAGTTAAATCTTGGTTATTACCCATATCCTGATTATGAACCGATGGCATTTTGGGGTGATGACAGTAAATTTAATAAAGAAATAAGTGAGTCGGGAGTTAAGTATGAGTAATTCGGTTGTTGATGATTTTTTTCTTGAATGTCAAGATAGGATAGAGGTATACCCAGAGAGCGAACTCGCTCGATCAGCTCAAAAATTCATGTTGGCCAGTACTGAGCCAAAGTATTCGTATAATTTTTCATGGTTAGAGCGGCCTATAATTCAATATCCACAAGATATTGTAGCCATGCAAGAACTCATTTGGAAAATCAAGCCAGACCTCATTATCGAGACTGGCATCGCACATGGTGGGTCGTTGATTCTGAGCGCGTCAATGCTAGCACTGCTGGATTATACTGATGCTGTAGAATCAGGGAAATCGCTTGATCCGAAGGGCAGTCATCGCCGTGTATTGGGGGTTGATATCGACATACGATCACACAATTGGGCGGCCATTGAGGCGCATCCGATGGCGCACAAAATTGATATGATTGAGGGATCCAGTATTGCCCCTGAAATTATTGCTCAAGTATATGAACATGCAAAAGGGTACGAGCGTATTTTAGTATGTCTTGATTCAAATCATACTCATGATCATGTATTGGCCGAATTGGAAGCTTATGCTCCCCTCACTAGCAAAGAAAGTTATTGCGTTGTTTTTGATACTATTATCGAAGACCTACCAGCCGACATGTTTCCAGAGCGTCAGTGGGGGCCTGGTGATAACCCAAAAACGGCTGTATGGGAATTTTTAAAAACTCATTCTGAATTTGAAATCGATAAGCAAATAGATAACAAGCTGCTTATCAGTGTCGCTCCAGATGGATACCTAAAGAGAACACGATAGTTATATATAGGTTAACCCCATATGTCTCTAAAGAAAAATGTCCTTGCCAATTACCTAGGCCAGGTGTGGGTTGCTCTAATGGGCTTAGCTTTTATCCCTTTATATATTAAATATCTTGGAATTGAATCCTATGGGCTGATCGGTTTATTTGCGATGTTGCAAGTTTGGTTTGTATTGCTAGATATGGGGATGACTCCTACGCTGAATCGCGAAATGGCACGCTTTACAGGGGGCGCGCATGAGATACAGGCTGTCCGTGATTTATTACGAAGTATTGAAGTGTTAGCGTTTGGAATAGCTATCGTAATTGCACTAAGTGTTTGGTTTGGATCAGGGTGGTTAGCTAGTGTTTGGTTAAAGTCGGAAACACTGACTTTTGAAACAGTAAAGCAGGCATTAGTTTTAATAGGTGGGGTGGTTGCTTTACGTTTTGTTGAAGGTATTTACCGTAGCTGTCTTTTGGGGTTACAGTATCAAGTATTATTTAATGTAGTCAATAGTCTCATGGCTTCGCTTCGAGCAGTAGGAGCTGTGATTGTGCTAGTTTGGATTTCTCCTACCATAGATGCTTTTTTTGTATGGCAGGGTGTCGTGTCAGGTCTTGCTTTGTTGGCTTTGGCAGTGTCCGTATATAAAAAATTGCCTAGTGCTGAGCGATCAGGGCGTTTTTCGTTGCAGGCTCTAAGAGGTGTATGGCGCTTTGCGGGGGGAGTAATGGGCATTACATTTTTGTCGTTGCTGCTGATGCAAGCAGATAAAGTGTTGCTTTCAAACCTCCTTAGACTTTCTGAATACGGCTATTACATGCTTGCCTCAGTGGTTGCTGGGGCTTTATATATGGTAGCAAGTCCGATTGGCCAAGCATGGCTACCGCGACTTACTAAGCTTCAAAAGAAAGGAACTGCAGGTGAGTTTATTTTTGCATATCACTTCGGGTCTCAGTTAATCGCGGTTATTTTCGGTAGTGTTGCCGTGTTTTTGGTGGTTTTTGCTGAGCCAGTTCTTTTACTATGGAGTCGTGATCCTCAGCTCGCAGACAGTAGTTCAATGTTGGTTAGTTTGCTGGCTTTGGGGAATCTGCTCAACGGATTGATGTGGATGCCATATAGGGCTCAACTTGCATATGGGTGGACTAGTCTCTCCATTAGAGTTAATGCTATTGCCGTGTTAATTATTGTGCCCGCAATTATCTTTGTTGCGCCTCGTTATGGCGCTGAGGGCACCGCGTGGTTGTGGATTCTCCTAAATACAGGCTACTTGTTGATAGGTGTCCATTTTATGTACCTCAAAATATTGCGTACTGAAAAATGGTATTGGTATAAAAATGATATATTGAAACCCATTGGTATGGCTTTTATAACTGGTTTTGTTATTGATAGCATAATATCGGTTGACCAATTGTCGTTATTTTTGCAGATGGTGGTTCTTGGTTTTGTTTGTTGCTTTATTATGCTGGCTGCAGGTACGGCAGCTCCCCTCGTTAGGGAAAAGGTTTTAATTCATGGTGCCCACAGGATCTGTGGCGCGAAATAATGGGATTTATAAATGTTACGGACAATACCCGGCGTTAGTATTGGCATGCCTGTATATAATGGAGAGTCTTATATTCGGAAGGCTCTTGATGCACTTCTAGGCCAGACATACACTGATTTTGAATTAGTGATTTCCGATAATTTATCCACTGACTCAACCTGGGCAATTTGTAGTGAATATGCGGCGAGGGATTCGCGCATCAAAATTTTTAGGCAGCCAGAAAATATGGGGGCTATGGGGAATTTTCAGTTCGTGTTGGGTGAGGCTAGGCGAAAATATTTTATGTGGGCTGCTTGTGATGATGTTTGGGATAAAGATTTTATATCAGAGTGTGTCGCTTGCCTCGACGAAGACGCGCAAGCAACAATGGTTTTCCCAAGAGCTTGCGTTATGTCTGCCGCTTTTCCTCTACTTAGCATGAAGACTTTGCCTGATTTGTCATTTGTCAGTAATGAGGATGCGTGCGTTAGAATAAAAAACTTTATTTTTCTGGATGAATCATCCCATAAGGCTAATGTTATCTATGGCGTATGGAGGGTGGGTAAGGCAAAACATTTTATGGAGGTATGGAAAGGGCTTGCTGCTGTGAAAATAAACCTCAGGTTTAGTCTGGATGGTGTGGCTTGCGCTATTTTCTTTGCGCAAAACAGGGCTGTTCAGATTGATAAGGTTTTGTTTTACAAATATTATCGATATATCCCACCAGGCCATTCTTTAGGTAATATTGTAGCTAAGATTAATTTTAATGCGGATACTAGGAAAAAATCTAAGCAGGAACTGGTTTCTAATAATGCAAAAGTAATAAAACGTACATTGAAAAAGCAGGGAGTGTGGAGTGAAAAACATGAAAAAATCATTGCTATGTACATTGCTCGGTAGAGTAGCGCAATAATTATTGATGATATGGAGCAGTTTTCTTTAAGGGAATTATCTTCCAGCATGGAAGTATCTCTGCTGAATTTGAGTGACAGGCTAAGGGAAATTATATAATTACTATATTGAGATTGGACTAGCGGGAAATAGTTGAATGGTTGAACTAGAGCGGCGGCTTCCATCCTTCTTGAGTGGAAGGTTTGTATTCGAAAGAAGCGACTTGATAGGAATAGATAGGCTGTACGTGGGCCTATTAAGTAGCAATGTGACTCCTAGAATAAAGTATGTGTCTATATACGATACACCTCATTATGCCTATGCATCTCATGTTTTAAGGAATATTCCGTTGAGATCAGCATATGGATACAGAGACTATTTGGAGTATAAGTCATTGCACTCGCACTTACACTCACACTCTGAAATAGGCTTTAGGAATCTTATTTTTAGCATGCAGAAAGAAGGTTATGATAGTCAGAACTACCCTATTCTTGTGTTTAGGCATTGGAGTAGACAGTCGCCCTTAAATCGTTGGGATGTTGCTGATGGTTTTCATAGATTATCGGTTCTGGCAGCATTAGGTGAAAAAAACATTAAAGTCGATAGGCTGAAATATAAATATAGTCTTGTTGAGCGAATAAAAAGGCGTCTGTTTAGTGGTTAAGGAAGATAAAACATTTGAGAGCGTGGTTTTGCCGCCCCAGCAACAACTGCTTGTCCAGTTAGGTGTGGCAGATGTTGACTACGTTCTTATGAGGGAACCCAGTCAGTGGGCTGATTCTGGTGATATTGATATATTAGTACGGGATGTGGATGAGTGTGATGAGCTGTTGAAGTCGTGGGGGTTCCTAGGGTTTTCTACGGATAAGCATAGTAAAAAATACCTTAAATATGATGGTGATAGTGGCTGGTGGATACATCTCGATGTCGTGTCAGCTATTTGTATTGGGGGTGTTGAGGCACCAGCAGGATTCGTAGAAAACTTGTTAAGTTTATCTGAAGTAGGTGTGGACGGAATCAGCCGATTGAACGCCTATGATGAGGCGATACTCCTTATCTACCATGCGGCATTGAATAAAAACTACTTTAGTCAAAGATATATGAAGGACATTTTGCAAGTAGATCTAATAGGGTTAGAAGAACGTGCAGCTTCATATCAATTTTTGCCAATGTCTCCGGGGGGATACATACAGCTAATTCAAAGGTTCCAAAGTGGCACGATCAAAGAGAGTGACGTAGTTAAGGCTATTCAATCTAGTTTTCCCAGAGCGGCCTCAGGAAAATCTTACTTACTGGCACGAGTAACTAGCAGGCTTAAAATGTTTATGAAGAGGAATCAGGCTATTGTTTTTTTAGGGCCAGATGGGGCTGGTAAAAGTACTATAACAGAATCGCTTACAGGCTTAAGATGGCCAAGTGTGCAGCGTCAATTCATGGGGCCTGCCAGGAAGGCTGCGATGAAGCCGTTGTTTTTTTTCTTATTATCATTTTTGGGAAAGTTACGAGAAAGGCATACAAAAGGAACGCCCATTGGGTTGGCTGCGCGTAGTATATGGCAATTTGTCTGCTATGTTGATTTCCTTGAGCGTTTGTATAGGCATAAATGGTATTGGGGGAGTGGTGGAGTCGTAATTTTCGACCGTTACGCTTGCGATATGTTTTTTAGGAAACCATCATGGCTTAATGAGATAATTTTCATTAAATTATTTCCAAAACCTAAATTTGTTTTTTTGTGCATGGGTGAACCCGGTTTGATATACCAAAGAAAACCGGAACTCACTATATCCGAAATAGAAAATACGATTGAATTATACCGAAAAAAACTCTTGCAATACGATATTCCATACAGTGAGGTTGATACTACGAGTAATACCCCAGCTGATAATATCGATCAAATTGTAACTAAACTAATTAGTGATGATTGGTATAGGAATTAAAAATGTGCGGGAATCTGAGTGAATTTTCATCATATCCAGCAGAAAATTCAAGTAGGGAAAATGGGAGTAAGTAAAAAATGTTGCGTGAAATATTGTGAGCAATGACCTGTTAAAAACCTGTCTAGTTCTTGCCTGCGTTTCAATAGTGATACTTTTTGTATTCCGCTATCTTAGAGAGAGAGATCGTGTCTTTTGGGATAGCAGTACCTATTTTATTTTGCTGTCGTGTTTGTATATTGGGATTCCTGCGTGGGTACATCTTGATTCAGGAGTAACGCATGTTGGCGCGTCAAAAGATACAATTCGATTTTTTGCGCAATATTCACTTTACTTTTTATGCATATTGGTCGTGTATTACACTGTTAAGGTGTTTTTGTATAATAGTTTACGCCCGGTTATAGGCAGTATATCGCTATTGCCAATTAGGACGAATGTCATATATACATTGTATGCACTGATTTTTTCATATATTTGGCTAGTGTTCTTCGCTAATTCACCTGGGATTAATGAGCTTTGGTCTAACCGATCGCTAGCAAGCTCATTTTCCACAGGTATTAATAATAGATTCAAAGTTACATTTTTATTTTTTTCTGTTGTATCAATGGTAGTCTATTTAGTATTGAAAAATAGACGAACATGGTATTTCATCATGTTGCTCCCATTTATAACATTAGACTTGATGACTACCGGCCGTGATTTTTTGTATCAGTCTTTGATGGTGTGGATTGTTATTCTTCTGATTCAGAATCGAAAGATACCGATTGTTAAGTTAGTATTGGCATGTTTTTTGGTGACTTCATTTGAGGTAATCCGGGTTGTCTGGAAGCGAAGCTTTGAGTGGGAGGAGTTTTTATTTATTCCCGGAGAGCTAAGATTAAGCGCGGAATCTGGGTTGTTGATTTTAGAGTCCAATAAGTCAGTAGACATGCTCGCTTACGTTATATATTCGATTGGAAAGGTGTTTACTCCTCAGGCAATGACTATCTTATTTAATGGTACTCCCCATTTTTCAAAAATAATTACGGAAGAGGCTTCGTTCTTACATTTTGGTTTAGGGGGGTCACTTCTCTCCGAAGTATTTAGTTTTAAAAACAATATAGCTTTGATTTTATATCCTTTTTTAATTATAGTTTATTTGGAGTTTATAAATTTGTTACGTCGCAAAGGGGGGATGTTTGGCCTTTTGGTTTTCGTCTATTTTTTAATGTCAACAATATCCATGTTTCGTGCGGGTGTGCTATTTGCCGGAGTCGACCCCTTCTACTATGCTATATACGCATGCATATGGTATTGGGTTCTTGTCTCTTCTTTCAACAGTAGGAAACTCTCTAAAACCCATACTCTTTAAGGCTGTAAAATATATTGGCTTATACGCATTGGAACAAAAGAATTATATAAATGATTGTTACAAGAATTTTAGGTGGTTTAGGGAATCAGCTTTTTGCATATTCTGCTGCACGAAGGTTGTCGTTTATTAATAATTGCGAACTCGTGATTGATGATGTGAGTGGTTTTGCTCAAGATTTCGAGTATCAGCGCCAGTATCAACTTCACCATTTCAATATTGATGCTCGGAAAGCAACACCTACAGAGCGCTTTGCACCACTTTCTCGTGTTCGTAGGTATCTAACACGATTTTCGAATCGATGGAAAGAGTACGGGGAGCGAGACTACATTCAGCAAGAAGGTGTTGGATTTGATTCAAGGTTATTGACTATTAAAGCTCGCGGTAGGCTATATCTCGAAGGGTACTGGCAAAGCGAGCAGTATTTTAAAGACATAGAATCCATAATTCGTAGCGATTTAAGGATCACTCCACCAACTGATGATGAAAATCTAAATATAGCTTCGAAAATTCAATCTAACCTATCTGTTGCTGTCCACGTACGTTTTTTTGATGCTCCTGATCAAAAAGGCCTAAACAATGCCCCAGCTGGTTATTACCAACGATCGCTTTTAAAAATGGACGAACTCATTCCAAACGCTCACTACTTCATATTTTCTGATGCACCCGATGCTGCATGTGAATTAGTTTTACTTCCGCGTAATCGGTTTACCTTGGTTTCTCACAACAAAGGGGATGAGCATGCTTATGCTGATCTTTGGCTTATGAGCCAATGTAAGCACTTTATTATTGCTAATAGTACTTTTAGCTGGTGGGGGGCATGGTTATCTAAAAATCCGCATAAGCACGTAATAGCGCCAGGGTTTAATATATCAGGGAGTAAAACCTCCTGGGGATTCGATGGGCTACTTCCTCAGCATTGGCGTAAATTATGACCAATAAAGAAAAATGCCCTAGAAATTTCGTAACTATTCAGCGTAAATAACCAAAAAAAGTACTTGACAGGTTTTTTCGTTATTTTTTCTAGTTCAAAATAAATTGCAAAAATCAAACAGCAACCTGTTTTATCAAAAAGTAACGTAAGCGCAAAACAAACCACAGGGTTACACTTTAATACTTCATCAGATCTTGGCTAATGACACCTGGTAAGTTGTCGCTGGATTTCGCACCTCTGACGCTGGGCCCACGAAGTGCTTTGGGTACGATGCCAATTAGAAACTGGAAAGAAGCCATGAATCACTTTATGATTGTATTTGAGGAGCAGCTAGCTCCTCATATTTGAAAAGGGCAGTTACACAGAATTATTTACAGCCTCAAAAAATCAGCGCTTTATGATCACCCTCATCAATTCAATCACTGACCAATATACTGCCTTGATGAAAAAACCTCTACGGTAGCCAGATTTAACCCTTGCCATCACTCCATATAATATAGATGATAATTTATATTGACGATTACTTAACTGATATTTAACCAAAATTTCTGGTAAATTGTGATATTTAAAAGACCTCATACCTCGCGCCCATAACTCGTAGTCTTGGGCTCTCCGTAGTTGGCAATTATATCCCCCGGTCTCAATAAAAAATTTTCTTCTCGCAATAACAGATGCGTGAATAAATGGGGACGACTTCGGTATAAATTCTATTATTTCATCATGCGTTTTTGGCATTAATACCTCTTTAATAACGTGCCCCCCTTCATTAATAAATTGAGCTCCAGTCCCCAGAACAGAAATATCAGGATTTTTATCGAGAAACAAAACTTGCTTCTTAAGTCGATCAGGGAACGATAGATCATCCGCATCAATTCTTGCTATATAAGTGCCAGAAGAAGCCTTAATGCCCCTGTTCAGGCCTGCCGCCAACCCCATATTTACCTGGTTAACTAGCATTTTTATTCGACGGTCTGAATTCTCATATTCCCGAATAATCAAAGCACTCGAGTCAGTTGAGCAATCATCAATAATAATAAGCTCCCAGTCATCAAATGTCTGTGCCAATATACTATCAATGGAATTAGCAATAGTATCTTCACCATTAAAAACAGACATAACTACTGATACGGTAGGAGGCATAGTAATAGTTTAATTTATTTCAGGTTGAAGTGTTTAAGTTTTTGATGCTCAATACCAGCATCATTAAGGAAAATAGACGAGCACTGATCCCACAACGCTTTTACAATAATAAGCAAGAGAGTCAGAAACCTATCTACGCTACGAAGCGTTATTTATGAGCAATTCATGTTTGGTCAAATAGCTATAAACTTCTAGCATCTCCCCCATACTATCAATTATAGACAACCCGGAACCAATAAATATTAACTGATTACCCTTCATTGTAAATTCAAGCTGAGCCTCTAGTGGCGAGAGTTTACAAAATATCGTGGGCATCAAGCCTTGCAGTCCGTTAACTATGCACTTTTTTAATTCCAGTATTGGTTTTTGTAATGACTAACATATGGGAATCTATTTCGGCAGAGTGCTTAATAATTTCAGGTGAACTATCAGCACGGTCATCACCCACGATAATAAACTTAAAAAACTTAGTAACTATTCAATAATGAGCAGTTACACAATTTAATTTATAGCCTCAAATCAAGCTGAATAGCTGTTGACGTGCTGTTTATAGACCCTCAGCGCTTTTCCTTATTCGTTATGCGATTTACTTGGCTAAAACCATAAGTGAATAGCCGCCCAACAATCTAACCGCCAAGTCTTTATTTGCAGAGAATGCAAGCTTTCTTGGTATTTTTAATAGATTGGCTTTCCATCCACGATTTGGTGATTCTAAGGAGCCACCTGTGTAAAAATGATCGATAATCTCATAGCCGGTATCCTTTATGGTTTCCAGTGCTGTTTCTTTGGTGAAGTAGTGAATATGTCCAACAGATTTCCTGCCTTTCATTATGGGAGAAGAGCGAAGAACTGTTTGAACGGATAGATCAAGCGGAATATGAAATATTTTGTATTCAGCTTTTTCTTTTAGCTTTCTTAAAAAACCAAAGTAGTCCTCTACATGTTCAAAAACGTCAATGGCCATTACAATATCGAAATAAGCATCATTATCTTTCAATAAATCTGATGGCTTAAAAATCAAATTAGGTGTTGACTTTTTATTGCATAATTCAAATGCTTGTGGTGATATCTCATAACCGAAAAGTTCTATATTATCACCGTACTGCACTGACAATTGGTTAAGAATTTCTCCTGCACCACATCCTATTTCACAAATACTTATCGGATTCAAAGAGTTTCTTTCAATTATATTTTGTATCTGCCTTGCTTTCCATGGCGAGTCTTCCTCGTGCCATGATGGATTATTATTAAGATACGTTCCATCTTCATAAATTTCTGTCATTTGGTACTCCATGGGTCGGTGTTTGCTAGCAAAGATTGAAGTGGCGCTCTTCAAGCTAGACAACCTGAGGAAAAGTTAAGCTCTAACGTGGTTATCAATTAAGCTCAGGCAGCTTGTGAAATGGTTTGATGTTGATAGTAAACCTCATCTGGGGTTAAGTTATCAAGACCTTGATGGAATCGTTATTCGATTATACCATCCAAACCAGTGGATTAAGCTTTGCTTTGCCTCCTTTAAGGTTGTTGAACGCTCGGGTATGTAGGTGCTTGTACTTCACGGTACGCCAGAGCCGTTCAACGAAAATATTATCGCGATAACAGCCTTTGCCATCCATGTTAATCTGGATGTGGTTGGCCTTCAGGATGTCCGTGAAGGCCTCGCTAGCATAGCAGGAACCCTGCGGTGAGGTGCTTGCTGTGGCGTAAATTCCCCAACGTTCACAGCCGCTGGCTATGTGAGAGATAGAGGCAAGTAGATGTTATCTAAAAATCAACTGTCCATTTGAGGTTGACACGTTCCGCACATCGACATAGTACAATCCGTTTTGTCACGCCAGACGAGCGTTACAGAGGAGAAGATAAAGTGGTATTGGAGGGGAGAGACGGTCTAAGAGAGTTAAAGAGAAGAAGCCTCAGCGCTGGTCAGGCGAGATCAGGAACTGGAATCCGGTGGCTGAAGTATGATTGAATCCGTCGAAAGAGATGCGTGATGAAGAACAAGATTTTCATTAGGCGGTGTGAAAAATACCGGGCATCTTTGCTGACAAATACCGGGGTTCGATGTACTGTAGAGCGAGTATTCGGTGTGCTGAAGTTACATTACGGGATGGCGAAAGCCCGTTACCTTAAGGTTGTCACAAAACCAAGCACGGTTTGAATTGATGTGTGTGGCCCATAATATTAAGCGAGGGGTATCGAATCGCCTGGTAAGTTATGTCTGAAAAACGAAAAATGGAGAAGAAATCAGGTCTGTTTTACCTGCCCTGAGTGGATTAATAAATCGTTATTTTTTTGGATAGTCTTCAAAAATGCAACATTAAAGTATTGGCTGCTGAGTAGTATCGTGCAAAGATCTCAGAATGTTTTTATGGAAAAATCTAATTACTCGCGTCAATGTGTGTGAATGAATCATTTGTTATAATCCCCCAATCGCCCTATTTTTTGTTAAAAAAAGATTGACAATCGTGCTTAAGAGGTTTGATGCACAAAAAATTGTGTATTTTCATACCTTAATTATCTGGTAAGTAATAATGTTACGTGTATATCACTTTATTCTTGATCATAGGATCGGCGGCCCTCATATCTATGTTGATACAATACGTAAGGCACTCCTCAAAAGTGTGGAGTCATTTATCGTAACCACCAATCGTGGAAGTATGACGGATATCGCTTTACTCAATCTCAGGCATCTATGGACGCCTTTTTATGTTTTAGAAGTGATGTTGAATAGTATGCTGTTGGTTGTTTTGGCCCTTCTAGGTAGAATTCCCTGTGACATGACTATTTTCAATGTTCATGGGGGGGCGAATATCGCACCGATAATAGCTGCGCGTATCCTTGGTGTGCCAGTGGTCTGGCATTTTCATGAGACAACCCCTCGGTTTTGCTGGTTGGTGTATATAGGTAAATGGATTTTGAAAAAGCATCCTCATAGGTTGGTCGTGGTCGCACGCAAGGCAGAAAAGGTCTATGGCCTCGAAAATGCCGATTTTATCCCAGGAGCTGTTGATGAAAAATTCTGGTCGCGAAATAGAGTGAGTGATGAGGGGAGGTCCTGGAACGGGATATTAGGCGACAATGAGGAGGTGTTAAAAATACTCTCAGTAGGTAATCTTAACCCGCTCAAAGGCATTGACGTATTATTGGGAGCGTTGGATGGTTTAGCTTCTCCGTACAAGGTTAAGATTGTAGGCTTGGAGTTAGAAACACATGCCGCATATGCAAGGTCGCTTTATGTACATGCGAGCGAAATTACGGCTTTGGAAAAAGAATGTACTATTGAGTTTATCGGGTGGCAAGAAAAAGGTAAAATTCGCTCTCTCTTGGCTGGTTGTGATGTTTTTGTTCTACCTTCACGTAGTGAGGCATGTCCAATAGTGTTGCTTGAAGCGATGGCAATGAAGTGTATATGTGTGGCTTCTGATGTGGGTGATGTCAAAAATATGCTGACTGATTACACGCGTGGCAAAATTTTCCCCAGTGGCTCTGCTGAAGATTTGCGGTTATGTCTTGGCTTGGCCGAAATTGGGCGTTTAAAACGCCAGGTGATTGATGAGAAAACGAATGGTAGCTATCGACTAGAGTCCATATCGCATAAAATTTTTTGTGTTTATAACTCTTTAATTCCGCAGGATAAACAGTAGAGTTGCTTGGGTGGTGAGGTTAAGGTATTTTTCTTTTTTCGGTAGTGCGTGTGAAAATTCGTAGCTTGTTAGTGAGGAAGAAAGTAGTAAATGTGAGGGTGTGCAAGTTGATAAGCACTGTAGTAATCGAAAGGACAAGGTTTGATGTATATATTGGGAATTAATGCTTATCATGGCGATTCTTCTGCATGCCTGGTTAAAGATGGTGTGCTGATTGCCGCTGCTGAGGAAGAGCGTTTTCGTAGGTTAAAACACTGGGCTGGATTTCCATCCGAGTCAATAAAGTATTGTTTGACTGAGGCTGGAATCAACTTGAATGAAGTGACTCATGTGGCTATTAATCAGGATTCAAAAGCGAATTTATGGAAAAAAATAGGGTTCACATTGGCAAAGCGTCCTGACGTAGGCATGTTAATGGATCGTATTCGCAATAAGCAAGAGCGAGCCAATGTACGAGATGAATTGAGTCAAAGTGTCGATATGGGTCTCTTCTCGGGTAAAGTGCATGAGGTTGAACATCATTTAGCTCATTTATCTTCGGCATTTCATGTATCACCTTTTGATAAAGCAGTGGTGGTTTCTATTGATGGATTTGGTGATTTTGCGAGTACTGCCTGGGGCTTTGGGAATGGAAAAAATATAGCGATTGATGACAAGGTTTATTTTCCGAATTCATTAGGTATTTTTTACCAGGCGATGACTCAGTGGTTAGGTTTTCCTCATTATGGTGATGAGTATAAGGTGATGGGATTGGCACCTTACGGACAGCCAAACTATATGGATGAAATGCGACAATTGGTGACATTGCAGGAAGATGGCGGCTTTAAGCTTACGCTTAAGTATTTTCGTCACCATAAAGAGAAAGTAGAATACGAGTGGGAAAATGGTGAGCCTAAGGTTGGCAGGTTGTTTTCTGATGCTTTAGTTGATTTGTTAGGGCCAGTACGCCAGAAAGACGAGGCTCTTAGTCAGTGGCATATGGATATTGCACGCTCAATACAGGCGATGTATGAGGAGGCATTCTTTCATTTGTTGAATGTATTGCATAAGCGGCATGGTAGCGACTATTTGGCCTTGGCCGGTGGTTGTGCGATGAACTCAGTGGCTAATGGCAAAGTATATAGACAGACACCCTTTAAGAATATATATATTCAATCGGCTGCCGGTGATGCAGGTGGTGCTATTGGCGCCGCGTTTTCAGTTTGGCACAAGCTTGGTGGGGCTCGTGATTTTGTGATGGATCATGCTTATTGGGGGCCTGGCTTTAGCGGTCTCGATTTCCGTAAGCTATTAGAAGTGAACTCAGATCGCCTTGAGGAAAAGGGCTGTGTCGTAACACATATTACTGATGAGGTTGCGTTGTGTGAACGCACTGCTATCGCTATTGCTGAGGGGAATGTAATTGGCTGGTTTCAAGGGCGCATGGAATGGGGGCCTCGTGCGTTAGGTAATCGTTCTATATTAGGAGATCCACGCCGAGCAGATATGAAGGATATCCTGAATTTAAAAATTAAGCGGCGGGAATCTTTCCGGCCTTTCGCTCCTTCTATTTTACGCGAGGCAGTGGCCGAGTGGTTTGAGCAAGATGACGATGTGCCTTTTATGATGCAGGTGTATCCTATTCGGGAGAGTAAGCGTGAAATGATCCCGGCAGTTACTCATGTTGATGGCTCAGGGCGGTTACAGACTGTCAGTCAAGAAAGCAATGGCCGATACTATCGCTTGATCAAGGCTTTTGGTAACAAGACGGGAGTTCCGATTGTTCTGAATACATCGTTTAACGAAAATGAGCCTGTGGTCTGTAGGCCAGAAGAGGCACTTGATTGTTTTTTGCGTACGAAGATGGATGTGCTAGTGCTTGGTGACTGGTTTATTCAGCGAGTTTCGTGATGACATTTGAGTTGGTTTGTGAGACTTGCAGGCAGCCGTTGGAAATCATTAAGTGAAAAAAGTTAGCATTATTACAGTGTGTTTTGATAGTGCCTCAACTATACGAGATACAATAGAGTCTGTGCTTGCTCAGGACTACCCTAATATTGAGTACATCATCGTCGATGGTGTCTCAAAAGACGGAACAATGGACATTATCAGGGAGTATGGCGATAGCATTAATATGGTGATCTCTGAACCTGATAAAGGGATCTATGATGCTATGAATAAGGGTATTCAATTGGCAACAGGTTGTGTGGTCGGTTTATTAAACGCTGATGACTTCTATGTGGATGACTCATCGGTTAGTCGCTTGATAGCATGTATGAAAGCAACAGATTCAGATACGGTTTTTGCTGACTTAGCCATTGTTGATGGAAAAAATACTGAACGTACTATTCGTTATTATAGTTCCGGTGAATTTAACCCGGGTCGTTTGCGTTATGGCTGGATGCCTGCTCACCCAACTTTTTTTGTAAAGCGTGAACTCTATGAAATTCATGGTGGGTTTTCATTGGATTATCATATTGCTTCGGATTTTGAAATGGTCGCACGGTTGCTTCATACCGCTAAGGCTAGTTATTCATACCTGCCTTGGGTGGTGGTCAAAATGCGAGCGGGGGGAGTCAGCACCAGAGGGTTAAAAAGTAGCTGGATTCTTAATCGAGAAATTGTCAAAGCCTGTAGAGCGAATGGCATTAAGACCAGTCTTCCTCGTGTGCTGTTAAAAATCCCGGCTAAGCTGATGGAGTATATTAAAAAATAAACATGAAGCTTGTGACTGGTGCTAATGGGTTTGTTGGGTCTGCTGTGATAGCCGCGCTTAAAAGAAAGCAGTTGGCTGTTCGGGGGGCTGTTCGTTCTTCCTCAATGGAGGGTTGCGTTACTGTTGGTGATATTGGTTCGGGTACTAATTGGCTGTCTGCGTTGGCTGGTGTTGATACTGTCATTCATACTGCGGCTCGGGTACATGTGATGGCTGATACAGCGAGCGATCCGATAGCAGCATTTCGGCATGTTAATGTTGAGGGTACTCGGCGACTTGCTGAACAGGCTGCGCAGGCTGGCGTTAATCGGTTGATATTTATCAGCTCGATTAAGGTCAATGGAGAGACGACTAGTGGGAGTCAAGGCGCTGTCCCTTTCTCCTCATTTTCCCCCGCTTCTCCAGTAGATACATACGGACAATCGAAATGGGAGGCGGAACAAGCTCTTCATGAGATAGCCTCGCGCACAGGGTTAGAAGTGGTGATCATTCGCCCCGTGTTGGTTTATGGCCCCGGGGTGAAAGCCAATTTTCATGCGATGATGCGCTGGCTGTATAAAGGTGTGCCATTACCTTTTGGTGCAATTCATAATAAACGCAGTCTGGTAGCGCTGGATAATCTGGTGGACCTGATAGTGACATGTATTGATCATCCTGAAGCCGCGAATCAGACATTTTTGGTGAGTGATGGTGAAGATATGTCGACTAGCGAGTTGTTGATGCGTATGGGTGAATCTTTGAGCAAGCCTGCACGATTATTACCAGTGCCCGAAATTTTATTGAGAGGTGGGGCGCTTTTGCTTGGTAGACGCGATATTGCGCGGCGCCTGACAGGTTCGCTGCAGGTGGATATCAAGCAAACGAAGTCGAAATTAGACTGGATACCGCCAGTGAGTGTTGATGATGCGCTGAAAAGAACGGCGGAAGAATTTCTATTGCAGAAGCCTGATTGAATTTAAGCGGTGGCTGGTGCGGAAAAACTGAAAACTAAAGTAAATTCATGCAATTGGCATAGGAGGTGGGTATAATTCGTCGATGATAAGTGCTTTGGTTATTATTCCGTTTCTACTCTCTATGTGCTTAACACGCACATTCCTCAGCCCAGGCTCTCCGCTACGGATAATGGATCACCCTAATGAGCGTTCTCTTCATTTAATTCCACTGCCTAGAGCGGGTGGAGTGGCAATCCTGGCCGCTTTTTTTACCGGTATTATTCTGTTGATACCGTTATTGGGTGTTACGCTTCACCCCGTTTTGCTTTTGTGTACGCTAATAATTGCCGTGATCTCATTTTTGGATGATTGTTATTCACTGAGTGCAGGGCTACGCTTCATTATTCACGTCTGTACGGCTGTGTTACTGGTGATGAATGGTTTTGCACTTGAAGTGTTAGAATTGCCTGGTTTGTCATGGCAGTGGCCAGCATTCGTTGCAGTGTTTGTATCCGCTTGTTTTATTGTGTGGTTGATAAATCTGTATAACTTTATGGATGGCATGGATGGGTTTGCTGCGGGGATGGCGATGATTGGGTTTTCCTGTTTCGCTTTGTTGGGATGGAATGCCGGGCATCTGCTCTTTATTAGCGCTAATCTTATCCTCGTGGCATCGGTAGCTGGGTTTCTGTTATTTAATTTTCCACCCGCAAAAATTTTTATGGGTGACAGTGGCTCATCGACACTCGGTTTTTTAGTTGCTGCTTATTCATTATGGGCCAGCGCTGAAGGGATTTTTCCTGTATGGGTTGGCTTATTGGTCTTTTCACCTTTTATTGTGGATGCATCGGTTACACTGATGCGTAGAATAGTGGCACGTGAGCGCGTATGGGAAGCGCATAAAAGGCACTTTTATCAGCGACTTGTTCAGGCTGGTTGGGGGCACAAAAAAACCGTATTGTGTGCTTACTTGCTGATGGCATCGTGTAGTGCTACGGCATGGTTAGCAATGCAGGTTGATGTTGCCTTTCAGTGGATGATCGCCATTGGTTGGGTGGTGGTATACATCATGATTATGACTGGGGTTGTAAAATTAGCGCGTCAATATGCATCAAACTATGTTGAGTGACTTTTAATATGCGGGAAAAAATAACATTGAGGCTCCAGAGTAGGCGTCTAGCGGTGATTACCCATGACCTCTTAATGGTGGTGCTAGCATGGGGGCTGGCTTTTTATACCCGCTATAATTTCTCATTACCAGACAGTGCCTGGGCGATGGTCTGGCAGACGCTTGTTATTGTCACGATTGCTCAAGCGATCGTTTTCTGGGCTACAGGGTTATATAAAGGGCTATGGCGCTTTGCGAGTCTTCCTGATATGTGGAATATTAGCCGTGCAGCAATTATTGGTGTTTTAGCGATATCCCTGTGTCTGTTCCTGTTTAATCGTATGGAAGGTGTTCCTAGAACAATATTACTATTTTACCCGGTCTACCTTGTTTTTTTGTTAAGTGTGCCGCGGATAACCTATCGAATGTGGAAAGAGCACGGGTTAAATTTAAAAAATGTGGTTGGACGTAAACATGTATTAATTGTGGGTGCTGGCCGCTCTGGTGAAATGCTGGTTAGAGATCTGTTACGAGAGGGCGAATATCTGGTTGTTGGTTTTCTTGATGATAATCATCGTTTGAAGGGTGCAAAAGTGAGGGGGATACCTGTTTTGGGTACGATTTGCGATATTCCCGATATCGTGGATGTTTATCAGGTTAATATCATCATGATATCGATTCCCTCAGCGAGCAGTAAACAGATGCGTCGGATTGTAGAGCTGTGCGAACAGACTGAGGTACCATTCCGAACATTGCCAGGAATGCAGGATTTAGTTTCAGGTCAGTCAACTTTGAATGAATTACGAGAAGTCGCGATTGATGATTTATTGGGGCGTGATCCCGTTCAACTTGACTGGGAGGGGATCAATCTGGGGATCTCAGGTAAAACGGTTTTAATTAGTGGTGGTGGTGGTTCTATAGGTTCTGAACTCTGTCGACAAGTAGCAAAACTGGGTCCAGCGAAATTAATTCTGTTTGAAAAATCAGAATTCAATCTTTATAGCATTGGTTGTGAGCTTAAAAATGACTACCCGAATCTAATTTTCCATTCTGTGCTGGGGGATGTGTGTGATGTAGCGTCAGTCGAACATGTATTGAAAAATCATACACCTGAAATTATTTTTCATGCGGCTGCTTATAAACATGTCCCAATGCTTGAGTATCAGGTACGTGAGGCCGTTAGAAACAATGTGCTTGGCACTCGTTTGATGGCTCAGACAGCCGCAAAATTTGGTTGTGAAACATTTGTGATGATTTCAACGGATAAGGCAGTCAACCCTGCGAATGTGATGGGGGCGACTAAGCGTGCTTCAGAGATCTATTGCCAGACGTTAAACTCACGTGTTAATACGCATTATATAACGGTGCGCTTTGGTAATGTGCTGGGTTCAGCTGGAAGCGTTGTACCCTTATTTAAAGAACAAATTGCCCGTGGTGGCCCTGTTACTGTTACGCACCCTGATATTACTCGGTTTTTTATGACGATCCCGGAAGCAAGTCAGCTTATCCTGCAGGCTGCAACCATGGGTGACGGCGGTGAGATATTTGTACTGGATATGGGAGAGCCGCTTAAGATTGGCTACCTGGCAGAACAGATGATTCGTCTGTCTGGAAAGACGCCGGGTGATGATATCGAAATTAAATACACAGGACTGCGTCCAGGTGAAAAGCTTTTCGAAGAGCTTTTTTATAAGCAGGAAGACCTGATGAAAACCCGGCATAAAAAGATATTACAGGCACATTCAACTAAATCTGAGTGGGATGAGATAGAGCGTAATATGGCAATATTGCAAAAGGCGAGCGATAATTTTGATGAAAAGCAGGTTCAGGCGGTTTTACATCAACTGGTTCCTGAACTGAGTGAGCAGCAGGCGATCACTTTGTCGAATGAGAGTAACGTTGTTGAGTTCAATCGTTCTTAAATGGGTAAGGTTTGATGAGTAAACTATCCTTTTTTGGGGCTTAAACATGTCGTATCCAACCATTGAGGATTTTATTGGTAATACCCCGCTGGTAAAATTGCAGCGTTTGCCGGGTGATGCTAGTAATGTCATTTTAGCGAAGCTGGAAGGGAATAATCCCGCTGGCTCGGTCAAAGATCGTCCCGCGTTAAGTATGATTCAGCAGGCTGAAGCGCGAGGCCAGATTAAACCGGGTGATACGCTGATCGAGCCGACCAGTGGCAATACTGGGATTGCATTGGCGATGGCATCAGCGATTAAGGGTTATCGCTTGATCCTGATTATGCCGGAACATATGAGTGTTGAGCGCCGTACGAGTATGGCGGCCTATGGCGCTGAGATTGTCTTGACGCCGAAAGAAGGCAACATGGAAGCCGCGATTGATCGCGCACGCGGGATGGTAGCGAATGGTGACGGGGTGATGCTTGACCAGTTCTCAAACCCGGATAACCCGGTTGCGCACTACAATGGCACTGGCCCTGAAATCTGGCATGATACCAAGGGTAAGATAACTCATTTTGTGAGCTCGATGGGTACCACGGGCACCATCATGGGGACATCACGTTTTTTGAAAGAGCAAAATCCTGATATTCAGATCATCGGTGTACAGCCGATGGCGGGGGCACAGATTCCCGGTATCCGTCGCTGGCCAAAAGCATATCTGCCGAAAATTTATGATGAACAGCGTGTAGATCGCATCATTGATGTGAGTCAGGAAGCCGCGGAAGAGACCACCCGAGAGCTGGCTAGACGTGAAGGGATTTTTGCCGGGATCTCATCTGGCGGTGCAGTGAGTGCGGCACTGCAACTTTCTCAGGAAGTGAGTGATGCGGTGATCGTGGTCATTATCTGTGACCGAGGGGATCGCTATCTTTCAACCCCCGTTTTTTCAATACCGGCACTTTCAACTTAAATAACAGGGTTAAGATGGCACGTAAACAGAAGCGCTCGCGTAGACGCTCATCAAATAACGGTGGTCGTGTAGACCTGAAACAGAGCGTTTATGCGGCGGTTGAATCGCTGAGTCATGACTCACGTGGTGTGGCACATATTAACGGTAAAGCGGTTTTTATCGACGGCGCACTGCCAGGAGAAGAGGTGCTCTTTTCCTATCTGAAACGGAAAGGTCGTTATGACGAAGGTGGTGTAGCCCATGTGATAAAGGCGGCCCCTGAGCGTGTTAAACCGGGTTGTGCTCACTTTGGTATGTGTGGCGGTTGTAGCCTGCAACACATGGCGGCAGAGACGCAGATACATGCCAAACAGCAGGTGCTGCTCGATAACCTCAAGCATATCGGCAGTGTTGAGGCGGAGGAATTGCTAACGCCAATGACAGGGCCGCTGTGGGGGTACCGCCGTAAGGCGCGCCTGGGTGTTAAGTACGTGCTTAAAAAAGAGAAGGTGCTGGTTGGCTTTCGTGAAAAGCACAGCGCGTTTCTGGCCGAAATTGAGGGTTGTGAGGTATTGCACCGGTCGGTTGGCAAACAGATTAATGCGTTGAAAACGCTGGTCGGTGAGCTATCGATCTACATGCGAATCCCGCAGATCGAGATTGCCGTTGGTGATGATGGTGCGGCGATGATTTTTCGCCATCTGGAACCCTTTATCAGTAGTGACATCGATAAACTTCGTGCCTTTGCGCAACAGCACCATGTTCTGCTTTATCTGCAGTCTAAAGGGCCGGATACCGTGCAGCTATTGTGGCCAGAAATGGCGAAAGAGAGTAGCCAGCATGCGCTCTGTTACCGTTTGCCTCAGTATGATATTGAATACCGCTTTGGGCCGACGAATTTTGTACAGGTCAATGCTGAGATCAATAGCAAGATGATTGATAAAGTGATTGAGTTACTTGATCTGCAGCCCGAAGACCGTGTGATGGATCTCTTTTGTGGATTGGGGAACTTCACCTTACCGATGGCAAAGCGTGTTGCATCAATAGTCGGTATTGAAGGCGATGATGCGTTGGTTGAGCTGGCGAAGCATAATGCTGAACATAACGGCATTGAGAATGCAGAGTTTTACACCGCAGACCTAAGCAAGCCAGAGCTATTGCCGCAGGCCGGCTTTATGCTGGATGGGCAACGTTTTGATAAAGTACTGCTAGATCCCGCACGTGCCGGGGCACTGGAAATGATGGCACCACTAGCGAAAATGGCACCGAAGCTGATCGTCTATGTCTCATGTAACCCAGCCACCCTGGCGCGTGATGCGGATGAGCTGGTCAATAAACATGGCTACCGCATGACAAAAGTAGGCGTGATGGATATGTTTCCACACACCTCACATGTTGAGGCGATGGCGCTGTTTGTGCTTGACGAATAGAGGTAACTAATATGGCTACAGAGATCGAAAGAAAATTCCTACTAGTCAATGACGACTGGCGTGATGAGGTGGACGCTTCCTGTCACTATGCGCAGGGTTATCTCTCGAATTCCGATAAAATATCTATTCGAATTCGAACCTCTGGTGAAAAGGCATACCTCAATTTTAAGAGTGCCACGCTGGGGATCAGCCGCACTGAATATGAATATGAAGTGCCGCTTGCGGATGCCGATGATATGCTGGCTAACTTTTGTAATGGCTCGTTGATCAAGAAGGTACGTTACTTTGTGAAGCGTGGTGATCACACCTGGGAGATCGATGTTTTTGAGGGTGATAATGCCGGTCTGGTCGTGGCAGAGATTGAACTGCAGGCCGAAGATGAGGCCTTTGCTCACCCCGACTGGATGGGTGCCGAGGTGTCGGATGATCCACGTTATTACAACGTCTGCTTGGTGACACACCCATATTGTGAGTGGACTGATTAGCTTATGCCGCATTTAACAGGGAAACATTTTTTTGCGCTGCTCCTGTTACTGCCGTTGTCACTTTTGCTGGCCTCCTGTGCTGCCCCCGATAATGGTGCGTTACGTTTTGGTCTATCGAAAATGCCAGTCACGCTCGACCCACGTTTTTCCACCGATGCTACTTCATCGCGGATTAATCGCCTGTTATACCAGCGTTTAGTTGACTTCGATGCTGCGTCGATGCCCGCGCCATCGCTGGCAACCTGGCAAAAACTAAGCCCACTGCATTACCGTTTTACACTGGCTTCTGAGCGTGCCTTGTTTAGCAATGGTGAGCGCCTCACCAGTGAAGACGTGAAGGCAACCTACGCATTTATTTTGGATGCTGAGAACGCGTCGCCACATCGTCTTACCCTTGCGCGTTCGATTGAACGTATCGAAACCAGAGGGGATGATGTGATCGATTTCATTCTTAAAGAAGCAGACCTACTATTTCCGGGGCGGCTTGGTATCGGCATTCTGCCCAGGGCGCTGATTGAATCCCAACATCCCTTTAACCGCTCGCCGCTGGGCAGTGGTGCGTATCAATTAGTCGCGTGGCCGGATGATACCCATCTACGACTCAAGCGCCGTAGTGATGATTTGCTGCTGGAATTTATTGAGGTGACTGATCCTAACGTACGTGTATTGAAGTTGATGCGTGGCGAGATCGACATGATGCAAAATGATCTGCCACCTGAGCTGATCCGTTACCTGTCGAACGAGTCTGGCATTACGATTACCCACGGTGCCGGTTCTAACTTCGCCTATCTTGGTTTTAATATGGAAGATGAGTTCACTGGTGTGCAACAGGTTCGCGAAGCGATCTCGCTAGCACTGGATCGTGATTCAATTATTCAATATGTACTGGGTGAATCCGCACGCCCTGCCAATGCACTACTGTCACCGGACCACTGGGCCGGTGCGCCTGCACTGCATCAGATAGCCTATGATCCCGCAGCGGCGAAGTCGTTATTAATGCCTCTGGGTTACACCCCTGAAAATCCATTGCACCTTACCTATAAAACCTCCAGCGATCCTTTTCGTTTGCGGCTTGCCACGGTGATTCAGCAACAGCTTGCAGAGGTAGGCATTAAAGTAGAGCTGAAGAGCTACGACTGGGGAACTTTCTATGGCGATATCAAAGCCGGACGCTTTCAGATGTATAGCCTGATGTGGGTCGGGATTAAGCTGCCGGATATCTTTCGTTACGTGTTTCATAGCACGGCAGTTCCGCCGGAAGGGGCGAATCGTGGGCGGTTTATTGATGCCGAGACTGATCGTTTGATTGAGGCTGCCGAGGCGGCGAATACCATTGAAAAACAGTCTGAACTTTACCAGCAGCTTCAGCATCATCTGGTACAGCAGTTGCCATTTGTACCGCTATGGTATGAAGACCATGTCTTTATTGCGCGTGACCATGTGAGTGGGTATACGATTGCAAGGGATGGGAACTATGATGGCTTGCTGGACGTTAAGCGACAGTAACAGATTATTATAAGGTCACCATGGCTAAGATTATCATTGATATTGCAACACAACGGCTGCGCTTAAAAGAGGGCGATGAGGTTGTCATGGATGTGGCGATCTCATCAGCCAAAAATGGTGGCGGTGAAGCACCGGGCAGCGAGTGTACCCCGCGTGGCAGCCATATCATTCGCGCGAAGATCGGTGCGGACTTTCCGCTGAATAGTGTTTTTATCGGTCGTCGTCCAACGGGTGAGATTTATTCCCCTGAGCTTGATGCTATTCAACCTGGACGTGACTGGGTGCTGAGCCGTATTTTATGGCTGAGTGGTACCGAGATCGGAATAAACCGTCTGGGTGGTGTTGATTCAATGCGGCGTTATATCTATATCCATGGTACTCCTGATAGTGAACCGATGGGAATTCCAATGTCGCACGGCTGTGTGCGAATGCGTAATGATCAATTGATCGAACTCTTTGATCGGGTAGCCGTGGGCACGCATGTGCAGATCAATGGCGTACGATGTTGAGTTTTGTCATCTCTCGCCTGCTCAGCGCACTGTTTGTGATCTTTGGCGTCTCGTGCCTGGTCTTTTTTCTGATTCATCTGGTGCCGGGTGATCCGGTTGAGGTCATGTTAGGTGAGTCAAGCCAACCGGCGGATCGTGAAGCATTGCGTGCGGCGCTGGGGCTTGATCAACCGATTCTGGTTCAACTGATGAACTATTTTAATGGTTTGCTCCATTTTGATCTTGGTGAGTCATTGCATTCGAAACGGCCGATTGCCGATATGTTGATGGAACGTATTCCTGCGACGGCGACATTGGCTGCGGCGGGACTGTTGGTTGCCGTGATTATCGCTTTTCCGTTGGGCATCATGGCGGCGATGAAAAAAGATACCGCATGGGATAGCGGCGCGATGTTCTTTTCACTGTTTGGCATCTCAATCCCTAACTTTTGGATGGGGCCGTTGCTGATTCTATTTTTCTCGTTATGGCTTGGCTGGTTACCAGTGAGCGGGCAGTCGGGTATTGAGTCGTTGGTACTGCCCGCGTTGACGTTGGGCACTGCACTGGCGGCGATCCTTGCGCGTATGATTCGTGCCACGCTACTGGAAGTGATGGGTGAAGATTACATTCGTACCGCACGTGCTAAAGGGCTTTCGGAGCGTGCTGTGATCATGAATCACGGGCTGAAGAATGCGATGCTGCCGGTGATTACACTATTAGGATTACAGTTGGGTGCTTTGTTGGGTGGCGCGATGATCACCGAGATTGTTTTTTCCTGGCCCGGCATTGGTCAGTTAACGATTGATGCGATCAACCGCCGAGACTACCCAGTCGTACAGGCATGCATTCTGTTGATTAGTCTCACTTACGTGGTGGTCAACACATTGACCGACCTGGTCTATGCCTGGATGGATCCCAGGATTCGACTGGGGAATGCCCAATGATGCGGCTCTGGTTTCCTGCTGCAATCTTTATTTTATGGTTTGTGCTGGCGCTTTTTGGCCAGCTGTTTTCATTATCACCCGATCATATCGAACTCAGTCGTATCCTGTTACCGCCGGATGCAAACGAGTGGTTTGGTTATGACGACCTTGGCCGTTCGCTGTGGGATCGGCTGATTGTTGGCGCGCAGACATCGTTTATTGTGTCGATTGCTGTGGTGGCGATCTCGATGTTAATCGGGGTGACGATCGGCTCATTCAGTGCCTTTATTGGTGGCTGGTTTGACCACTTGATTGTACGCATCATCGATATTTTTCTCGCCTTCCCCGGTATTCTACTGGCGATTGCACTGGCGGGTTTGATGGGGCCGGGAATTGATAATGTAGTGATTGCGCTTTGCGTTGTCGGCTGGGTGGGCTTTGCACGGCTATCACGCGCACAGGTGATGACACTAAAAAACCGGGACCACGTACAGGCTGCGATTGCACTGGGGGCTAGTCGTTCTCGTATTATTTTTAAACACCTGGTACCACTGATGGCTGCACCACTGATTGTTGAAGCGACCTTTGCTATCGCCAGTGTGGTGATTGCTGAGGCCGGTTTATCATTCCTTGGTCTGGGTATTCAACCGCCAACGCCATCCTGGGGCAGCATGATTCGTGATGGCACACGTTATATGCTGGTTGCACCGCACATGGTGCTAGTGCCGGGCATTGCATTGATGCTGGTGGTGCTGTCGGTTAATCTATTGGGTGATCGGTTGCGTGACTGGCTGGATGTGCGCACGCGTGATCGTCATTAAATGACAACCGCCCCCTTCTCACATGAACCCAATGGATTTTCCGGCGCCTGGTTTAGCCTGACACTCTTTTTCCAGCGCACTCAGTAAATAATGCGGGTGAATGGTTTTATTCAGGCTGCGGGACTGGCGCACAACCGTTGCAAAATCCCCAGGCGTGAGGTTATCAAGTCGCGCTAAATCTGTTTTGTACTGTTTTATTTCACTCTTTTTCAGGTCACAGTCATGTTCTTCCAGTACTTGCAAAAACAATCCCCATGCCTGTTTCGGTTTCATATAATCAAATTTTATCTTCAGATCAAAACGGCGTAACGCGGCAGCATCGACAAGATTCAGTAAATTCGTGGAGGCAATAAACACACCATTGAAGCTTTCCATCTGGACCAGTAGTTCATTAACCTGGGTGATCTCCCATGAGTGTTGCGAAGTGCCACGATCGAGGAGAAAACTGTCCACTTCATCCACCAGCAGCACCATATCGTCAGCTTCAGCTTCATCAAACATGGCAGCAATATTCTTTTCTGCTTCACCCACCCATTTGCTAAGAATGTCTGAGGCCTGTTTTTTAAGCAGCGGCCTGTCCAGCTGTTCTGCGACATAATGTGCAAAAGCGGTTTTCCCGGTGCCCGGTGCACCATACAGACAAATGCGTGCCTGGTGATTTTGTTGTAATCCACTGGTTAACGCTTCCAGATCCTGGTCTGGATTCAAATACTCAAGGCTATAGTGGGTTTCACGGCTGATCACCGTGCGGGGTTTACGCGATAAACCCATGACCTGTAGTTTGTTACCAATAATCCTTTCCAGATTTTTTTCCAGTGCACTGGTATTTTCAGCATCCAGATGTACTGCAATTTTGGCCGCGCTTTCAGCATGTGCTGGCACTAGGTGTTCATGTTCAGCCATTTTCGCCATCCAAGTGTCACTCAAACCAAGATGCCCAAGATATTTATCAAGAATACGCCGACGAATATTGCGTGTGGGCGACCGCAAATTCAGCACAAAGTCAAAACGGCGCAGCACCGAATCATCCAGTTGGATGACACTATTGCATAACCAGAAGGCCGGTATCAGGTTTTCTTCCAGTAGCTGATGTACCCAGGCTTTTTTAAAATCAGGGCGTGTTACATGACCGAACGGGCTGAAATTGACATCAGGAAAAGCATCTTCTATTTCATCAAACAAAATGGCCGATTTTTCTTTATTGGCCAGCATTTTCTGGGTCAATTGATAGGCGGAAAAACGATCTTTTCCATCAATCGGGTTACCTTCCATATCCTGCATGGTGATTTCGAATAACTCAAACCCACAATGCCTGCTGAGGGTTTTCACCAGTTCAGTTTTACCGGTGCCGGGTTCGCCGTATATCAATACATTGACCCCCGGGGTCTGATTTTTTTCAGCTGAACGTAAATAAGCTGTCAACAGGTCAACATCCGTTTTTAGATGGGAAAAATCCCCAATTAACAGCGGTGACTGATCTGCAATTTTAAAAAAACATTGTAATATTGCCGCTGGATTATTTTGTTCCTGTGTCAGGGCGTGTTTGATGCTGTGCGGAACATCAAAGCAATTGTGTAATAAACGCATATATTGACCACTGGTGTCGATGCGCAGCAGTCCTGAGGATCTCAGTGCGCCATTGCTACGTATGGCATTGTCAATTTCATTACGAGGAAGATTGAGGATAATCGACAAAGTATGTCTTATTTGTTCATTACTCATTTCCCCAAGTGTCTCAATCACCAGATTAAAACCGGTAGACGAACTTGAGACGATCACAAAGCGTAATATGTCGATCTCATACTGAGTTAGATTTAACGATTTTTGAAGAACCGCAATATTGGTGGAAAAAACATCATCAGGAAAAGTCAGTGTATGGCTTTCCAGGGTTTTTAAGGTGTCGCGAAGCGTAGAAAATACTATTTTTTTATCAACCTCTTCATCTTGCTGAAGTTCAGACAAACCCAGCACATGCATGGTTTCCGGGTCATGCAAACCACCGTAGCGATCAAAAAACCGGTTGAATACATTGAGACGAACCAGAATACGTAAATTCCAGAGTTTCAACAACGGGTTGTTACCCGATATTTTATCAGTATCCGTATGATCGGAAGATTGTTCGTTAGCATTTAACAGCGTCATGATTCAGTACCAGGAAATTGCCCCAGTCAGGGCCAACAAATCGTTATCATAAAATATTTTAATCATGCTGCCTATCGCTTAATTCAGACCCGCAAACAATGGATGCTCACGGACATTGCCACACGCTCCCCTTTATCAAAGATGCAAGGCCAGAATATTTCAAATAATGCCACAAATACTATCCTATCCAAAAGAATGGCACCATAAAAATGGTGCTACTGAGCGCTGTGGCTCAAATGTTCTCTCAATTTAAGCCTCATGGGGCTGGTGATGCCCGGGGTTTTTATGTAAATATAGTGTTGATAGCTTCTATACCGCTCAATGAGCCAGCGAGATAAATATGTACTATGAATACAAAATCAAAAATGGTGATACCTTTTCCGGCATCATATACAGCATGTTTGGTCTCGTCCCCAATGACACCCGTTATGTGAAAACGGTCAAACACCTGCTGGCGCTGAACCCGCAGATAAAAAACCCGGATCACATCAGAGCGGGTGAAATGTTTCGTTTGGGCGTGCTGCCGGTAACGTCTCAGGCAACACCGCCAGCAGTTCATACACCGCCAGCTTTTATCACTCAACCCACCCATTCTGGCGATATGGCGGGCTTCTGGGCACTCTCCTGGCTGGAGCACAACGGAAATTACCTCACCATCCCGGGCAGCATTGCCGCAGGTGCGGCGGGCAACCTGCTTAGCCCCGGCAACGTCAACCTCATTAATGAAGTCAGTGACCATTACGCAGACTATAAAACAGAGAAAACCACCAAAGGGCAATATGATGCCCGGCGTAAAAAAGCCCTGGATCAACTCAAGAAAAATATAGGGCCGATGGAAAAACTGCTGTTCGGTAACCAGACGCCTCATCAAAGTGTCCGCATTGCGAGGAGAGGTGCCATCCCCGCCACCGCACAAATCACCCAGCATGCCGACAGACTCAAACGGTTGAGTGCAATGAGCAAACACGGTGGCTTTGTGCTCGCGGGAGTTGGTTTGACCGCTGCTTGTATGCAGATCGCCAGTACTACGGATACTAAAGAGAAAAACGAGATATTGGTGGAGACCATTACGAGTGCGACAGTGGGGATTGGCTTAGGTTGGGCCGTTGGCCTGTTTTTGATCTCCAACCCGGTTGGCTGGGGAACCGCAATTGTGCTGGCGGTGGGTAGCGTAGCGACGAGTTATTTGGCAGGAAAAGGTGCGCGCATTGCCTATGATACATCGGGAACGGAGATTGATCTTGTCGAGGGTACCGGTGTGGACAGGCTATGCCAATAACATGAGTTTATTTGATGGGACTTTATTTGAGCAGGTACTCCTCACCATTTTCGTAGCAACATTGTTCTGTCTCATGTTAAGCCTGGTATTCATTTTGATTATGCACATTTTAATGCCAAAGAAGGTGCTGAAAGCTTATTTTAAGGAACCCTATTTCAATGCAGGGGAAATAGCCATGTTTACCGGCTTCCCTTTTGGTTATATGAGAACAGCCATGTTTAGCCGTGTGCTGGGGTTTCCTGCCAGCGGGAAAAAAAGAGGTCTGGAAAATGCCTATCAACTGGCACCCGTGTGGTATTGCAAAATATCAAAGTATTTTCTTTATTTTTTTGTGCCCAATTTGGCGTTGCTGGTAATATCTGTCGTGATTGTATTTATACATTTTGAAGCATGGAAACAATGAGTAAGTCTGGAATCAGGTTTTTCGCTTGCTTGTTCTATAAAAAAATCACCAAAGGGCAATATGATGCAGAGGCGTCATTCATTCCCGCGACCGCACACATTACCCAACATGCCAACAGACTGAAACACCTCGGTGCGATCAGTAAATACGGTGGCATCGTCCTCGCGGGGGTGGGCTTAACCGCCGCCTGTATGAAAATCACCAATACTGCGGATACAAAAAATGAAATGTTCAGTGAAACTGGATGGAATCTTCACAAATAATACTCACAGTATTTTTGTTGGCTGTGACAGCGACGCTTTTAATACTTGCGCTACTGTTTTACATTGGTCGTATCCGCATTAGAGAAATTGACTTTGAATTTTTTTTATTTAATAACAACATTTACCATTCTCAGCGGATTGTTATATCTGGTCATATTGTTGATCAAAAATTTTGTCAGCCGAAAGAATTTAAAACGTTCTTTAGGGATTGATTTTGGCAGCTATATGATGCCCAGCAATCAATCGCATCCTGTTCAATATTACTACGTTAGACCATTTGTTTCTCAGGGGCCTGGAATTGATTTCTTTATGATGTGCGCGGCTATGCCACGTAATTCTGCGAGTTTTATCGTCGTAAGAGAGCGTGTTTTTGATAAAATATTCAAAATGTTTGGCATCAGTAATGAGTTACAAACGGGGTATCACTGGTTTGATAAGCACCATTATATCATTTCAGAAACCAACGAAACGATACAGAAACACTTATTAGCTAACGAGCAGACATGTAAAATTATTGCGGATCTGCTCGCCGAGGGATTTGACTATATTAAACTGGAAGAAGGTGTTCTAAAAACAGGATTTAGTACCTTTACTGGGTGGCGTTGGTTCAGGTTGGGAGTGGTCGAGCGAAGTGCTGAACTGCTCATGCAACTGCGTGATCATCTGGAGAAATCTCCCCCAGTGAATAAACGCTCGAAAAAGGTAGCGTCATTATCGTCTTACGGCAGTATAGAAGGTTTCGTTAATTTCTATATAAGACCTTCTGATAAATTATTCAAACACTACCCTGAAAAATGGGTGCGACAACGAAAATTCTGGATGTTAAGTGCGGGTTATGTTTTTTTAATCGGTATCGTTTTTATGGCTATCGGGGTATTTTTTAACCCATACCCTGTCATTGAATTTGAACAGCTCTTTACCAGGGGAATTCTCTACCTGGCTTTGCCCGTTATGTTGCTGCATCTTT
>JAKISP010000066.1 GCA_021648525.1 Gammaproteobacteria bacterium
CGTAGTAATCTTCATGTGGTCTCCTCCTGCTTCTGTTTGACGGAATCTACACTCCCATCATGGCGCATTATGACGCCGATTAGGAGGTGGGAGGAGACCATCTCATCGGGCTACTTGCTTGTTATATTAGTTTTTTTAGTTTCGGTGCGAGGCTGAATCTCCATGTGCTGCGGTCATCCATCTCTATCATAGATCACCTCGGGGTGGTCATTTGAATAAAACACAAACATTTGAGTGGCCCTCTGCCCCGCAAAAATACCCAGGTTCCAGGATGATATTTTGTCGGGTATTTCACACAGATCTACGAAGAACTATCTCAATGACCGGCCGACAAAGAAGCTGGGTTACAAAGCACCCGCAAGATTAATGGTGGAGCACACGGCTGCAATGGCAGCCTAGGTGGCTATGCACTTCGGGGTTGAATCTGCCATTTTATTTAGAGGCAAGAAATTCTTTTTGGTTAGTTTATAGTTTGGTTAGAGTCTCAGCCAGGGCCTGGTTAACTAATTTAGTGTGTGGGTGATCTTTGCCTAGCAACGCGTCACAGATAGACCTGGCGCTTTCGAAAAATGTAATCGCTTTTTTATTATGCCCCAGGGCTTTGTAGGTTGATCCCAGGTGATACTGGTTTGCTGCGATAGCAGGGTGTTTTTCCCCATAGGTTATAAGATCGCTATTTAGTGTCTGTTTGAATAATTCAATTGCAGCATCATACTCTCTTAAGTCTAGCAATATAGTGCCCAGGTTGGATCGATCATTTGTGATCGTAGGATGGTGTTCTCCATAAGTATTGAGGTTACTGGCTAGCGCCCGTTTGAAATATGTTAGTGCTTTTTTATGTTTGCCTAGAGCTAGCCATGCTGATCCAAGATTGTTGTAATCAACTGCGACAGTCGGGTGATCTTTTCCATAGGTGTTAAGGTCGCTGGTTAGTGCTTGTTTGAATAATTCGATTGCTTTTTTATGCTTTCCTTTGTCTTGCCATGCAGAGCCCAGGTTAATTCGGTTCATTGCAACGGCTGGATGGTTTTCTCCAAAGATATTAAGATTACAGTTTAGTGCTTGTTCAAAAAATACAATTGCCTTTTCAGGATCTCCTTGTTCTTGCCATGCCATGCCTAGATTGTTTTGATTGGTTGCTATAGTCGAGTGGTTTTTTCCGTAGCTCTTGATGTTGCTAGTTAACGCTTGTTCGAATAGTTCAATTGCCGTTTCATAAACTCCTTTGGCTTTCCATACAAACCCGAGATTATTACGACGTATTGCGATAGTAGGATGGCTATCTTTAAAGGTCTTTAGGTCGCTGGCTAATGCCTGTTCGAGAAATTTAATTGCCGTTTCGTACTTCGCCAGTTCTTGCCACGCCATACCCAGGTTGCTGCGAGATATTGCGACCTTAGAATGGTCTTCTCCATAAGTTTTGATGTCGCTGACTAATGTCTGCTCGAATAACTCGATTGCTGTCTCAAATTCCCCCAGCTCTTGATACGCCGAACCCAGATTACTTCGGTTTATTGCAATAGTAGGGTGATTTTCTTTATAGTTTTTTAGGTTGTTGGCTAATGCAAGTTTGAATAATTTAATTGCTTTTTGGGGCTTTCCTAGTTTTTGCCATGTGGCGCCGAGATTGATTTGGCCGATTGCGATATTAGGGTGGTGTTCTTCGTGAATATTGATGCTGATCTCTAGTGCTTGTTCTATAAATGAGATTGCCTTTTCATTGTCATCAAGTGTCCGGGCTGTTAACCCCGCGCTGTTTAAATAGACCCCATTATCAGGCGAAAGTTGAACTGCGCGTTGGTAGTGCTTATATGCTTCGGAGTAGCAAATAGCATCTTCTGCTAATTTTCCACGTTGATACGCCGCCTCGGCAGCGGCTAGAATATGAGGCTCTGCTTGTGATTCTATTTGAGTGAATAATTGGTCAGCTTTAGCATTATCACCTGTAGCTAGTGCATTTTTTGCTTTCTCAATGACTTGTTCCGGTAGTTGGCCAATGAACTTATCTAGACTCGAAATTCGCTGCTTTCCAAACTGTCGAGCAGTTTGCGACACTCTTGCTCCTTCTTGGTCAAGGCTGCGTGATATTTTTCGAAGGGAACGCCTATAGTGACAATATCTGCATTGATTTGTAGACCAACAGTTTGGCCCGCTTGTTCAAAGTCAGCCACTAGAAAAGAGTACGAATAGATTCAATGGCTCTAGTGCATGCTGTAACCAGGCCATCAACATTGGTAACTAATTCTTTTGCAGATGCTAGGTGTTCAGTCAGTGTTTTTTTATCGGGAGTGGTTTCTTCTGCTTGAAGCAGTGCTTCTTTGATGTGCATTTCTGCCTCAACCGCCTTTTCCCCTGTTATTG
This sequence comes from Gammaproteobacteria bacterium, assembly GCA_021648525.1. Taxonomy (GTDB): domain Bacteria; phylum Pseudomonadota; class Gammaproteobacteria; order SZUA-140; family SZUA-140; genus SZUA-76. The sequence goes on from JAKISP010000066.1 coordinate 2,362, forward strand.
CTTTTGCTTCGATGGCTTTTTGTAGTTCAATTTGCAGGTTTTTTAATTGGTGGAAAAAATCGTCTGGGGTTTGGGATTGATAAAAGTTGATTGTATCGGCACTGTATTGATGTTGAACGGTCTGATGCTGTATGTTGAACGTAGCCATTGTTTTCGACCTTGCTTTTAAGCGTGTTGATCATATACGGTAGAAAGCATGATCCTATCACAGAATAGCCATGCGCAGCATCATTGAAAGATTGACGGTGACGGGAAGCGTGGTACGCAGATGCGCGCACCCAGCGGTTAATCTTCGCGCTTTATCGGATCTGCCGCATAGCCTTCATCTGCTCCTAGAGAATAAGGTCTGAACACATCCACCTTGCGGAAGAACTGATCGACAATATAAATGCGGCCATCTTCATCCACATCAATGCCGGAGGGAAGCATGTAGCGGCCGGGAATACCGGACTGGCCACGCTGTCCCATGAACATCAATAGTTCACCTGCTTCATTAAAGATCTGTACATTGCCAAAGGCGCTATCGATGACGTAGATATTGCCGTCGGGGTCGGTGGCGATTCCTTTGGGGCGGGCGAACTGGCCGGGGTAACGGCCGATCTTACCGAAGGCGAACTTAAAGCTGTCGTCATCATTAAAGGCCTGTACGCGGAAGTTACCACCATCAACGATATACCAGCCGCCGTTGATGCTATTGGTGATCTGTAGTGGCAGGTTGAACTCACCTTCTTTGGTGCCGCGCTGGCCGATGGTCTTGATCGCTTTGCCAGTGGCAAGGTCAAAGATGATGACATTGTGGCTATCTGATTCGACGCCGCCGGTATCGACCACATAAAGACGAGTGCCGTCGTTGCTGACGGTTATATCGGTTGGTCGGGTGAAGTCCGCTTTACTGCCCATACGGCGCACAAACTTTCCATCGATATCATATTCGAGGATGCGTAGTGCACTGATGTCTGCGACAAACAGATGGCCATTGGGGCCAACGTCGATGCCGAGTGGTTTGTTGAGCGTGCCGGGTTGGGTGGTGCCGATCTGGCTAAAACGTTTGCCGGGGATATCGTATAGTAATACGGCGCGTTGTACTGAATCACTAACGTAGACCCTGCCTTTGTGTACTGCTACATCAAATGGTTTCACCATGCCGTAGGTCTGGCGCGCTTCACCAGTGGCAAATAGGCGGAACTTTTCTTTACCGGTAAGGGTTTCGATATCGTCATTATAAAGCAGGGTACGTTCAAAGATGAAGCGGGGCTCTGCTGGTGCTGGTGGATAGACCGGTGGTACGAATGGCGCGGCGGGCTCTGGTGTGGCGGCGCAACCAGTAAGTAGCAATAATACAAGCGCGGCGGTGGTGCTTGAGATGAGTTGCTTAGATCGAGAGAAATTTATTTGATGTGGCATGTTTCACACAATCGATCAGCACGATCGCGTAGCAGTACCTCAACGTCTGGATTGTGTACGTTATGACAGGAGGCGCATTCGACGCGCTCATCATAGAGTTTTACGCCGTTGTTAAAACCATAAGGGCCGTCGGGCAGGTTAAAGTCGAGATCTTTGTCGCTGAGTCCGGCATAACGCATAGAAATAGGATGGTCATTGGTGAGATCGGTGCCGATGTGTTTGATTGCAATGTTATGAGCCACACGGCCATTGTGGCATTTGGCGCAGTTCATCATGTTGTTGTCGCCGTTGATACGCAGGTGCATCGCGGCATCTTCAGAGCTACGCCAGCCGTTAGGGCGAAATACGGTCATATCGACCCCCATGGTGCCGTCGTGGCAAGAGAGGCAGAGCAGGCTGATCGGGCTTGGGGTGTGCACTTTGTTGTCGAGGGTGCGGCTATTGTAGAGGTCGTAGCTATGCTCGGTCGCGGGGACAAAACGGTTCCACCCTTCGATGCCACCAAATGGGGTGGGATCTGCCCCTTCCTGCTCGGGTGGAATGTGGCAATAGACGCATGAGGTGCCGTAATCAGAGAAGGCGACGCCAGTCATTGCGGCAACGCCGGCGCGTTTATTAAGCCCGGTGAAGTCATGTTTGGTGCCGAGAATGGTGTTGGTGCCTTCGGCTGCGATTGTAGAAAACGAGATGGCGCACCCTATCGAGAGGATGAGGAGTGAATGAATAAATTTGCTAAGTTGCTGTTTCACGTAATTTATATCCTTAAGCCGCTGTCGCGATAAAACGCCTGGCTGCTCAGGATTCCCCCCGGTTGTACTACGTCTAATTATCATCTTGGCCGCTGATTTGATCATCAAGAATAAAGCTATCATTGACGTGGCGCAACTATTTGTTTTGCGTCACAATACGTCGCTATGAATACGATTATCAATGAACAGAAGCCGCGCGCAGTCAGCCCATTCATGTTGGCGGGGCTATTTGTCTCGACTCTGGTATCGTCGGCAACGGTTCAGGCAATGCCGGGTATGACTGAGGTCGATGTGGCGGCAGTAGCGCCGCAGGTTGCAGCAACAGAAGCCCCTGCATTCGCTGAGTTCGAGCCTTTATATAGACAGCATTGCGCGGCGTGTCATGGTGATAATGGTGATGGTAAAAGTCGTGCGCAGCGAGGCTTAAAGCCGCCGCCGCGTGATTTCACCACAGTAGGCGCATGGCAGGAACTTGATCGCATACGGATGATTGCTTCGGTGACGCATGGCCGCCCGAATACCGCGATGGTGGGTTGGCAAGGGCGACTGAATGAGATGCAGATTGCCGGTGTGGTGGATTATGTACGCAGTTCATTTATGCGCGACCCTGTATCTACGCAAGCATTGGTACCAGCGACTGTTGCAAGCCTCAGTTTAACTGCGAGCGGTGCACCATCTGTTGCTGTGTTGAACAGTAGCAAGCGTGCGGGTGACAGCGGGCGTGATATCTATAAGCGTAACTGCTCGGCGTGTCATGGCGATAAAGGCAATGGTTCTACCTGGACGCAAAGTGGTTTAAACCCACCACCGCGCGATTTCACCGCTGATGAGGCGCGCCAACTGTTAAACCGTGAGCGGATGATTGCATCGGTAACCTATGGGCGTGACGGTACCGCGATGATGCCGTTTAATTCGCGCCTCTCTGCCGAGGAAATTGTGACGGTGGTTGATTATATCCGCGGTGACTTTATGCGCATCCCTGGGGTCGCTGTTTCGAGCAGAGCGTCAGGGTCGTCAAATGGACGTGTTAATCCGCATTCGGCTGCGCCGCATGTGCCTGATCATCCTGGGCGTGATACCGCTGCGGGTGCGTTGCCACTGACTGCGGAGCAAATGCAAGCGCCAGCGAGTCACTCACCCTCTGTCGTACCGCCTCCGCCACGCTCAGCGGCGTTGGTAAAATCGGATATGTCTCTGCAGTTGCCGCATGGATTGGTGGGTGATGTTGCAGCGGGGCGTGTTTTTTATATGGATAACTGTTTTGTTTGCCACGGGGTACGCGGTGATGGCCACGGACCTCGTTCGTCATTTATCACCCCTCGTCCGCGTAATTTTTTGGGTGAGCGTGCACGTAACACGTTGAATCGCCCAGCGCTGTTTCGTGCTATCTCATTAGGCCTGCCTGGCACGGTAATGCCGGCGTGGAGCAAGGTGCTCAGTAATCAGGAGATCGCGAATGTCACTGAGTTTGTTTTTCAGACCTTTATTCAACGCGATAAAGCAGTGCAGCCTTCCAGTGCATCGACCATGGAGCCTCAAGCTGCGCCGGGAAAGTTGCTAGTGCTGCCTCAAATGTCGCCAGTGGCGGCGTTGCAAACAGTGCAGAAGTCGGCGGTTATCAACACAGCACAGGAGCCAGCGAGTCCGCTAACGGCGGAGTAGCTAGCACGCCTGGTGCGGCATTTGGACGTAACGTCTATAATAATTACTGTTATTTTTGCCACGGCTACAGTGGCGATGCAAAGACACTTGCTTCGACTTATTTAACGCCACCGCCAAGAAACTTTACCGTGATGAAACTGACGGATTTATCGCGCGAGGCGATGATCAAGTCGGTGACTGACGGCCGTGAAGGCAGTGCGATGATGTCGTTTGCTTTGGTGCTCAATCGTGCCGAGATTGAAGCGGTGGTCGATTATGTACGCAATGTCTTTATCGCTGGGGATGGCCTTAATACGCGTTATCATATTCTTGAAAATGGCTGGGATGATCATGAGCGCTATGCCCTGGCATTTCCTTTTGCATTAGGTGAGATTGCGTTGGACACACTGCTGGAGCAGTTAACGGAGGCGCAGCGTGAAGGGCGTCAGCTATTTATCAGCTCCTGCGTGACCTGTCATGACCGATCAGGAGTGAGGAATGAGGTGAATAACGAAGGGGATCTGTGGAAACCGCGCTCGGTATCATATCCGCGCGGTGGTTATTCCAATAAAGATGTGGCCACTTCAAATGGAGCGGAGGCATTATTGTTTGAGCGTGGTAATGAAGCGGACTCAAGGACGATTGATGCGATCTCATCGGCCACTCCCTTTGCGCGACATGAGATTGTGCCGCAGGTTGATGGGTTAACACCGCAACAACAACTGGGTGAAACAATCTTTCAGGCCAACTGTGCTTTTTGTCATGGTGCGACAGGAACTGGGCGCAATTGGGTGGGTAGTTTTTTACAGCCGTCGCCGCGTGACCTGAGCGATGCCGAAGCGATGGCTGGGATGAGTCATGAACGTTTGACGAAAGTGATTACCAATGGGCTTGCTGATACCACCATGTCGGCGTGGGGTGGTGTTTTGACGGTTGATGAGATCGATGCGGTGGCGGCTTATGTGATGCGGGTCTTTGTGCCGAGTAGTGATAATATTCGGTAACGCATTTCAGTTTGTGACCTGCGTTGGTATTTTCTCTCGCTTTCATGGCGTATCATTGCGGGTTTGGTTTTTTAGAATAGAGGCGAATGGGTGTAATGAGCAGTAAACGGGTCAAAGTGGCAGTCGTGGGTGGCACCGGTTATACAGGTGTTGAGTGCCTGCGCCTGCTGGTGAATCATCCCAATGTTGAGATTGTGGTGGTCACTTCACGCTCTGAAGCGGGGCAGCCTGTCTCTGATATGTACCCGAATCTGCGTGGTCACCTCGATCTTGCCTTTAGTGAACCGACGGTTGAAATACTTGCCGCAGCCGATGTGGTCTTTTTCGCGACCCCCAATGGTACTGCGATGAAGATGGTGCCTGCGCTGCTTGAGGCAGGGATGCGGGTGATTGATCTTGCGGCCGATTTCCGGATTAAAGATATTGCGTTATGGCAGCAGTGGTATGGGATGGAACACGCCTGCCCTGAGTTAGTGGAAGAGGCGGTTTACGGCCTACCTGAAGTGAACCGTGAAGCAACGCGTACCGCACGCCTGGTGGCAAATCCGGGCTGTTATCCAACGGCGTGCCAGCTTGGGTTTTTGCCGTTGATCGAAAATGGCCTGGCGGCGACTGATAGTTTGATCGCCGATGTTAAATCTGGCGTGAGTGGAGCTGGGCGGCAGGCGAGTGTCGGTACGCTATTATGTGAGGTGACTGAAAGCATGCGTGCTTATGCGGTTGATGGGCATCGTCATCTGCCAGAAGTGAAGCAAGGATTGGCAATTGCGGCGAGGGGTGAGGTGAGCCTGACATTTGTGCCGCATTTAACGCCAATGATCCGCGGTATTCATGCAACACTTTATGCTAACGTGAATGATCACGGTGCCGATCTACAGGCATTGTATGAGGCGCGTTATAAAGATGAGCCGTTTGTTGATGTATTGCCTGAAGGCACTCTCCCTGAAACGCGTTCAGTGAAGGGCAGCAACATGTGCCGAATTGGGCTGGTGCGCCCTCAGGGGCAGGATGTGGTGGTGGTGTTGTCAGTGATCGATAACCTGGTGAAAGGGGCCGCAGGGCAGGCACTTCACAATATGAACATTATGTTTGGCCTTGATGAACGTAGTGGGCTGAATTCAGTTGCATTAATGCCTTAGAATGGGTCGAACAGGATTTTCAAATTGAAGAATCGGAGTTCTAGGGGGTGGCAGTGAAAGGTTCAAGGCCTGTTGTTGTTAAGCATCACCATCCGCTTAAAAAATCATTATGCTACGTTGCTGTTGTGCTTGCGTTGCTGGTGGGCGGCTGGTTATTGTTTGATTATGGTTTGAGCCGTGCTGGTTTTGACAGGGCGCATGCGAATGAGGAGCGTGACCTCTTGAGAAATCGCATCCAGCAGCTTGAGGTCGAAGTGACTACTTTGAGCGCGCAAAAAGCGGTTCATAAGCGTGCCCTCGAGATTGATCGACATGCCTATGATCAGGTTGATAATTTGCTGAAGGCGCAGCAGAATGAGGTGTTGGAGCTAAAGGAAGAGGTGATTTTTTATCGTGGTATCGTTGGCTCTTCTGATCAGGTGCGTGGCTTACAAATCCTTAGTTTTCGACTTGAGGGTAATGGTGGCGGGCGCAATTACCGTTATCGATTGATTGTAAACCAGTTGGAGAAAAGTAATCGAGTGATCAAAGGGCGGGTAACACTGTCGATTATTGGTTTGCAGGGTGATGAACAGGTTGAGCTGTCTCATGCCAAAGCGACTAAACGAGAGGCGGTGGGAGAGCTATTCCGTTTTAAGTATTTTCAGGAACTTGATGGTGATATTGTGCTGCCAGAAGGGTTTGTGCCGTTAAGGATAAAGGTGAAGGCGAAATCGAGCGGTAAAAAGCCGAAGTCGATTGAGCGTATCTATAACTGGTCAGAGCTGGCAGGTTGAGAGCAGGCGAATTTTAAGGAGGAGAGCGTTATGTGGGGCGGTGGAAAACAGAAACCAGAGAAAGTCGATACTCTGATTGGGCAGCAGACGGAACTACGAGGTGATGTGGTCTTTAGCGGTGGCTTGCATGTGGATGGCAAGATTAAAGGCAGTGTGATTGCCGAAGAGGGTGGGCCTGCGGTGCTGGTGCTGAGTGAGCATGGCATGATTGAAGGGGAAATCCGAGTCCCTTATATTGTGGTCAATGGCGTTGTGATCGGCGATATTCATGTGCAGGAGACTGCTGAATTAGCGCCACAGGCACGTGTCACCGGAAATGTATATTACAATCGCATCGAGATGTCGATGGGTGCTGAAGTGAACGGTAACCTGGTGCATCTTGAGGAGCCAGCAAAAGAGCGTGATGTTGTCACCTCTCCCGGGGTTCGGGAATTGGCCTCAGAAGCGGAATCCTAGATATCTCCTGTATTCTTGACCAAAAAAGTAGGGTATGAGATAATCAAGTAAAATCAATGCCCATTAAAGGAATTTATTAGATGAGTGCTGTATCACCAGAGATGCCCCCTCCACCACCTTCCCTTGTTTTTACCGACAGTGCTGCGGCAAAGGTGAAAACTCTGATTGAGGAAGAAGGTAATGATGCGCTGAAACTGCGCGTGTTTATTTCGGGCGGTGGTTGTTCTGGCTTTCAGTACGGTTTCACCTTTGATGAAGAGACCAATGCTGGCGATACTGAGATTGAAAATGCCGGTGTAACACTGCTAGTTGATCCTATGAGTTTTCAATATTTGACCGGTGCTGAGATCGATTACACCGAGGGTCTTGAAGGGGCGCAATTTGTGATTCGTAATCCCAATGCAACTACTACCTGTGGTTGTGGATCTTCATTTTCTGTTTAAAGGCAGCGATTGGCGGTGATTTGAAAAAAGGAGCCACTGGCTCCTTTTTTATTTTTAGAATTTCTGTGATGCTAAAGCCGAATAGAATCAGTGAGCGGGCATTCTGACTTTCTGATGAGGTTCTACATAACTCTTCGATTTCATGATTATTATAGGTGTGTAATTTATATATGCCTATCTGCTTCTGGCCTTTATTTAAAATCCAGTCGAAATTACAAAAAAGCACGCAACAAATTCTACGATTATTACAGGTGAATCTGCTTGAAAAGCGGAGGCTGACAGCCTTGCTGAGAGGCGACCCACCAGATGATAAGCAGGCTGATATTATCAGATGGCTTTGCTATGAAAGTTAACGGGACAGCAGTGAAATTTGATATTACAAATGAACTACTGACCCATTTGTCAGTTTATTGACCATCTTTGCAAAAAATGGCAGTTTGATTAAAGCAAAACTATACGAAGAATCGAGGAAAATTCAAAGAATGTTTTAACTGTTGGTTTATGAGTGCTATATCTCATTTTTTCTACATTCGATAGGGCAAGCTGCATAAAACTCAGCGGAAATGGACAATGTTTACAAAAACGAATGTAAATAGATGTCTGGCCTGATGGCTTAATCATTAAGTCCCTTCTGCAAAGTCAGAAAATTAGTGGCAAGGGACTGTCGCGTCATTAAATGTGACCACTTCCAATTAGAGTTGGATGTCACATGATACATTCAAGAAGCGTTATTTTTATTGCTACTCTATTTTATATAAGAATAGAGTTTTTGATCGATGATATTTTTTCATTGAGTGTTGTGTTTGCTGGCATGCTAGATGAAAGCTAAAAATATGGCGCAAGCGAATTGTTCCGTTAATGTTATTGCTGCCAGGCGTGATGACTCTGACGATTCAAGTGGTGGTAGTTTCGGCATCTTGCTGTTATTGACTGAGCTGTTCATGAGACGTAATTTTATTTTCAATCGGAGTTTTTTGTCGTGTTAAATGGTATGGAGAAGAGAGTGATGAGTCTGTTCAATATTAAAGTTCCTGTCGATGATATTTTTTCCATTGAATTTGTGTTTACGGGGATATCAGGTGAACGTTAAAAGCATGGCACCATTTTTTGATAAAACACGCCTGGCAGCATTGCCGGTCAATCTGTTTTTAGCGGGTAAAGTAGCGACGGTTGCTTTGGCTTTAATTGTCTTTGTGTTATCTGCGCATACGGTTGTGGCAGGACCACATCCCAAAATGTATCTGAATCAAGCTGAGATTGACGTAATAAAAAGCAAAATTTCTGGTGGTGAAGAACCTTGGGCCAGCGCATATACCGAAGTGATGGCAGAAGCGGATTTGGCGCTAACCCAGGGGCTGGAAAGCGTTACTTTCGGTGGGCCGGGAACACCTGGTAGTAATCGATATGCATCCAGGAGAGGTGATGACACTAACTTTGTTCGGCATGACTACTTTGCGGCAATTCGGTTGAGTGATAAGACTCGAAGTTTGGGGTTGGCTTATGCGTTTACCGGCGAAGCAAGGTATGCCGTTAAGGCCATCGATTTAATTCGGCATTGGTCGCTGAGTCCCGCGACACGTATGTCGCCAATACCAGGAAACAGTATTGAGACCTTCATTACTATGCCCGGTTACTACTATGGTGCGGATTTGATTTTGGACTACGAAGGCTGGGACCCAGCCGAGAAGGCGGATTTCCTCGGTTGGGTAAGTGCAATGGGGAATCGTGTAAGGAACAAAGGTGAGGGAAATAATAATTTTTCCAACTGGCGCGTGGTTATGCTTGCCTCAACAGGAGCATTATTGGATGACCAGAGCTATCTTGATGTTGCGAAATCTGAGTTTGAACGTATGGTTCCAATTCAAATAGCCGGTTCGGGTAGCAGCAAGGCAGGTCAGCTAGGTTGGGAGGTGAAGCGGGAAGAAGGAGGGCTCCACTATTCACTATTTGCTATCAATGCGATGATCCAGGGCGCTGAGATTTTAAACAATCAGGGCTTCAATATGTATGACTACACTGATCCCTCAACGGGTGGTAACCTGAGACTGGCGCTGGATTTTATCACCCCTTACGCTCTCAACCCGGAGACATGGGGCAAAACTCAAGAAGCTCTAGAGAGAGATGGTTACGTACAGCCTACTGTTATTACTGTGGATAATAGTATGGCGTTGTTTGAATTGGCCTACTCTTACTGGCAGGATCCAGCTTACCTGGCCGTCTTGAACAAATGGGGTCGACCGATAGATGATATTCGCCCTATGGGTAACACCACATTGACCCATGCCAATCGATTTTCGACGGTTGAACCCATGGCACCCAGTATCGTGACGCAACCTGAAGATGCCACAGTAATGGAAAGCGAAGATGCTACTTTTAACGTGGTTGCTACGGGTAGCGGTTCCCTTGAATATCAATGGTATCGCGGTAATAGCCCGATTACAGGTGCCACCAGTGCCAGTTATACGGTGATGGCTGTCAGTTCGTTGGACAATGGCAGTGTCTATAGCAGTGTAATCACTAACAATGAAGGCAGTGTTAGTAGCAATGAAGTTATGTTGACAGTAGAACCCGATGACATTGCCCCGATCCTGCTGTCCGCGGTTGCAGTTAACGATACCCGCGTCGATATCCTGTTCAGCGAAGCGGTGAATGGTAGCAGTGCCGAAGCGACTGGCAACTATCAACTCGATCTCAGCATTGAGGTGATGGCCGCCAGCCTGAGTGACGATGGCCGCACTGTTAGCCTCGCTGTGAGCGAATTGAGCGAAGATACCGCTTACACGGTTTTGGTCAGTAACATCGAAGACTTCGCAGAGAACCCCAATACGATTATTGCCCAAAGCAGCCAAAGCTTTACCTACCGCAGCGCCGATGGCTTTGAAGATGGCAACGCAGACGGTTGGGAACCACTCACTGAAGCGCGTTGGCGTGTGGTGATGGATGAAGGCGACATGGCCTATCACCTCAATACCACCATTTTTGAGAACCTCAGTGGCGGTCGCTTAGGCGAATACTCCCTATTGTCAGGCCGCTATGGTGACTTTACTATGACTTTTCAGGCCAGGCTGGGGGACGATGTGGCCGGCAACACACTTGCCGACTATGCGGTCGTGTTCGGTTACCAGAATCCGGAAAATTACTACTTTGCGATGTTTAATAACCAACAGAGCTCCACCCAACTGTTCAAGGTGATTGATGGCGAGCGTATTGAACTGGGGACTCCCGCCAGCAGTGACAGGTTGAATGATAATGGTTACCACAGCATCGAAGTCAGTCGCACGGGTAGCCTGCTTAACGTGCTCTTTGATGGCAGTCTGATTTTGAGCGCAGACGACAGTGATCTGGGTGCCGGCCGAGTAGGCGTTGGCAGTTACAATGACGCGGCCTATTTTGATGATGTGAGCATCACAGGCGAAAGCTCGATCACGCCTGATACCACCGCACCAGTGATCACTCTGACTGGCGACAACCCACAAACGATCATCGTTGGTACGGCTTACACCGAACTGGGTGCGACAGCCACAGACGATGTAGACGGTGACATTACCACTGTCATGAGTGATGCCGCCGCAGTCAATACCGATGTCATAGGCAGTTACGAAGTCACCTATAATGTCTCTGATAAAGAAGGCAATGCCGCGGTTCAAGTCATCCGAATAGTCAATGTAGTGGTCATGACAGACAGCACCCCGCCAGTGATCACTCTGACAGGCAGCAACCCACAAACGATCACCGTCGGCACGGTTTACGCCGAACTGGGTGCGACAGCCACAGACGATGTAGACGGTGATATCACCCTTGTTATGAGTGATGCCGCCGCGGTTGATACCGACGTCATAGGCAGTTACGAAGTCACCTATAACGTCTCTGATAAAGAAGGCAATGCCGCGGTTCAAGTCATCCGAATAGTCAATGTAGTGGCCATGACAGACTCCACCGCACCAGTGATCACTCTGACAGGCAGCAACCCACAAACGATCACCGTCGGTACGGCTTACACCGAACTGGGTGCGACAGCCACAGACGATGTAGACGGTGATATCACCCCTGTCATGAGTGATACCGCCGCAGTCAATACCAACGTTACAGGCAGTTACATCGTTACTTATAGCGTCACCGATGGCGCTGATAATACGGCCCAGGCGACTCGTACCGTTAATGTTATTGCCGCTGGGGGTGATGGTTCTGATGACTCAGATGGTGGTGGTGCTCTGGGAGGTTTATTCGCCGCTGGATTGTTGTTATTAACCATTCGTCGTCGCCGTCAAGGCATGTTGGCTGGCGTGAAGAAATCGTATTAAAAAAATAACGCCCCCCATTAATAAGAACTTTACCACTAGGTTCATATTTACATTGAGACCTTTGCACGAACAGTCGAGAACTAAACTCGATAATTTGAGATAATAGCCTAAATTCATGATGCTTCGCGGAAAAAATAAAATGGCATGGAAAAATCTTAAGCAGCGCAGCCTAGCAGAATCG
>JAKISP010000067.1 GCA_021648525.1 Gammaproteobacteria bacterium
TTATCAGAATTCAACCCGTTTTCAAAGATAGGTATTGAAAATACGAAATACATGCAGGTATTAGTAATATCGCGAATGTGTTTATGGGTGGTTTTTTGAAAAGGGTCTATTTCTGGATGGGCACTAATTAGCTTCCTGCTTTATTTTCATCACTGTTATTTTGCAAGTGAATTCTTTGCACAGCGAAAGCCAAGATCAGGGAAGGTAGATTCCGGACGAAGATAAAAGCGGTAACTGGTTCGGTTGAAGTGGTTGATTGCATAATGCCCCATCCCTCCCCAGCCACCACCACGTACCACTTTAAAAATTTCACCATACTCTTTTGATTGATAGTCGTTGCCTGGGTATTGCTGATACCAGTCAGCCGTCCACTCCATTACATTACCTGACATGTTAAAGACGCCAAAGGGGGATTGACCTTTGTGGTAATGGTTAATGGGTGCGACACCACTATCCCAACGATTACCTGCACCTGAGTTAGCGTACTCTTTATGCCACTCATTACCCCATGGGTATTCATTGCCCTCGGTACCACGCGCGGCCTTTTCCCATTCTCTTTCAGTGGGCAGGCGTTTGTTTAGCCATTGGCAATAGTCATTGGCATCGGCCCATGCGATACCCGTGACGGGTAGATTGTCCTGACCACGCTGTTTTTTCTCGATCGCATCCAGCAAGGTTTCACGCGATGCCGTTTGAGTGTTCATATCGAGTTTGAATAGCTCATCGGCGAGGCGATGCAGCACCTCATCATTGGCGATATCGAGTATCTGTCGTACCAATAGATAGCCGTTATCGCTCCAGGTTTGAGGGACTGTTTTATTATTCAGGATCACAAACTCTTTATAGCGTTCGTTAGGGACTTCATAGCGGTCAATATAAAAGGTATCCAGTCTCACTTCACGTTGTGGATGTTCGTCAAGATATAGCGGTTTAATCAGGCCGTACTCCTTACCGCGGGTGGTGGTATCTATATCGTTGCTTCCCATCAAAAAAGCCCCAGCGGGGATCAACACCATCTCATTTTCCGTGATGTCTGCATTCTCAGCGAAGACCGTTACGGCTGAAAGCGAGAGTAGTAAGGCTAGCCCAAAGCGACTTATTTTATTGACCATCAAACGACTCCTTATCAATTATCAATGTTTATTCAGTATCTTTGGCGCAACGAAAGCCAAAGCTACTGTTTTTAACGCGTGGATTAAAAAAGCTGCGATTAAAGACGGGCGCGGAAATACCACACTTGTAAAATGAACAGTCCCACCATGAGCCGCCTTTCAAAACGCGGTAGATCTCACCAAAATTTTCCGACGGTTTTTCATTGCCAGGATGTCCCTGGTACCATGCATCGACCCACTCCCATACGTTACCAGAGGTATCATGCAGACCAAAGGGGCTGATGCCCTGTTTAAATGAACCAACCGGTGAAGTATCCCCATCCTGTTTCATTTTATCCCAGCGCACCGGGGTATTGGCACGTTCAATCCCGAACAGGTTGCCCCAGGGAAAGATACGTCCATCGGTACCGCGTGCTGCCTTTTCCCATTCCTGTTCGGTGGGTAGCCGTTTGTCTGCCCAGCCACAATATTTTCTGGCATCAAACCATGAGACAAAGGTGACGGGGTGATCAGCCTTCCCTTCCGGAACCTCACGTCTCTCAAAGTGTTTGGGTGCGCGCCTGCCAGCCTCATCGATATACTGCTTATATTGCAGGTTGGTGACCTCAAATTTATCGATCAGATATTCAGCGGTCGATGAGGTGTGCTCTGGCCCTTCATCGGAGAGTCGGTCATTACTACCCATGATAAACTCTCCGGCAGGAATGCGAATCATCTCATTGGGGCTAGCGCCGAATCGGCTCACACCGTAATATTGCGGTGGTGTCATGCCGTTCACACTGCCATCGTCGATGGTTGTTTGAGGTTGCTGTTTCATTGCGGCGATCAGCCTGCCCTCTCCGGGCAGCTCTTTGTGGCATTGCTGGCAACTGGCATTGACCTCAACGGGTTTAAAATTGTCATCACTGGTGTGGCAGGTCTTACAACCCTGGGCCTTATCCTGGTGATGTCTGGCAGATGGTGCTGCCGCAATGGCCAGCGATGAGATCATTGTTAGCAGGATGGCAGTAGAGAGTTTTTTCAGAGGCATCAAACAGTTCTCAGTGTAGTACAGCTCGCAGTTCTACGATGTAGCTGCCGGATATTGTTGCTATCGCGTTATAATGAAACTGATGGGTGTCGGAATACCGAGGCGATAGCAAAATAAAAAAGAAGGAAATTGTACCATGATCAAACAGCTCTCGATCAGCACGCTGCGCCAGGGATTGCATGAAATCACCCATGAGATAGCGGTGGCAGTAAGTGATAGCAGGCTGCAAGAAGGGCTATGCACGGTATTTATTAAACATACTTCAGCGAGTTTAATTATTCAGGAGAATGCAGACCCATCGGCAGCGTATGATCTGGAGCAGTGGTTAAACAGGTTAGTGAATGAGAATGATCAGCGCTATACCCACACCAGCGAAGGGCTGGATGATATGCCATCGCATATCAAGACCACATTGACCGCGACCTCGGTATCCATACCGGTGATCAACGGCCAGTTGGCGCTGGGCACCTGGCAGGGGCTGTTTTTATGGGAACATCGCCGCGCCAATATGCAACGGACGGTTATCGTACATACTGGCGCGTAGCCGCCAGGACTGCACGCTGCTGATGTTACTCTTTTGCGCCGTAACGCTTGAGCAGCATGATGATGTCATTTTCACCTTCGGTACCAGCGGCCTTCATCGGAGTCCAGCGACGGTCATTGACGAGAGTAAAGTCTGCGCCCGCATCTAGCAGTAACAGGACAATATCTTTATGGCCACGTAGAGCCGCCCAGTGGAGTGCGGTGGTGTTGGTATCATCCACGAAATCGATATTGGCACCTTTGCCAAGCAGGTAGCGAACTGCTTCAGTGTGCCCTTTGAGTGAGGCACGCATTAGCGCCGACCAGTCATTTGAATCCTGTAAATTTACATCTGCGCCGTTATCCACCAGCAGAGTCAGCAGCTCAACATTGCCGAGGCGAGCGGCGTGCATCAATACTGTCCAGCCGTAGCTGTTACGCTCATTGATATCGCCAATGTTGGTAATTAATTCCTTTGCTTTTTCAACTTCGCCATTTTGTACTTCGTTCATTAGTGGTGTATTGCCATCACAACCGGCCAATAACGCAGCGCCTAATATCAGAAACAGAGCTTTTTTACGCAACATATTCATTTTCAATGCAGACTTTTCTATAAGTTAAATTTTTTTAAGAATCGCAAATTCTAACACGCATGTTGACGACAAGTGAATGCAATCGCGGAGAAGTATTGGCGAGCGCTAGCTGGATGTTATGATGGCATTTTCTGTGTGAGTCTTTTTTGGAGCAGCGTTAATGAAATACCCATGTCCGAAGTGCGAGCAGCCAGGCGTTTCCCTGAAAAACAAATATCGCCTGGGTTACATGCAGGATACTTTCTGTGAGCACTGTAATGTTCGCCTTAGCGCTAACCCATGGTTTTTAGTGCCCTTTTCTTTAGTCTATATGTGGGTTCTGGCTGTTTGCGCATTTTTATATGTGTTCGAAAGCATTGGTATGATGGCGGTTGTTTATGCAGTGATCGCGTGGCTGGTGGTGGATGCGCTTAATGTGATGCTAATTCCGATGACAGACATGGATGGCTGAGCAGCTGGCCGAGTAGAAAAGAGGCCTCAGGTCTGAGTAATAGATGGCACGTATCATAGGCGTTGGTATCGCCACCCTCGATATTATTAATAGTGTGCAGGGTTATCCCGCTGAAGATGCCGAGATGCGCATCCTTTCGCAGCGCATCTGTCGTGGTGGAAATGCCACTAATACATTGGTTGTATTGTCGCAACTGGGGCACCATTGTCAGTGGGCGGGGGTGCTGAGTGATGAGCCGGATGGCCAGCGTATTCTCGATGATCTCAAACAATATCAGATAGATGCAACGCTTTGTCGAGTGGTAAAAGGCGGTAAGGTACCGACCTCATATATTACCCTCAACCAGAATAATGGTTCACGCACCATTATTCATCATCGCGATCTGCCAGAGTTTAGTTTTAATTATTTTGCTCAGATTGATCTCTCATCCTGCGGCTGGCTCCACTTTGAAGGGCGTAATGTTAGTGAAACCGAGAAGATGCTGGTTCATGTTGCTGCAAATAACCTCGCTCTGCCCTGTTCCCTGGAGATAGAAAAGGTTCGCCCTGGAATTAAGGTTCTCTTTAAATATGCAGGCACGCTATTATTTTCTAAGAATTACGTTTTAGAACATGATGATGATAATGGTATAGGTGGTGCGATTAACTTTCTTCAAGCGCGGCATCGGGAGTTTCCAGATAAACAGATTGTCTGTGCCTGGGGTGAGGATGGTGCCTATGGCATCGATCACCACGGGATTGTTTACCATGCGCCCTCCCCGGCCACTAAAGTGGTCGACACGTTGGCGGCGGGTGACACATTTAATGCGGCGGTGATTGATTGTTTGATCAGCGGTTATGCGATCGAAGAGGCGATCAAAAATGGCTGTCGGATTGCGGGGCAGAAATGTGCTCATGTTGGACTGGATTTCATTAAGGGGCGCTAACATACTATATATACTAGTGAATGGATAATGGAAGGTGATGCGTGGGTTTATGATCATATCTCCTTGAATCCGGTACCTGTTCATATAGTCACTATGTGAGCATTGACGTTCGGCACTATTCGGTGCAATGTCAATCGCGAGCCCTTGATATCTTTGTAATGTAGTTACTTTGGGCGGTGGTCGCTGGATCATAAGGTCATCCCCTTGTGTTGCGTAGCGGTAGAGACTCTGGCAACAGAGAGACCTCAGAGGAACGCCATGCGACTAACCTTACCTACCTCAATCTTTCAGCTAGCGCTGATCGGTTTTTTTCTTGCGGCGCTGCCACCCTCAGTGGCATTGGTAAATACGTTTATTCGTATCGATAAACTGTCGGCACAGATGCAGCTTGCGGTGCATGACTCGACTCAGGCGGTGGAGGCTGGACGTATTATTATGGCCCAGGTGTTGAACATGGAGCGTAGCTCCGGTCAGTATTGGGTACTGCATGATCCGGCAGTGTTGCAGCGTTATGAAGATCAGCGCGAGCAGTTAAGCGAGGCGATGTCGCGCCTTGAAGCGGTGGTACCAGGAGAAACGTTAGTACCGGGCGAGGTGCTATCAACACGGTTAAGGCAAATACACGAACACGAAAAACAGCTTTACCAGCAGTTGCGTTCGATTGCCGACGGGCTTTCTCAGGAGACGGCTTCGCCGTTGACAAAACAACACGATTTAACCCGCCTGGCACAGACTATCCCCTTTGAAGTGACACAGATGATCTCCGCACAGAGCAATCAGATGACACTGCAGGTGAAGCAGGTGCAGCGCCTGTTGCTGCTACAGGCGTTAGCGCTGATCCCGCTGGCGCTGATTCTGGCAGTGATCTTTAGTGTATTGATCAACCGTCCACTGCGTCACCTGGGAGCGGCTATTCGCCGCCTGGGGGCCGGTGAATTCAGTACCGTTGTGACGGTGAATGGCCCGCAGGACATCCGTGAGCTAGGTGAACATCTGGACTGGTTGCGTCTACGGCTCTCTGAACTGGATGAACAGAAACGACTTTTCCTGCATCATGTCTCTCATGAGTTGAAAACACCTCTTACCTCATTACGCGAAGGGGCCGAGCTGTTGCGTGACGAGGTGGTGGGTAGTCTTAATGACGAGCAGCGCGAGGTGGCGGATATCCTGCGTGATAACAGCTTGCAACTGCAGGCGCAGGTAGAGGCGTTACTAAATTTTGATGCTGCCCTGGCCCAGGAGGCGCTGCAGCATCAGGAGATTATCGCCCTGCATACGCTGTTGCCAGAAATTATCGACAAACATCGTTTGGCGCTGCGTGCGCGTAGTATAGAGGTGCTCACCGCGTTGCAGCCGGTCAATTTGTATGGCGAACGTGAACAGGTACGTACTTTACTGGACAATTTGTTGTCCAATGCAATCAAATATTCGCCGCGGGGTGGACAGGTGCAGTTACGGCTGCGAAAAGAGGATGAACAGGCCTGTGTAGAGGTGCTCGATGATGGCCCTGGTATCGATAAGGCGCTGAGCAGACAGATCTTCGAACCCTTTTTTCAGGGCCCACAACTGGCTCGTAGTCATGTCAAAGGAACCGGGCTGGGTCTGGCAATCGCGCAGCGCTATGCTCGGCTGCATGGTGGCAGTATCGAGGTGCAGGATTCAGAGGGTGGCGCGTATCTGCGTGTTATCCTGCCCTTGCACAGCACAGGAGAAAGTAGTGTTTAAAAGAATGGCACAAACAATTATATGCCGATATGCAATCGGGATTATCAGTGCAGTTTTGTTGACGGCCTGCGCTCAATTGCCACTGCCAGCAGATTCATCACCGCAAGCGCCACTGGAAAGCTCATGTGGCAATGTACTGGAATTTTATACGGCTGTTTCTCGTCTCTCAGACCTGTCCCAGGAAGAGGTATTGCAAGCACTGCGTGCGGATGTTGTGGAAAATAATGAGGCCTGTAGCCAGCTGCGTCTGGCGCTAATGCTCCGTCGTCCAGGCATGGCTTATCAGGATGATGAGGCGGCACTGAATCTACTAGCCATAATTTTGCACGATTTCATTGAGAGTCAACACCCTGCGCGCAGTCTGGCCCTGTTGCTAGTCGAGGAGATTGATGAGCGTAACCGCTTACGTGCAACGGGACATGCTCTGCAACAACGACTTAAACAGGGGCGTAGCACTGCTGCAGTGCTGCGTCGTCAGCTGGAGGCGCTGCGCTCACAACTGGAACAGCTAAAATCTATTGAACAGGATATCAATGAAAAAGAGCGTGCCAGTGTAGGCGCCAACCTCAATCCAGAGACGGACAGGGAACCCCATGAACCAAAGTAAGATACTGCTAGTTGATGACGATGTCAGCCTGCTGAAACTGTTGTCGATGCGTCTCAAGGCCACCGGATTTGTGGTCGATACGGCCGGCAGCGGTCGTCAGGCGCTGGCCCGCCTGCCCACCTTTCAGCCACAGCTGATCATTACCGACCTTCGAATGGAAGGGATGGATGGGTTGGCGCTGTTCAGTGAAGTACATGCACGTTACCCTTCGCTGCCAGTGATCATCCTCACAGCTCACGGCACTATTCCTGACGCCGTTGAAGCGACCCGAAAAGGCGTGTTCAGCTACCTCACCAAGCCGTTTGACAGTCAGCAGCTACTGGATAACATCTCAGCTGCCCAGCGTCACGGCTACCCACAAAATGATGGTGATACCTCCAGCGATGCGGAATGGCGGCGTGAAATCATCACCGCCAGCTCGTGCATGGATGAGCTACTCAAGCAGGCCTGGCGGGTCGCGCAGACGGACGTTAGTATCATCATCCATGGCGAGAGCGGTACTGGTAAAGAGAGTCTGGCTCGAGCCGTGCACAGTGCCAGCCCACGCCGGGAGGGGCCATTTGTCGCGATCAATTGTGCCGCCATTCCTGAAGCGCTGCTGGAATCGGAGCTGTTCGGCCATCGTAAAGGGGCCTTCACAGGTGCCGATCGTAACCACACCGGCCTGTTTGAAGCTGCCAACGGTGGTACATTGTTTCTTGATGAAATTGGTGACATGCCGCTGGAATTTCAGGCCAAATTATTACGCGTGTTACAGGAAGGTGAGGTGAGGCCGGTGGGGATGACACAATCACTGCCGGTGGATGTGCGGATTATCTCTGCGACTCACCGAGACCTTGAGGCCGCTATCGATGAACGCCAGTTCCGTGAAGACCTTTACTATCGCCTCAATGTAGTCATGCTGGAGTTACCGGTGCTAGCCGAGCGTTGCGAAGACATTCCATTGCTCGCTAACCATTTCCTGCATCAACTGCAGCAGCGCAGTAAAAATTGCATTGTACGTTCTTTCTCTCGCGAGGCGATGGAGCGGCTCATGGCGGCTCCCTGGCAGGGGAATATCCGCCAACTGCTTAACGTAGTCGAACAGGTCTCGGCACTGACGACCACCCCGGTAATTTCTGCCAGCCTGGTACAACGGGCTCTGCGCGGCAAAGGCAAGGAGATGCTGCCGCTAGGTGAGGCGGTGAGCCAGTTTGAGCGCGATTATCTGGTGCAGATTCTCCAGATGACTCGCGGTAACGTATGTCAGGCTGCTCGCCTGGCACAGCGCAACCGCACCGATTTTTATAAATTATTGCACCGCCATCAGCTGGAGCCAGCACTGTTTCGTCACAAACAGAGCTCTTAGCGGTTCCCCGACAACTATCTCCTGATATTTGCTTAAGATCGTCCCGCCTGAGTCGTTAAGCTATTGACGACATCTTCACAGTCGCGGCGTTGTGTAACAAAATGGGGGAATAAAGGGTGGTATTAGCAAACCGAATATTATGTGGCTTGCTGCTGTTTGCTGTGGCTGGTATCCCTGTGGCATTGGCACTGCCTCCGAGCTATGTTGTGCCTATGGTGGAAAAGGGGGCTAAGACCTTTTATATACAGGGCGAGATCACGGGACTCGGTGCTGTTGATTTTCTCGTCGATACCGGTTCCAGCTACAATACCATTGATGAAAATAGCCTCGCAGTTCTGCAGGAACAAGGCCGGGTCAGCTTTGTTAAAGACCTGATGGGCACCCTCGCCAACGGCCAGCGCACGCGAGTGGCGGTGTATCGTATCGATGCAATCCGCCTGGGTGACGACTGCGAACTGCGTGATATAGAAGCAGCTGTGTTTCCTGGCCATACACGCCACATTCTGGGTCTCAGTGGGCTGCGCAAAGTGGGCAACTTCACTTTCTCTTTTGATCCTCCACAATTGACGTTTTCTAGTTGCATCACTGCGGCCGTGAGTACACCGCGATAAGCACCACTCCATTTTCCGCTGGACCCTTTGGGTTACCCTCTATCTGTCGCCAATTTATGACATAAGTAACCTGCTGTTTATAAAGAATTTATTGTCTAAAGTAGCAAAAGTTGTCTGTCTAAAGCGACAGTTCGTATCGTATGTCAGAGTCATGTCTCGCTTTTAAATACCGGATAACCTGTTGAATTTATTTGATATATCTATATGTGGCACGGCCTGTGCTTAGTACTTGTTAGCAGTCATGCGGCTACGGCCAGTAAAGACTAGATGGACTAGCACAGGTTGTTATCTTGCCTAAACTCAAAAAAACGGAAGAGGATTATGTGATGAATATGAAACATTTTTTAGCTGGATTGGCTTTTACTGTTGCTGCAGGCAGTGCATGGGCAGGTGACGATAAGAGCTTTAGCGAACTCGATACCAATAGCAGTGGAACCATTGAAAGAACAGAGGCTGCCGCTGTGCCGGAGCTGTCTGAGCAGTGGATTGTCCTGGACACTAATATGGACGATAAGCTGGAAGAGGCCGAATTCGCCAAATTTGAGGAGGGATCCGGTGATTAAAGCTGAAAAACTGTTCATGGAATGATGAGTCTCTAACTCCTCTTAAAGACTCCTCAACGGTGTAAGGAGACGCCATCTGGTTTGGTCTATTTTTTATGTCAAGAGAGACTCAACCATACAGAAAGCACTGACTTGTTCGGTGCTTTCTGTTGTCTGGTCATTGGTGATTTTATTGAAAACACCCTGTTTTCAATAGTGCTTTAACCTGTTAGAACGCTAAGTCTAGTTTAAGAATAAGCGTATCTGCAAAGTTAGATGGGTCGTTCGTAGTCGTGGTGCAGGTTGTTGCACCGTCATTGAATGGCTGATGAATGACTGGTACGGCAGCAAGTCAGAAAAACAGGTATCATCACCTCTTGCACCAATGATTGTGACTCGGAACCACAGATGATTCATATCTACGATAAAAAAGGCTTTACCAGGCTCTTTTCTTACAATGGCGAAAGCTTTAAAGGCCTTGATCTCTCAAAGGCGGTACTGAAAGAGGCGAACATGATTCAGATGGACCTGAGTGAAGTTAATCTCAGTCACGCGGATCTCTCGAATGCCGACCTGCGGATGGCCAATCTGACCCGTGCTAATCTCTCCAATGCCAATCTGGTGGGGGCTGATCTTGACGGCGCGATTACAGACGGCTGTGATATGACGAGTGCGATACTCGTGGCACCAGTCTCTGCCGATAAAAATGGCAACGTTGCCATTTCGATTGATTCAATAGGCAAACGTAGCAGCTAGTCGATTCCCCCCTGCCCCACCCTCAAATTTGCTAAGATCTTTGCCCATGGATGTAACCTATATTATTGACCCACTGAACGATGCCCAGCGTGAAGCGGTTGCCGCGCCACCGGGCAACATGCTGGTGCTGGCCGGTGCCGGTAGTGGTAAAACGCGTGTATTGGTGCACCGTATTGCGTGGCTGATTCAGGCTGAAGGGGCATCGCCATTCAGTATTCTGGCGGTGACCTTTACCAATAAAGCGGCCGCTGAGATGCGCGGCCGCATTGAAGATCTGCTGCAAATGCCCGCGCGTGGCATGTGGGTCGGTACCTTTCATGGTCTCGCCCATCGCCTGCTACGCGCCCACTGGAAAGATGCCGGTCTGCCAGAGGCCTTTCAGATTCTCGATAGTGATGACCAATACCGTGTGGTGCGCCGTGTGATGCGCGCCATGGATATCGACGAAGAGCAGTGGCCACCCAAACAGGCGCAGTGGTACATCAACAACAAAAAAGATGAAGGGCTGCGCTCTAAACATATTGATGACCGTGGTGATAATTATCAACGGCAGATGATTCGCATCTACCAGGGTTATGAAGAGGCGTGTGAACGCGCCGGTGTGATTGATTTTGCAGAGCTGCTGCTACGCGCGCTGGAGCTATGGCGTAATAAGCCTGAGATCCTGGCTCACTATCAAGAGCGTTTTAACCATATCCTGGTCGATGAGTTTCAGGATACCAACTCGATTCAATACGCCTGGTTGCAACTGGTGACCGGTGCCAATAATCATATCTTTGTGGTGGGTGATGATGATCAGTCGATCTACGGCTGGCGTGGTGCGAAGATTGAAAACCTGCAACGCTTCACGACTGACTATACCAACGCACAGATGTTCCGACTTGAGCAGAACTATCGTTCAACCGATACGATTCTCTCCGCCGCCAATGCGCTGATCGAAAATAACAGCGGCCGCCTCGGTAAAAAACTCTGGACCGATGGCAGCAAAGGCGAGCCGATACAACTCTACGCCGCCTTTAATGATTTTGATGAGGCACGTTTCATCGTTAACAAACTCAAGACGTGGCAAGAGCAAGGGGAATCACGTCGTGATAGTGCGATTCTCTACCGCTCAAATGCGCAGTCGCGTCTGCTTGAAGCGGAGTTGATCTCCGCTGGACTGCCCTACCGTATTTATGGTGGCCTGCGATTTTTCGAACGCGCCGAGATTAAAAATGCCCTCGCCTATCTGCGCCTTTGCGAAAACCGACATGATGACCCATCGTTTGAGCGCGTGGTGAATACCCCAACACGCGGTATTGGTGGCCGCTCGGTTGAGGCGGTGCGCGAACATGCACGCGACCATAATGTATCGCTATGGGATGCGGCGATTGCGGTTGCTAATGGCAAACAACTTGCTGCCCGTGGTAGCAATGCATTGATCGCTTTTTTGCGTTTAGTAGACGAGCTGGAGGCCAGCGCAAAAGATATCGAACTGTATGAGCAGGTCGATCATGTGATAAAGCAGAGCGGCCTGATCGAACATCACCAGAAAGAGAAAGGTGAAAAGGCACAGTCCAGATTAGAAAATCTGGAAGAGCTAATCACCGCTGCGCGCCAGTTTGATTATGATAATAGCGATGACGAGATTGAGCTCGGCCCATTACAGGCATTCCTTGCACATGCTGTTTTAGAATCGGGTGAAGGTCAGGGTGAGGCCGATGAGGATTGTGTGCAGTTGATGACCCTGCACACCGCCAAAGGGCTGGAATTTCCGCTGGTCTTTCTGTGTGGCATGGAAGAAGGACTCTTTCCGCATAAGATGTCACTGCAGGAAGGCAATCGTTTAGAAGAAGAGCGCCGCCTCTGTTATGTCGGTATCACACGTGCAAAAAAACATCTCTACATGACCTATGCTGAAACGCGTCGTCTTTATGGTAGTGAGACCTATCAACCGGTATCGCGTTTTATTGCAGAAATTCCGAGTGAGCTGGTTGAGGAGATTCGTCCTAAGGCGAGTTATAGCCATGTCGCCAAATCAGTGCCTAAAAGTACTTTTAAAGCACCGCAAGAAGATGCACCAACTGGGCTGAATCTTGGGCAGCGTGTGAGTCATGCCAAATTTGGTGAAGGGGTTGTGCTGGGGTACGAAGGTCAGGGAAATGGTGCGCGGGTGCAGATCAACTTTAAAGGTGCAGGTAGTAAATGGCTGGTGGTTGCTTTCGCCAAATTAGATGCGGTGTAGTTTTTACAAAAATAATAAAACTTCATAAGGTAGAACACTATGGATCGTCGTAGCTTTATTAAAAAAATTGGCGCAGGCTCATTGGTGGCCGGTACTGTAATGGCTGGTGCAACGCCTGCGCTGGCCGCGAAAAAACGAGTTAACTGGAAGCTGGTGACAACCTGGCCGCCTAACTTTCCAATCTTTCACGAAGGGGTTAAGAAATTTGCCAAAGATGTGAAGCGCATGAGCCGTGGACGGATCAATATTCAGGTCTTTGCTGGTGGTGAATTAATCCCGGCATTGCAGAGTTTTGATGCGGTATCGCAAGGGACGGTCGAGATGGGTCACGGCGCAGCCTATTACTGGGCGGGCAAAATCCCCGCAGCACAGTTTTTTACCGCGGTTCCTTTTGGTATGAATGCACAGGGGATGAACGCATGGCTCTACTCCGGTGGTGGCCTTGAACTATGGCGTGAAATTTATGAACCGCGTAATCTGGTGCCGTTTCCGATGGGCAATACGGGTGTACAGATGGGTGGCTGGTTCCGTAAAAAAATTGGATCGAGTGCCGATTTAAAAGGGTTAAAGATGCGCATTCCTGGCCTCGGTGGCAAGGTGATGGCGAAGGCCGGTGTGAATCCTGTTTTGATGTCGGGCGGTGAAATCTATACCGCACTTGAGCGCGGTATCATCGATGCAACTGAATGGGTCGGCCCCTATCATGATCAGCGCCTTGGGCTTTATCGTGCCGCCAAACATTATTACTATCCCGGTTGGCATGAGCCAGGTCCAACGCTTGAACTGATCATCAACAAAGAGGCGTGGAACGATCTCGCTAAAGAGCTACAGATGATCATTGAAACCGCAGCAGCAGCTAGCAACATGTGGATGCTCTCTGAGTTTGAAGCGAAAAACCTTGCAGCGTTAAATACGCTTCAAGATAAATACAAAGTACAGGTGCACCCGTTCCCGAAAGAGGTGATTTCAACCTTGCGAGGCTTTACCAAAGAGGTGCTGGAAGAAGAGGCCGCGAAGGATGCCACCTTTAAACGGGTGTATGAGGCCTACAGTAAATTTAGTGCTAACAACGCGACCTGGAGTGAGATTTCAGAAGCGGCGTATGCGAATGCGCTGAAGGGTTAATGAGACAAGCATGATGTTTTTCTCATCCCGGCGTGACCGAAGGAAGTCACTCCAGGCTCGCCATTATTTCAACGGGTTGAGAGGCAATGCCATTAAGTTAAGAATGAAACCTCTTTATTTGGGTGCGCTGCGCACCCCAAGAGTACTTTGTCGCTTTGCTCGGGCGCGCACCAATGCTCAAGCTTCGCCCATAAAAGCGTGTGTAATAGCAATTACAGGGCAGTATCACACCATCACATGGTGCGCACAGCGCACTACCTACTGGGTTCATAATCGCAAGTCATGGGGTTTGGTAAATCTCAATCTGGCTTTGGGTGGCCATTTAGGGTCTGCTTTGGCGTGAGACGAGAGAGTTTTCATAGCTCACCGGCGAAGGCTTTTTGGCTGAGGGAGGAAAACAAATCGTCAAATCTAGTTTGTGTCGTCTCAACAGAGCTTTTGTTCACCAATACTTTTTTTGAATAAGAGAGTATTTCCGCTGTAACTCAATTGGCGGAACATACACTGGCTGCTCTTTGATAACCCCCATATTGAGTCCATCCATAACAGCCCTGAACCGATTAGAGAGGAATTCGCCCTCCGGAGGCGGAGGCCACAGGTTCGATTTCTGTCGGGCGCGCCATCTCCCCCTTTAAAAACATCAAGTTATCATCTAAGCTATAAATAGAGTTCCCTCAAAAACAATAACTAACTGATATATATGAGTTAATTCCTATTCTCTGATATAATAGTGCACGTAAACAAGCCCTTTACTCACAAAAGCCGTGCACTATGATCCGCTCCCATAGCCAAAAACAACTCTCTCTCGCTGAATTCGACTGGCCTTTTCAAACGAAAATGGATGAAAACAACCGCTGGGTGGTAT
>JAKISP010000020.1 GCA_021648525.1 Gammaproteobacteria bacterium
AACTGGTACAGGATGGGGCCGATAATCAAGTGGTGGGCATGCGCTTCAAATATTTAAAGATCCCTCAGGGCGCTGTTATCACCGCTGCCTACCTTGAATTTCAGGTAGATGAAGTCAATTCAGGTGTGCTTGATTTAACAATGGCAGCCCAGGCGTCTGCTAATGCAGCGACTTTCACTAGTGATAACGGTGACATTAGCAACCGGATGATGACGGGTAGCGGTGTTGTCTGGAATAATGAGGCGGATTGGGTAAACATCGGAAGTACGCAAAAAAGCCCTGATATTCGCCTGATTATTCAGGAAGTGGTTAACCTGGGTGAATGGATTAGTGGTAACGCACTCGCGATTATTATGACGGGATCATCGGCTGGCACACGCGTGGCGGCGTCTTTTGAAGGTAGTGTGAGCGGGGCTCCCCGACTCATTATTGAGTATCGTTACTAAGCTGAATGCAATGCATTGGTAGGCACTTTTTTCTATTGAGCACTCGCTTCATATGACGCGAGTGTGCTTGATGGTTATTCATCTTTGTTTGAGTGATCGCTTGAATAGAGATGAAGCACAACATCGTACTCATTAGCCCACGGGGATGAAATTGATTCTTTAGCTGTGACCAGTTGTGGTGCTGAATACTGTCCTGATGATGGTGATATCCACTGTGCCAGGTGATCTTGAGACAGGCTTAAGGTAATGGTTGTTCTTTTATTTCGTTTCCCATAAAAATAGGCAATATATTCACTGGATTCTTTTGCTCGCACACTAAAGTATGAGGCTGACGTGCCTAGTTTACTGGGATGAACGGGATGAAGCTCGGTCAGGTCATTCTTGAGTGATGAAATGAAAGTGGCCAGCTTCCCGTGATCATCCATTACGTTGGTGACGTCAGGGTCATTCAGAAACGCAGTCATGGTGGGGAATGCATTTTTGCCACTAAATGGCAGCGAACACTCTATTGCCCCTGATCCGCCCTGGAAGAAGCCATTCCAGATTGTTTTACGATAATACTTTCGGTTGTCCGGGTTTTTGCATGCATCTCCACCCCACAGGGCAGTGGATGCGCCTTCGATTTTAACTAATTCTGTATGAATGACAGGGATGGTCTCATTGAGCTTAATGGACTCTCCCTGGTGCAGGCCTCCAATATCAATGTTTGTGCTTTTGTATATGCCTTCAGAGAGCGTGATGGGAATAGCGTAAGGCGCGTATTGCCTTAGCCACGAGATGTAGTATTTATTTGCTAAATTAGCAAAATCGCTTCCGTTATTAGGCGAGTGCCCCATCTCGTTGCCTAGTTCCCACATGATATTGTAGTAGCCTGAAAATCTTGCAGTTAGATACCTCAGGTAAAATTCTTTTTCTTTCATTAGATTGTTGTTCCATGGATCTAAAATTTGTTTGCTTGACTGCATTTCTGAAGACATACTGTCAGTCGCATTCCTAGTCCAAGTATTAAAAAGCCCCAGGAAAACATAAATGCCATTGTGTCCTGCTTCTGTAATGGCAAAATCAACCTTATTTACCCACTCAAGATCAAAGCTACTCCTGTCATTATTTAGTGTGCGATCAAGGGCCATAATATTGGTACCATTATGTTTTGTTTCCCTGAGCCTTTTTATGTAGTTTTTCCAGTCATCATGTGAGATAAAAGTTTTATCTGAATCTTTGTCATTCACTCTTAATCTTCGGGTGTCGGGCCAGTTGGAGCCGAAGAATACAAATCCCTGACCATTGGCTGTTTTTAAGAACCTGCCAGCGATAGTCACATTACCTGGAATTAAAGGGTTGGTTTGTGTTGTTACGTTAACTGTTCCGGCGCCTTTTTCGCCATTAAAATGCCATGAATAGTTCCATTTTCCGATCTCATTGGGCATAAAGCGGATTTTCCAGATTGTCCCGCTGGCATTGCCATTTTCATCACCATCAAAGAAACCTTCGACAAAAAATGATTTTTTGCCTTTGGTGAAAGTTGCCTGTGGGAATAACTGGAATTTATTTGTTGATATGTTCGGTTGAGAAAGCTTTAGCGTAAATGTGTCATACAGTTGAATACTAGTGGGAGTTGCTATCGCCATTGCTGAAATCAGTGATGAGGTCAAAAGTATGCTTATAATAATGAGTTTGATGTGAATTGGTCTCTTTAGTCGGGTGGGGTGGAAGGTAGTGTCCATTAGCGGTATTTTACTCGGTTAGATAAAGGTATCATTCAGGTGGATTTATAGTGAAATTACACAGATTATGTGGCTTAGGCTAGACTCACCAGACATTTTAATCTACTATATTATCCAATGGAAATATCAGTAATTGTACCGTTTTATAACGAAGAAGCATGTATCGAAGACATGTATAATGCGCTTATTGACGCGCTTGATCCCACGGGGCATTCTTTTGAACTGCTTTTTGTTGATGATGGCAGCAAAGATGGCACTTTTACCAAAGCAAGAGAGATCGCTTTAAAGGATTCTCGTCTTCGGGTGGTTAAATTTCGGCGGAATTATGGGCAAACACCGGCTATGGCTGCTGGAATCGATCATGCGCAGGGGCGTATTTTAGTTACGATGGATGGTGACCTGCAAAATGACCCGGCCGATATACCCTTGTTCCTTGAGAAAATGGACGAGGGGTATGACATTGTTGTTGGCTGGCGTCATAATCGCCAGGATAAGCTGATTACCCGAAAAATACCCTCTAAAATTGCTAACTGGATAATTGGTAAAGTAACTGGGGTGCCTATTAAAGATAATGGCTGTTCTTTGAAGGCCTATCGAGCTGACCTCATAAAAAAAATCCCTTTGTATTCTGAAATGCATCGTTTTATTCCTGCGATGGCATCGTTGTCAGGAGTGAAGATTGCCGAAATTAAGGTGAACCATAACGCGAGAACGAGTGGTGTTTCAAAGTATGGTTTATCGAGAATATATAAGGTATTACTGGATTTATTAACAATTAAAACCATTGTTTCTTTTTCTTCAAGGCCTCTAATCTGGTTTGGGATTCTGGGGCTGGCTGCGGGGTTTATTTCATTTATTGCTTTCATTTTTTCGTTGGTTCTGCTCTCAAGTGGCGGTGCTGCTGTTGCAATGATGGGGGTTAGTGTTTTATTTGGATTCCTCATGGTTTTTCTGATGCTGTCAGGTGTTTTATGCGAGTTAATTTATAAGACGGGCAATCAAAAAATTGAGGATTTATCCTGTTTAACCAGCGAAATAGTTAGTTTAACTGAAGTGAAAAAATCTTAAGGTTAGTGTAAATGTCTTCAAAAATTGAGTTATCGGTTATTATCCCTGTATCAGAGTCGCGTTATGATGATGCTACAGAGTTATATCTTGAGTATAAAAAAGCGCTGGAGAGCTCAAGGCTTAATTATGAATTTATATATGTACTGGATGGCCCTTACCCTGAGGTGCTTAGTCAACTTCAGGCGCAGATAGATAAGGGTGAGGAGCGCTTATCTATTGTTAAACTTGCAAAATACTTTGGAGAGGCTACTGCTCTGAGAGCTGGGTTTGAAAACTCCGCTGGTGAATTGATTATGACACTTCCTGCATACGAACAGGTATGTGCTGAAGAGCTCCCTAAGCTGCTAAAAGCCTGTCGTGAACGGGATGTGGATATGATGGTGTCTCGACGCTGGCCTCGCCGTGACTCTGCATTTAATCGTCTTCAGTCTCGAGTTTTTAATCAAATAATGGAGAAACTCACAGGCGCTGTTTTTAACGACCTTGGTTGTAGTGTGAGAGTGTTTAAGCGCAGAGTGATAGATGAAATTCATTTGTATGGAGACCAGCATCGCTTTTTTCCTGCTTTAGCTTACAGGCACGGTTTTAAGGTTCAGGAGATGGATTCTCAACAATCACAGAAGGATGTATTTCAGCGAGTATATCCCCCAGGTATTTATGTTCGTCGTTTGTTAGATCTGTTATCAGTATTCTTCTTAATGAAGTTCACTAAGAAGCCTTTACGCTTCTTTGGTCTCGTTGGGGTATCAATAGCGACTTTTGGCGGCCTGGTCTTACTTTATGTCGTTGGTGATCGTTTATTTGGTGGTGTTCCGTTAGGTGATCGTCCTGCCTTAATGCTGAGTTCATTATTTATTGTCCTGGGTGCGCAGCTTGTATCTATTGGTTTGATTGGCGAGATTGTTATTTTTACTCATGCCAAAGATATAAAAGAATATACCGTTGAAGAAATAATTAATTAAAGCCCTGTGCGGTATAATATTATGCAAGTGGCTGGTGGTGTGTTCTGCTGTCCTGTAGGTGAGGTTTCAGGCGGGGTATTTGCTCTCTATACTCATATTAATGACGCATCGTGTTTAGACTAGTGAGTTTGCAAGCAAGTTGCCACCTGGCCAGCTGAGGCTGTATTTCTGTCGAATTTTTTTAATGAGTGATGTGATATCACTTAAATAATTTACTGTAATTATGATCAAAAATGCCATGACTGTCGATGTGGAGGATTATTTTCAAGTCTCTGCATTTGAAAAAATAATTACTCGTGATGATTGGCAAAGCTACCCTCATCGTGTTGAACTGAATACACATAAGGTGCTTGATCTCTTTGAAGAGAAAAATATAAAAGCGACTTTTTATACTTTGGGGTGGGTGGCTGAGCTTTATCCTGGGATTGTTAAGCGAATAGTGGATGATGGGCACGAGTTAGCGAGCCATGGTTATTATCATGTGCGGGTTGTCAATCAAAATCCGGCAGAGTTTTATCAAGATA
Source organism: Gammaproteobacteria bacterium (assembly GCA_021648525.1). Taxonomy (GTDB): domain Bacteria; phylum Pseudomonadota; class Gammaproteobacteria; order SZUA-140; family SZUA-140; genus SZUA-76. The sequence continues at coordinate 4,725 of JAKISP010000020.1, forward strand.
TTACTCGAACTAAGGCATTGCTTGAAGATATTGGTGGTGTTGAAGTTAAAGGGTATCGTGCGGCTAGTTATTCTATCGGAAGCATAAATCTGTGGGCATATGCTGAGCTTGAAAGGGCTGGTTACCTTTACAGTTCAAGCATTTATCCTATCAAGCATGATTTGTATGGTATGCCAGGCGCGCCCAGATTCAAATTTCACCCAAATGAGCCGTCCGGCATACTGGAGATTCCCGTAAGTACCTTGAAAATGTTTGGAAAAACATTCCCTTGTGGTGGTGGTGGTTTTTTTCGCTTTTATCCATATGCATTATCTAGCTGGGCACTGAGACGAATGAACGATGTTGAAGGTCAGTCAGGCATGTTTTATTTTCATCCCTGGGAGATTGACCCGGAGCAGCCGCGGATAGCGCAGGCGAGCAGAAAAGCAAAATTCAGGCATTACTTAAATCTCGACAAAACACACAGAAGGCTTGAGTGCCTGATCGATGAATTTAGTTGGCAGCGTATGGACGAGACCTTTTTGGATATGGAAAAGGTAGCCGCTGAAAGATAGTATGGATTAAGAATTTTGGCGGCCTGTATTGGGTGCTAAGCCTGTCATCTACTGGGTATCAAATTAATGATTATTTGAGACCTTTGCACGAGCAGAACTTTTGTTCTCTGGCAAGGCAAAAGTGCACGGAATGAGGGAGTTTATTGCTATAAATGACCGATTAAGACCGCTTTTACCAATAGCAGGCGCTTTAGGCGACGCCGCTAGAGGAGAAAAGAACAATCGTGCAAAGGTCTCTATTTGTTTAGGCATCAGACTGGTTGGCAGTGATCCTCTCTATTTTAATAGCCTGATTAGCGAATCAATAAAGACGTAAGCTGAAAATAGCACCAGTAAGAGGCCTGATAGTATGGTTTTGATTTTAGAGCTTGAGATCCTGGCGTTACCCTGCTCTCTGGAAGATGACCATGTAACCTGTATATTGCCCTTTAATGCTTGTATGACGCCGAGTAATGAGTGGTAATTAACTAAAAGAAAGTAGTATGGATAGTAGAAGGCTGGTGCAATACGGCTTTCCTTCGATCTTGAGTAGCCTATTATGGCAAGCCATAAGAAAATAGATTCTAGCAGTACGAGTAGTTGAAACTGGGTAAAACCCTGCTGTGCAAGAAAAACTGAACCGAGTGCTATGCCTGAGATAAAGACGGGTACTAGCCAGCGCAATAATTTATGCGATATGATTTCAAGGCTGTAGAAGCCGAATTTAAACGGGTTAAGAACTTCTTTTACGCGCATTAATCCACGAAAACTGCGATTGACGATTCGTTGTTTACGATGGCCTTCTTTATCGAAATCTCCGGCAGTTTCTTCGAAGCATTTTGCATCTGAATCAAAAATACCGCGGTAACCTTTTGCGATAATCTGCAGGGGATTGACAAAATCATTGATATCTTCTTTCTGCAGTGGTTCATAAAGTGCGCTTCTGATTGCGTAAATAGCCCCGTCGCCGCCTACTACAGAGTGTAGTTGTGTTTCTAATTGTTTCATGAAAATCTCATATTTCCAGTAGACATCTTCACTTTTTGCGGCCGAATTACTATTGCCATCTGTATAGAGCGCTGCACCGACAACATAACCAACTTCAGGGTCATTAAAATTCCTGACAAGCATTCGAATAGCCTGTTGCTCAAACATAGCATTTGCATCGGTGAATACGACAATTTCAGCTGTGGTAGCTGCGACTCCCAGGTTTAGCCCTGAGGTCTTTCCCAGTCTGCCTTCCTGGCGGATTAAACGAATCCCTCTATTTTCATATTCTTTTATAATTTTATCGGTGCCATCATCAGATCCATCAGAGATGAAAATTATCTCAAGACTACTTTTGGGATAGTCAAGGGAGAGGCAGTTATCTAATTTTTCTCTAATAACGTCAGCTTCGTTATAACAGGATACTAGCAGGGCAGTTCGAGGTGTATTGTTAGCGCGATTTACTATTTTGCCTTTGATTAGCATTGAAAGCAGCCATAATAGTAGAGGGTATCCTACATACACATAGATAGGGAGAAATAAGCATATGAGAGTTAGGATGAGTACTAGAGTTGTCATGCGTAAGATTACTTCCTGTTCTTAGGTCTGGTACTCACGAGGTGTCTGGATTCGCTGGGAGCAGAAACAAATGGAATACCTTAAGTCCGGTGATGTAATTTGAATGTAGGTAAATGATCTGGTTGGTTTGCTGCTATGATATTTATTTATATGAACAAGCTAGGTAACTACTCAGCTACCCCCTGAAATTCGCCATTTCAGCGTTAAAAAATGATCATTTACACCTGTAAACTCACATTTTTTGCCTTGAACTGACGAGTTTCAGGGGCTATCTGAGCAGTTACCGTAAATTTTGACTACTCGCTGAGTAGTTACCAAGTTAGTACAGTAAACGGTACTTTGCAATAGATTACCGATTTGTTCTTTGTTGCTCGTAGTGGCTTTTTTACATTGTTGGGTTATTTATCTTCCGGAGCATAAGCGGTAGTGTCAGGTTTGTTGTTTTAATAAATTAAGAGGGCTTAATTACTACATTCGCAAGCACCGAGAATGCATTCAGTACAATAATACTTGTTTGTTAATTCGCCAGGTACAATTTCGCTGTGACCTGGGGGGGGGGCAATGTTTTCCACCCTGGCGAGCTGAAATGAATCGGGAGATTTTTTGCGTATTTAAGCCAGGCAGGCTTCGATTTTTACTTTGCTTAAGATGGAAGACCCCGTACCGTTCTTCGATGTTTAATTGAGGAACGAGGCGGGGTCTACTACTTTAATAGCTTGGTAGCTTAGTTAGGACGCCTCGTATCAACAGGCTCCATGGTGGGTGGCATTGGTGGAATAACAACGTTCCCCACTGAACCAATATTGTAACTACCAACCTGTTTATTACCAAAAAAATCTTTTGTTACAAGCGCGGAGACTACAGATGAACCCTTTCCAATGATAGGGCTGTCTTTATGAATGATAACTGGATTGTAGGCAGTTGAATCCACTGTAAGCATAGGGTCTGCCACCACTGCGTTAGTGTCCGATGAAGGAATAGAGTCTGCTGGCCCGCCAAAATAGGAGTTGCTATCAAACGTGTGTCGATCTCCTACTACGTATTCATCATTTGTCGTATTGACGATAATGTTGTTGATAGCTTTAGAGCTTAACACTCTTGAGTTGTCGAATAACTGAAGTCCCTTTCCCTGGTTGTTATACAGGATGTTGTTATAAAACAGAGCATGTCCATTCGCGTGATAAAGTGCGCCATTCCATCCGTCGCCACAACCCACTAATACATTATTATATACGTAAGCTGGGTCTGGTTCGTTGGCATCACCTTTGTCCCAGGACAGATCATATATCCCAATGCCCCGACTGGCATCGGCTTCACATGAAATCAAATTATTGTGCCAATGGTTTGATTTTTGATAAACGTCCGAACTACATCGATTCCCCTGGTGGTTATCGACTAAGTGTGGCCCACGATCAATCAGGTTGTCATAGGAGTAATTGTAAGCAATCTCATTGGCGGCTAAGTCCTGGCAGCCATCAATATAAATAGAATGGTCAAGCCTGTTTTTAGAACGCCCACCATGGACTGCATTACCTAATACTTTTACGCCATCAGAGCCGGTATGAATAATTCCAGCTCCTCCTATTACTTCCTGCACGCCAATGGCATCATTGCCGATAATCCTGCCGTAGCGGCCAACCTGAATACCGCGTGAGAAGGCTTTGGTCGCCAATTTTGCAACCGTCATATAATAGGCTTCAACTATAACGCTTTTATTAAAGTTTGCCTTATGTCCATTTGTCCAGGAGTCAAACATGGCGACTTCATTGGGGTAACCTATGAATCCAATCGGATCCTGAGCCGTTCCCCACGTTTCTGATTTACGTACCCAGATATTCGATTTACCGCCATTATAAATCTTATCATAAGTCCCTTCTCTGAAATAACCGACATCACCCGGTTGCATTTTATCGATAAAATCGCTTAAATCTGACCATGGGTCTGATAAAGTACCGCTTCCTCCTGAGGCATTCACATCAATGAAATAAATTGAACCAATGGTATTAATACGAAATGGAATAGGTTTGGATGTTTTGTTATTGACACTAACAGAGATGGTTCCGTCGCCGTTAGTCATGTCGTTGTTTAACTGAAAAGTAATGGTTTGTAAAAATGGTACAGGATTGTTTGTTTTTGCCCAGGCGTCTTTATAGTCTGAGTCGGTTGTGAGCTGGGTCCCATTAACCGTGACGTAGCTGTCACCTCTTTGCGTTCCAAAGTTGCGCCCCCAAATCGTGACTATTGCGCCTTTGTTGGGCTCGGATGAATCCCATCCATTTTTAGGTGCTGATATTAAATCAGAAAAAAAGATCATTGGCTCTGCAGCGTGTGCTGCCGTGCTTCCCACAACAAGCCCAGCAATAAAAATTGTTCGAAATACCAGTAATAACCTTTTCATATGAGATCTCCATGAATATGATTGATTGGTGCAAAATAGCATGCACCAATCAATCAGTCTTTCTTTCTACAAAACTTACTTCACTAATAGTTGCATTTTTTGTAACGATAGTTAAGTCTATGTCGGTGCTGGTTTGAGTGAATTAAGAATGCTAAACAGCATAAGGTGACTAATTCGCTTTTCAGCATCCGATTGGTTGCTACTATAACCAATAACCCGTTCTCAAATGGGAATTTATTCACAGATTGTACAAATAATAACTCTGCTATCCCGTGATCAGATAAGTAAAGAGGTCTGGTTTTTACCTGTTTTAATGTAATGAATATTATTGTAAATAATTGAATAATATAATAAAATTATTTATTTTAATTAATGGATTTAATATGCTAGTTTATCGAAAAATGTCAAAGCCATTATCAAAATGATGTTGGCTAGTAGGTGTTCACAGTAGTTTTACGGGTAGTAAAGATAAATGTTATTTTCGCTATGTCGTTTTATTAAGCACAGTTTCTGTAGTACCTGATGGAATGAGTTAATTCCATCAGGTATAATTTTACGTTGTAGTTTTTATTGCTTTTACTCGCGCTAGTGAATCGTGTGAATTCAATTAATCAGGTTTCGCTGGGTTATTGATTGATACTTGGCGTTTTACGGCATTATGATCTCAAAATTGAGCTTAGTAAGCTTGGGCTTTTAACGGGGTAAGTGTTCACAAATGAATACGGCCTGGATTTTTCAGATAAAAGCATGCATTTTATTTTCGATTCACTAACAAATTTTAATAGGACTGGTTTAGATGAACCTAGATATACGGCAGGGTGAGAAGCCTCATATGTTGGTCGCTTTTGGCTTGCTGCTATTAGCATTTCTTTCCCGCTTTTATGGCGTTTGGGAGTGGCACATAACAGGTGACGAGTATTTCACGGCATTCCACTCCCATGAGCGATACACTTCATTTGTTAATCAAGCATACTACGCTTTGGTTGTGGCAACCTATAGTATCTTTGGGCATGATGAGTGGCTGTCTCGTCTTCCTGCTTTGATCATTGGTGTTGTCAGTATTCCTGTTTTATATATTACATGGTCACGAGTTATTGGCAGGAATGCGGCTCTTTTTGCAGCCTTGATACTCATTTTCAGCGCTTGGCATCTGTGGTTTTCTCAGTATGCTCGATTTTATATTGGTGTCTTTTTATTTAGTTCGCTGGCGTATTATTTTTTCTATAGTGCTGTAATTAAAAATAAGGTTTTGTATCTGGTATTAGCATTGGCATGTAGTTTGATAGCCATTATGTTTCATGCTACTGCAATATTAGTTCCTGTATCATGTGCCGTGGCATATCTAGGGATGTTTGTATTATCGAAAAAAAGTGAAAATAACGGCTCAAGAATAATAAAAATTTACCTGGGGGTGTGTGTATTAATCGCTATTCCTGCACTTCTATTTTTTATGGATCAAGTGCTGACTCGCTGGCTAGCTTTAGAGCAAACATGGGGGTACGGCCCATTATTGATAGTGCCTCAGGTGGTTAAATACCTTCAGGTGCCGATAGTTATTGTTGCGTTATTTGGCTGGTTACTACTGCTCAGGCATAATAAAATGATGGCTATTTTCTTCGCGGCAGGTATAGGCGTTCCTGTTGTTTTGATGATGCTTGGATCGACAAGAATGTCTGTCAGGCCTGATTATATTTTTTACATTTTACCTCTGGTTGTCATTTTATCGGGCGTGGCCTGCGCTGCTGTATGGCGTGCTACGGGCAAGGCTCGGTATACTGGACATGTATTGTTGGTTACTGTGATTATATGTTTACTACCTGAGTTTTTTTCTCATTATACGGCTAAAAAATCGTTGCATTTTAAAGAGGCTGTTTCGTTTGTGGAAAAAAACTTCCAGGAAAATGATGGGGTATTATCATTTATAAATGGATTTAATCTCTATGCTGAAAAGGAGTATGAACTTCTTCCATTTATCAGTTTTGAACGGGATAGAAATGAGCGGTGGCAGCAATCGCTGAACCCATTACTGGAGACCCATAATAGAGTCTGGCTCGTCATCTCTAGCAAAAGAGCGCCGCTGGCACCTGAGTTGGATAAATGGCTGCATTGTAATGCAAGGCTAGTATGGCGAAAGCATGCGCGCCGCCAAGATTATGAAGTTTATGGCTACCAGGTATTTTTAGCAACTCGAGAAGTGAGTAAGGCGCCAGGCATCGTGGGATGTGGCTCTCAGCTTGCTATTGATCACTGACTGAAACTTTTGGGATTCAGGTATTTATAGATTTCCTTTTCGGCTAAGCATCGCTACGGCAGGATAATAAAAATATGGCTGTGCCACGCATTAAAAGGGAACAAGTGGCATTAACTCCTGGTAGTGAGTATTGCTTACGTATGAGGGCACTGTTATTCTGTTATTTATTGGAAGCGCATCATTTTTTTATGTAAGGAGTTCATGGATTAAGGCTCCTGCTGTTATGTGAAGAATATTGTTGTTTATCCCGATAACGTAAAATTTATTTTTTAGTGGATTTTGTGATTGACCATCAGTTGGAGAGGAGAGTAAAACGTTGTCCCCTGTAAAGAACTGCCTCTCTATTATTATCCCAACATTTAACGAAGAAGCGTATATTGCAAAAACGTTAGATGCAATTTTTGATGCTGGAATTGAGTGTCCGTACGAGGTAGTCATTATAGACAACGGTTCGACGGATAAGACAATCGACATTGTGACTTCATATAACGTTCGTATCTTATCTCTCCCAACGGGTACGATTGCGGATGTCAGAAATTTTGGGGTGAAAGAAGCGAAGGGAAGTGTGCTGGCATTTATTGATGCTGATGTGACGATTACCAGAGATTGGGCTCAGGAAGTGGATAGCGTGGTTTGTGAATTAGATGGCAATCCACTGCTGGTGACTGGAGCAAGGTATCTTCCAACTAATAATACCGAGTGGTTTAATCGTTATTGGTACACTCCGCTGACTACTTATGACGCGGCGTATATTAATGCAGGGAACATGCTGATATCTAGAGCGCTGTATGAAAGGATTGGTGGCTTTTCTGCAAACCTGAAAACAGCTGAAGACTACGATCTTTGCAATAAGGCTCGCCTGGTTGGCGCCGATATTATTGAGAATAAAAAATTAGCAGCGATTCATTTGGGATACCCACTGACTGTTAAAGGGTTTGTTAAGCGAGAGCGGTGGCATGGCAGAGAGGATTTCGAAACGATTCGGTCTTATCTTAATTCCAAAATGGCCTGGATTGCTTCTGGTAATCTGCTGCTTGCGCTCTTAAGCGGTTTGTTATTAATCATTAGTGGTGAATTCAAATATGTCGCCTTTTATTTTTTGAGTATGTACTTAGTGACATTAGTTTTGAGTATTCACAAGTTTGGTAATACTGGCGTCAGTAATCTAGCAAACACAGCTGTGATTTTTTATATCTATATAACAGGGCGTACTTTTGCTTGTATCGACAGGCTTGTTGATTTATTTAAAGGCAGGTAGCCGACACTTTGCAAAGATCTTAATCCGTGTCGATATGTGTGCGTTATTCTCTAAAATTAACAGCCCTTAACAGTAATGGTTTAGGGAAGGGCTGTTAACCCGTTGATCTATATCGATAGGTGTCATTTTATTTCTTCTCATCAGCTGTAGAAGAAGATCGTCGTGAAAGTATTTTTTCACGGATCACTTTAAAGGCTTCTCCTGCCAGCCATTGTAGATATGTGACTTCTTCTTTGTGCCTATAAAAATAAAGGGCTGTGATTAACAGGATAATGTATGAAGTGGTGAAGAAAATACCACATAGGAATAAATACAGGAGTAACGGTAAGCTTTCGATAAAATTAAGACTGGATACAAGAAAAGATGCGCAGATTAGCGATATAAATACGGGTAGTAACAAGAAAAGTAAGTTGATAAGAGATATTTTGACAACACTTCTTACATAAAAAAGTAAAAGCAGGGAGAGAGCGAGTGCAATTAAGGATCTTATAAATGAAAACTCTGCTAAGTTATCAAAATTAATGGTGAGCAGGATCACGACAGTAACCGTTAATCCGAAAAGCTCATAAAAGAACTGAATTTTAGTTTTGCCAAGTGATGTAAGCAAGTGTTGTATAACAGCCCCTAATGAGAAGGCAACTATTAAAATAGAAAGCAAGCCCAGTACACTTGCATAATCGATCCACTTTTCTCCTAGTAAGATCAAAACTATTTCTTTATCAAATAGCCAGATGAAAGAGGCGATTGGAAGCGAAAAAGCTAATATTAGAAATAAACAGATTGAAAATTGGAAATTTAATTTCTTATCATCATGTTTAGCTTTTGAGAACGATGATAGCAAAGGTTCTGTTGCTGGCATCACGACATCTCTACCAACCATGCCAACCAGTGACTTCATTAAATTGAACCCACCCAGGCTGCTAATGTCGAACATTTTCGAGACTAAAAATACATCAAACTCAGCTTTACTGAAACCCAGGAATCCCCTCGGGATCAGCCATTTTGAAAAATCCCACTGATCTTTGAAGTTAACCATTGATAGTTTAGGTCGATAATCATGGATAATATATGATCCGGCTATTAGCACTATATAAGAGACTATGGTACCGATAATCATGGCCCAATAGCTTTTAAGCCAAAATGCAATGGCTATTGTAAACGCAAATGCAACAAGCTTTTGGCATAGTCCTAAATAAAACAGTGGCTTATAGTTTAGATCTCTTTCAAAGATAATGATGCCTACATTTTTTAGTGCGCCAAGCGGTAGTATTAGCGATATGATAAACAAGACCTTAAAAAGTTCGGGCTTTGAGTAGAAGTTTGTGATGATGGGAATCAATAACAAAAAAAACACCCAAAATAGAATTTTTGTTATTAAGTTTAATGTCCATGCAGTATTTATAATGTCATTGTCTATAGTCGTTTTATGAATGATGTATTCTCTGGTTCCTGTGTTTGATATTTCATCAAACAGGTAAATTATTACGGTGGCGATGGCAACGATACCGTAATCTTCTGGACTTAAGAGTCGGGCGAGTATTAGCGTGCTAATAAGCCCAATTCCTTTTGTCAGGAATTTAGTTAAAAATAAAAATGCTGAGCTTTGGATTATGCGGCTACTTAAAGACATAAAAAGGACCTTTGTAATGCAGGTGTTAATGCATGTAAATAATTTCTGAGTCTATCAATGCCTGGAGTGACAATACAGGAATAAGCTTCGTGAAAATTTATGTACTAGTTTGACAGAGCGCAAATTAAAGCATGAAATGCGCTTGTAAAGTACTAGGAAATAACAGGTTTATTCTCGTTTTTATTTTCCAGACTGCTAGTTGAGTTAATTTCTTTGTTAATATTTCTCTCTATTGCAATTATGAGGGCAAAAACAAGCCATATTATGTCGTTGTAGGCATACTCGTAGAATGCGCCACCTGCGATAAATACTGTTATTGTGCATATAAGTGCACTTGATATATGGGTATAAAATTCAACGGTATCAGGGTCTTTGACTTGTTTTTTTGCCAATGATCGGATTTTAAAGAGTTTTAAATAGGAAACTAAAAATAAGAGAAGCCAAATCAAAAAACCAAAATAGCCTGCCTCAGCTAAGATCTGGAAATGACTACTGTGAACAGAGCGATTTAGACCATACTGGCCCTGGCTAATGTCGAATTCATTATAGTAGGCTGCATAGCAACCGGGGCCAACGCCTAGAGGGTTGGCTTCTACCATTTTGACCGCAACCTCCCAGAAATGGGGCCTGGAAGCTGCTGAATTGTCCCGTTCTTCTTCTTCAGCGAATACACTGGAAATTCTTTCTTGATAGCCTTCGGGCATTGGTGCAACACTTAACCCTAGTACAAGAATGAAGGGTATAACGATCAGCATCCTGATGCGAAACTTATGAAGTAATACCCAAATAAAAAGACCCAGGCTAGTTGCGAGGAATGAGCCCCTGGATTCAAGGGATACAATATTGTAGAAGCTACAGACTATGATCCCCAGGAATATGATTTTATATAACTTTAATAAGGGTGGTTTGTTGTACCACTTGTTACAGTCTCCATGTATAAGCTTGGAGTTGATAAACTGGAATGTGAATATCATGAAAAACAGAAGCATGCCTGTACCTAATGCAAATGCATTGCTGCCTGAAAATAAACCGGTTAAATTGTTAGCGCCATAATTACTCGCTCCCGATAGAAGGGCGTGAAGTCCTCCTTTAGCGCTATGAGCTGCAATTGAAATAGAAATAATGGCTATTAGCCAGAATAGTTTTTTCCTGGTAGCTACTAACTCAGTTGTTAGTAGCACAATATAAAATAAAATAAATAATGAAAAGACGGTGGCCGTCCTGAATGACAGGACGTTTCCGCAGCCATTTGTTACATCTGCTATTATCAGGAAGCCTAGAAAAAATGCTATTAAAGTAGCAATAGTGCTGTCAATTTTTGGAACTATTCTTTGTAGGATGGTTGGCAATACTAGCAATAAGGCGGCTATAAGTGGGAGTTTTAAGCTTGTTATCAAGCTGCCCCATACCCAGTCATGAGGGCGGAATATTCCAAACCACCAATAGGTATAAAGACCGGCAATACGAGAGGTCAACGCTAAGAGAAAGCAAACGACGATCATTCCTAAGATAAAATTATCGCGCATGAATCAGTTACCCTTGAGTGTCACTAGCTTTTTCCTGGTCATCCGGTGTAGTAAGCCAAGCTTACTGGTGTTTCTAAACGTATATATGATGTAAAGCACGCGATACTACTATGTTGCTGAGCTGGAGCCAATTACCGCAAGAAATGCAGCCTCTGTTTTGCTCAGCTGTAAGCCGTTCACTTCGAAGAAATTATGGTGTTGAAAATCCTGTATTGCGGCTTCAGATACCTTTTGTGGAGCGAGTTGATACTCTTTCATCTTTTGAGCGAAGTAATGAGCGGGATTCGTCTTTTCACTTGTCATCCACTCTTCGTACACGGCCTTACATTCTTCCAGAGCCTGTGAACGTGTGTTTCCAGTTGTTGCGAGTGTAGTCTTATTTTGAGAGCGACTGCTGGCATTGCTTTCTATGGGGAGAGCTATAGAAAGCAGTAGCAGGGAGCAAAATTTTCGACGAGTTAGTTTCATCATGCTAAACGGCCACTTTTTAATTCATTTGCCAGTCGGATTGTTACAGCAATGATGGTCAGAGTAGGCGGCACGTGACCCCCAGTAGGGAATACTGAACTCCCTGAAATATAAAAATTATTGGTCCCAAACACTTTTAATGACGGATCCACAACGCCATTCTCAATATGATGGCTCATTTTGGTTGTCCCCATATGGTGCTGCCCGAATCCAAGTTGACTTGTCCATATTCGGCTCTCTCTATCTTTTAACAAGCGAATTCTTCCGATGGATTGAATGTTGGGGTCTTGTGATAGAAGTTCAAGTGTCTTCCATGTTTTCTTTTTATCACTTTCGGTTACACGAAAATCAATTTTAACTTTTTTGAGGCCTAGGGCATCCTTTTGTTCTCCTAGTCTAATTCGATTGTTTTTATCTGGTGTCTGTTCAATCATGGAGGTGATCTGGTAGCCACCAAATTCGTAAGTAGAATCAAAAAAAGAGGTATCTAGTTCTTTTCTTAAGAAGGCTTCGGCAATGTGGTCTATGTCTTTAATCATATTCATTAAGTGCCCTCCAAATTCATCTGGAGCTCCGCCACTTTCTATGCTGTTGGAAATAATATGCGCTGATGATATGCCTTCGGATAACTTTATTTTAGAGTGTTTAGTAAAATACATCCTTAAGTTATTTGTGTGATGAGTTTTTTGTGCGGACTCATTTAGCGAAGCCCTGCCTGTGACATATAGCTCGCCATCTAATATGCCTTCATATATTTTATCTAACTTATTCTCATTGAGTGGCAGGAAATGAGCGGCTCTTACTGTTGGGTGTTCCATAAAATAACGTCCGACATTACCATGCTGATTGCCTAGTTTATCATCATAGTTTTCGTTGAAAGTTAGCAGCATTCGTGTGTTTTCAATACCGCCAAGGCACATAATGAAGGTGCTGGCATCAACCTGATGTTGTCTATTTTTAAGTGAGCGAAATATTGTGGACTTAACTGTCTGGGTTTCACTGTTGTATTTTATATTGATTACATTAGCATTCTTGATGATCCTAATGTTTTTAGCATGCTTGAGTTTGTCGCCATATTCTCGGTAGAATTGTGTTGGATATAGAGGTGATTTACTGACAGCTGAATTGAATAAAGAGGGTTTGGGAAACATATCTGTGCTGTTGAACTTTTCCTGCCAGAATCCAAAGTGATACCCATCTTTTCCTACTTTTGCATACTCTTCTGCCTGGACATAATAAGGCTCTAATTCTTCATAGCTAAAAGGCCACCCGCTATCATCTACCCAATCTCTTTTTTTTAAGTCAATGGGGGAAAATCGTTCAGTACTATTCTCCCAGTGGTTGCTGGAACCGCCGAGAAGGCGGAGTCTTGAGGAGAGTGGATTGGGAAAGAGGGGTGGTATTGATTCTGCTTCATAGAGCGCCTGGGTTTTTTTATCATAAAGCTCGGTGCCGGACTCAAGTAATATGATGCTTTTATTGGTGTTTAAAAGTTCGTTAGCGAGGACAATGCCCGCGATGCCCCCTCCTAAAATGCAGATATCCGCCTTAAATGTAGAGTTTTCTTCGATATTACTGGCATCTATAATCATTTGTCAGGCCGCTATCCTTTTATTTGTATACCGCAATGCATAGAATAACTTATATTGCGTAGATGGGGAATCTTAGTAAGAGGTTGGGGCTGCCTGGTTGCTGGGGTGGGGTGGGGTGGGGTATGATGGAGGGTTGGAGTTCTATGCTGCGAACTCATGAATAGAGGGTATTACTTTGGGTTCACGTTACAGGTCTATGGATTTTTTAAGAGCTGTTGCCATTCTTCTTGTGATTTTAGCTCATAGTGTTTTTTCATATGGGGCACCGACGCATTTGGCACCTCTTCAGTTTGGTGGGACTGGGGTGGATTTATTTTTTGTTCTATCAGGTTGGTTGCTAGGGGGATTGCTTTTCAAGGAGGCTGAAACACAAGGGCAAATAGATGTAAAAAGGTTTTGGATACGACGTTGGATGCGGACATTCCCAGCTTATTATGCTGTTCTTTTACTGCAGGTAGGGCAGCGGTATTTAACAAAAGATGATGTTAATTTTCCCTGGGAGTATTTTGTATTTATACAGAATTACAGCTTTCCACTGGAATTCTTCTCAATTAGCTGGTCACTGGCTGTTGAAGAGCAGTTTTATTTATTTATTGCCCCGCTTTTATTTTTTCTAACGAGAATGAAAAAAGCGGTTACCACCTCTACGTTGTTAATGTTACTGATCTTGCCATTTGTCTTTAGGCATATGGAATTGTATAACGATGTGAAAGAAACGCATGTTCGGCTGGATGGTTGCCTGATGGGGGTTTTTCTTGCGCATATTTATCATCAATATCGATCTTTTTGGCTGAAAATATCTCGTATCACACCATGTCTTGCGCTAGTTAGTGTAGTGATTTACTTCTCATTTATTGTGGGAAGGTACTACCCAGAGTTAGGGATAAGCGACCCAGATAAATTATTGTTGGCTATGTTATTTGGTGTGTGGGTGATGGCCGTAAATGCTAATAAATACTGGAGTAATGCGCTCTATATTCCCGGTTCATATTACATCGCAACACGATCATATGCACTGTATCTGTTACACCCTGAAATACTGGCTTTACTCAAAAGGTTTTTTATAGATATACCATTCCCTATGTTCTTTGCTTTGGCTCTTATTGGGAGTTTGATACTGGCTGAAATTCTATATCGGTGTGTCGAAAAACCTGTCATGGATTATAGAGAGCAGCTTGAATGCTCGTCTTCTAGTGGCCGGGGAAAGCGCAGTGATGGTCGTTAGCCCTCTTTGTGTATGTGAGACCATCTGTCGATGGTGTTTGAATCGTGGCAATAGTGACGTGATAAGTATGGGGAAGGGGCTATAATCAAGTGCTGGTGCGTGGGCACTGGTGACGATTTTTAATGGTGAAATTGCAAAACCAGCATACTGAAGTTGTTAAAATTAAGGCGGACAATATCAGTGTTTTCTGACAACAGAAAATTAGCTTTGGCAATTGTAAATTTTGACATACATAAACTTTTCATCAATGTATATTATTAGCAATAAATTTTTGAGAGAAAAAAGTGGATAAAAAATCATTAGCTCCATTTAGCCGAAAGGAAAAAGTTTTCTTTGTGCTCTCCGTGGACACGGAGGAAGAATGGGATTGGTCGGGGTCTTTCCCTCAGCATCCGTTTTCGGTGAAAAATACTGCAAATATACCGAAGTTTCAGGCTTTCTGTGATCGCCTGGGGATAAGGCCGACGTATTTTGTTGATTATGCGGTTGCGAATGATCCTGAAAGTGTGAAAAACTTAAAGGAACCTCTGGACAGGGGGCGATGTGAAATTGGAGGACATCTACACCCATGGTGTAATCCACCGGTTGACGAGGATGTAGCGAATGCAAAAAATTCTCATGCGATAAACCTGCCGATGGATTTAGTGGCGAAAAAATTGAAAAACCTTAACATGAAACTGGAAGAGGCATTTGGAGAGAAACCGCGTTCTTTTCGCTCTGGGCGCTGGGGAACGAATGGGGATATGCTCAAATTGCTAGCTGATAATGGCTATGTGATTGATTCGAGTATTCACCCCTATTATGCTGATACACCTTTTTCATACCACGATGCCCCGGATATTCCTTTTTGGCCTGGTTATGGTGATTGTATAACGCCGGGGGAGCAGCGAGATATTTTTGAAGTGCCAGTGACCTCTGGTTATAACCGGCCTGACTTTCCATTCTGGAATCGCCTGCATCGGACTCTTTCGAAGACGCCTTTAAGCCAGCTGAGATTGGTTGGGATTTTATGGAAGCTAGGCTGGATGCGTAAAATTCAGCTAAGTCCTGAGCTTGCCGATGCTGACAACATGATGGCATTGGTGAAGGCCGCACTGGCTAGTGGTCATCAGGTCATTCATATGTATTTTCATAGCTCCAGTCTTTTGCCGGGGGCTGCGCCCTATGTTAAAAACGAGGCCGATGAGAGCGCTTTTTATGGTAAAATTGAGGCGGTTCTCGAATATTTAAAAGAGAATGCCGATGTTCATTGCTGTACCTTGGAAGAGGCAGCGGAAAGAATTTTAAAGGAAGGGCAGTAATGCGGATTATTGGGATTTCTCCACTGGATAAAGACACGAATGTTTGTCTAATAGAAGACGGTCAAGTGATCGCTGCACTTGGTGAGGAGCGTTTGAGCCGGGTGAAGATGCAAGATGGTTTTCCTTATTTGGCATTAGAATCTTTATTTAAAGAATATAATCTTACTGCAGATAAAATTGATGCGGTTTCTTACGCTTTTTTTGATGCGAAGAAAGAAGCCGAGTTAATGAGAAAGGCTCATAGCAACTACCGCGAGGAAGAAAAAAAGAGCGCGATTAGCGAGTTATTTGAGAAATTTCAAAAGCTTCCCCCCACGCCATCTCAGAAATATAATATACCTGGTTTGCCTGAAGAAGAGCTTTATATGAAGAAGCCCTGGTACATGGAAAAATATTATGCCATGGCCAGTAAATGGGAGACGTTTGCTAAAAGTGCTCATCAGAAAGGCTTTAGTAACTGGTTAGATGTGGCGACAGCAGATCATAAAAAATATGAACAAGAACTTTTAGCTGGGCTAGAAAAATTTGGTTTGAGCGATAAACTGCAGCGAGTAGATCACCATCTTTCACACGCATCGAATGCTTATTATACCTCGGGGTATGATGAAGCGCTGATTGTTACACTGGATGGCTATGGTTCTGGGTTAGCGGGCAGTGTCTCTGTTGGGAAAGGCGGCAAAATTAAGCGGATTCATAGTATTCCCTACCCTGGTAGTCTAGGTGAGTTTTATGAGCGTGTTACCTCGTCACTAGGTTTCAAACCTTCTCGTCATGAAGGGAAAATTGTTGGCCTGGCTGCTTATGAAGATCCAGATTTTCTTTACGATATCGTTCGTTCATATTTTGAGGTAAAGGACGGTAATATCTTTTATCGCCTCCCCCATAACATCTTTTTTACTCGTCACCTGGCGGCTATTTATTCTAAACCTGCTGTGGCAGCGGCTTTTCAGAAGGTACTGGAAAGAGTTGCCTGTGAATACGTGGCCTACCACCAGCAACAAACAGGGATGAAAAATCTTGTGTTATCCGGTGGCGTGGTGGCGAATGTGAAGATGAATCAACGTCTGTTTGAAATCCCTGGTATTGAAAATATCTATGTTCACCCTGGAATGGCAGACGGTGGCTGTGGTGTGGGCGCTGCACTCTGGACTGCATCCGCAAAGAAAACGATTCAGCCTTATAAGTTGAATGACGTCTATTTAGGGCCAGAGTACACCGAAGAAGAGATGGCGGCTGAACTGGAAAAACAGGGGCTGAAGGCTGAAAGGCCTGAGAATATTGAGAAGAGTGTTGCGCAGCTACTGGCGGATGGGAAAATTGTTGCACGGTATCATGGCAGAATGGAATATGGGCCGCGTTCATTAGGTAATCGGTCGATTCTTTATCATGCGAAAGACCCCTCTGTAAACTTGTGGCTTAATACACAACTACAGAGAACTGAATTCATGCCATTTGCACCAGCAACGCTTTATGAAGAGCGTGATAAGTGCTACAAAAACATGACGGGTGCTGAGTATACTTCGCTCTTTATGACGGTTACCTTCGATTGTAAGGACTTTATGCTTGAAAACTGTCCGGCAGCTGTACATATTGATGGGACTGCAAGGCCGCAACTGGTTTCTGAAGATAGTAATGCCAGCTTTTACAGAATATTGACCGAGTACCATAAAATCACTGGCATTCCATCTGTAATTAATACCAGTTTTAATATGCATGAAGAGCCGATTGTGTGCTCACCTTATGATGCGATTCGAGCCTTTAAGCTAGGAAATCTTCATTACTTAGCATTGGGGCCTTTCTTGATTAAAGGTGAAGGCGTCGAATAACACCGTAGTCTATTGAGACCCAGTTATAGGGTGATTTTTTTATAAAGAGAATGAAACTGAGCCACCATTGAGGTGGCTGAGAATTTTTCTTCAAAGATTTGATATGCTTTTTTTGCCATACTTTCTTTTGAGCTGGTATCAGTCGCAATTATTACTATACCGTTAGCGAAGGCATTGGCATTATCGTTGGGTGTTACCAGTCCATTGATACCGTGCTTGATGATTTCAGGGTTTCCACCTGCGTCGGTCACGACGCAGGGCTTTCCAATTGACATCGCCTCTAAAAGCGTCATTGAAGTTCCTTCACTTAATGATGATAACAGGTAGATATCCATCAATGCCAGGTGGTGGTGTGGTTTGGCTTGGTAGCCTGTCATAATCACCTGCTGACTGAGAGATAATGTCTTAATCAACACCTCAATATCATCACGCATTTCTCCATCACCTACGATCAATAGTTTTGCATCGATCCCACTGTCCAGAACTTGTCTAAATGCCTTGAGCATCATCGAATGATTTTTAATGGGATCTAGTCTTGCGACAGTCCCTAAGCAGAGTGTTTTTTCACTAATATCGAGAGATTTTCTGAGCTGTGTTACTTGATTCTGGTCGATGACCAAAGACGATATGCCGTTATATATTACTTGAATGTCTTTGATCGGTAAATTTTCATGCGTGGCTAAGGCATCTTTCGTAGCACTGGAAATAGCGGTGGTGGCAGCCGTGATTTTGTGAAGAAGTGGATTGATGAGTTTTCGCTTCCAGTTACTAGAATCGGGATAAAAGCGTCCGTGTTCAGTGAACACTACTTTCGTAGCGGTCGCGAATGCGGCAAGCACACCGTATACCCATGGTGTGTATTGGTGGCAATGAAGCACCGTTATGTTGTGCTCTTTAATGTGGCTTCGAATTTTTTTGATCAAATTTCGGTCGAAGCCAGGTGAACGTGTGAAAGAGGTAATGCTAGTGCCGCTGGATATAAGGTCATCAGCGAAGGGGCCGAGTGGCGTTTCGATACATAAGATCGACATATCAAGCTGATGAGGATCTGCATTTTCAATCAGGCTTTTGATTACCTGCTCTGTCCCGCCAATTCGCATATCAAAGGTGAGGTGTGCTACCTTGATTTTTCCCATTTTATTCTCGCTGATGATAACTACCGTTAATATTCTGGTTATTTTATATCGCTGTTAGTTTACATGTAGTTATGCCACCACATTTGAAACATCAGCATACTCCATAGTAGGTTTGAGTGGTCCATCTTTGCATTTTGGTGCTGCGACCAAAGTTCTTTAACCACATCCATGTTAAAAAACTGCTGAATCCCACCATTGGATTTTCTAAATAGATAATCCTCTGTTAGCTCTTTTAATTCACCTCTTAGCCAACTGGCAAGTGGAACAGAGAATCCCATCTTTTTACGGTATAAAATATCATCGGGCAATAGTGGCTTGAAGGCCTCTTTCAGAATGTATTTTTTCTCACCTTTATTAAATTTCAGGTTAGATGGTAGCGTCGATGAAAACTCGATGACCTCTTTATCCAGAAGCGGTGCACGCACTTCAAGTGAGTTAGCCATGCTCATACGATCGACTTTAACAAGGATTCCACCTGGCAGATAAGTTTTCATATCGGTATATAGGATTTTTGCTAGATGGTCCTGGCCATCTGAGCTTTCATATACATCAGTGGTGAGCTTTGAGGGATGATAGTTATTTAGTTTTTGTTTTACGGTAGGCTTGACGAGTGCATTCCAGTGACGGTCATCAATTTGTGCATTGGACAGGTAAAAACCCATTGCAGGTTCCAGGCTAAGGCTGGTTAGTAATGTTTTTCCTTTTCGACACACAGTTGAGTTGCTCCTGGCCAGCAGATTGGCGAGTGCTGGGAATATATTTTTTCGTATCCAGCGTGGAAATTTGGTGCGTAAACGGTTTTCAATGTCATCAATGGTGTATTTCTCATAACCAGCAAAAACTTCATCACCACCATCACCTGCAATTGCTACCGTGACCTGCTGTCGTGCCAGTTCGGATACAAAATAGGTGGGTACTAATGATGGATCAGCAAAAGGTTCATCAAAAAAGCGAACTATCTTTTCAAGATTATCTTTGACGTTCTGGTGTACGGTCAGTTCATGATGTTCAGTTTTATATTGATCGGCGACAATTTGTGCAAACGCTGTTTCATTAAATCGTTTTTCATCAAATCCAATAGAGCAGGTTTTAACAGGGGTATCGCTGAGCTGTGCCATTAGCGCGACAATACCACTGGAATCAATTCCACCGCTTAGAAATGCACCGAGTGGAACGTCACTCATCATGCGCCTTTTTGTGCAGCGAGTGGTGATTGCTAATAATTCTTCTGTTAGTTGAGATTCGCTAGCTGTGCAGATATGTTTGAGCGAAATATCCCAGTATTGTTGAATCTTAATGCCATCAGCATTGATGGTCATATGATGTCCGGGTGGTAGTTTATGTATGTGTTGAAATATACTTTTGGGATCCGGGATGTACTGATAGGCAAAGAAGTCGTATACCGCATCAAGGCGAATATCTCGAGGGATATCGGATAATTCGAGTAATGCTTTTATTTCAGATGCAAAGGCGAAGCGACCATCTTGCTGGAAATAATATAAAGGTTTCTTGCCTATCCTGTCTCGAGCGATAAAGAGTTGTTTGCGTTGTTTATCCCACAGTGCAAAAGCGAACATGCCATTTAATTTTTCCAGGCAGGCTTCTCCATGCTGTTGATAGAGTGCGAGGATTACTTCGGTATCGGTATGGGTCTTGAATGAATGGCCTTGTTGTTCCAATTCTTCTCGTAATTCAATGAAGTTATATATCTCTCCGTTGAATGCGATGACCATCTGTTTATCGATAGAGGTCATGGGTTGATTGCCAGCTTCCGAAAGGTCAATAATACTCAATCGACGATGGGCGAGACCAATATAATCATCAAGGTACTCGCCGCCCGCATCTGGGCCGCGGTGAAAAATCGCATGTCCCATCGCTTTGAGGCTGTCAATATCCCCCATCGGATGATTAAACCGTGTAAAACCTGCAATCCCGCACATAGCTGTATGTTCCTATTATTTTATTCAAGCCCCTTTGGGTGTGGTTTATACCATTTGTGGAGCAGGGACTGCGTATATTTTTTGTTTACTGATTCTACTGGGATTGTAACAAAACACTATAAGCTGATGTGTTTTCTGATTTTTGGGCCCATAAATACGGTGATACCGACTGGTAATCTAGACCACGTTTGTTCAACTATTTTTCTTAGCTTGCCTGATTCTGCCGGTGCTTCTGATGGTGTGTGTTGTTCGCCGGGTAGATGCCAATTGAGGGCGCGAGGTTGTGCTCCCCATTGTTGTTTGAATTTGAAGGTGCCTTCTCCATAAGTAGAGCGCCCAAAATCAAATTCTTTTGCACCGTTATCGGTGACTTCTTTGAGTAGTGACCAATAGAGCAGCATATTCGGGGCCAGGCGGTTGTATTCAGCAAGTGTTGATGCCCAGGGAATGCATGCCTTGTCACTATTGCGTAAAACTATGCCGCCACCAATCGGGGTGTTGTGAGTATAGATGATGGATATTACTATGTTTTCATCGTAATTTTTTCGTATCGTATCGAACCATTGTTTACTATGTACAGGTGAGCCAAGTTTTCGCATGTTATAGATAAAGACCTGGTAAAAGGTTGCTAGTAATTCTGCGCTGTTACCTGTTTTATAGGTTAAGCCATTTTTTTCGGATTTTCTGATTTGGCTGCGAAGTTTCGATTTGAAACCTTTTGATAGCAACTCAGATGTCTCTGGGAGTGTGAGCAACATGCTAACTTTTTTCCCCTGCAGATGATCCGTTGTGATTTTGGCAGCAGTAGGGGAATCGACATCTCTGTATTCAATTTTTCTGGCACCGCTTTCACTTTTCATGCATTGGAGTTTTGCTAACAATGTAGTAGTAATTTCTTCATTGTCGGCGAGTATATGGCCAATATCACAATAGGGTAGTGAGCAATAGAAGTGTCCGGATAGTGGGGGCTGCATTTTAATAACAGGTAATATCCCAGCGATTTCACCATCTATTATGGCTATCTGACTGGTGTTTTGATGTCCATAGGCCTGCTCCACGCTCTCAACCCAGGCGAAGTTGTGGTATGGCGTTGCTTGAGTATGATGCTGGACATATTGATTCCAGCTGGCTTTATCAGCGGCAAGTGCTGGGCGGATTTCTATACTCATTAGATCTGACCCTTATTTCTTAATGTTGTAAGCGCTTTAGTGCGGGTGAAAAATGGCAGCTACGTA
Organism: Gammaproteobacteria bacterium; assembly: GCA_021648525.1. Classification (GTDB taxonomy): domain Bacteria; phylum Pseudomonadota; class Gammaproteobacteria; order SZUA-140; family SZUA-140; genus SZUA-76. The sequence goes on from JAKISP010000020.1 coordinate 26,610, forward strand.
ACATGAGTTGATTGATGGAGTGGCCATTTGAGCATTTTTAATTATCTCTAATGGATCGTCAGGGCTGCTTTATCAGCGCTTCAAACAGTGTAGTATATTCATTTGCCATGCGCTGGGCCGAGTAATGTTTGTATACATAGTCTTTAGCTGCGGTTGATAATCTGGTTGCAATTTCTGGTTCAAACAGCAGTGTTTCCCAGTGAGCTAATAGTTGTTGCTTGTCACCTGGTGGTGCTAAAAGACCGGTTTGGTCATGGGCAATGATTTGGTCTATTCCTGGGATATCATAAGCTGCAACGGGTATTTCAGCGGCGGTAGCTTCCATCAGGCAGCGCGGGATTCCTTCAAGGGTGGAGGTCATTGCAAACAGATCGAATGACTTCAGAAGTGCCAGTCGATCATTAACAAAGCCTGGGAATTCAATGTTATTTCGGCTGGCTAATGTTTTTGCATGTGCTTCCAGGGCTTCGCGCTGATTGCCATCACCGAGTAAAATTAAGCGGGTGTTTGGGTGTTTTGCATGCAGTGCATCAAAAACATCTAAAAGATCAAAGATATTTTTACGATTAATCATCTGGCCTACGAAACCGATGCGCTTTTCGGCAGATGACTGAGGGACTGGTTGTGATTCTACTTCGGAAAGATCGACCCCATTTTGTATGTATTCAATTTTCGTGACGGGTACACCTACCCGTTTACAGTCTTCAAGAAGCTGTAACGAAAGTGGGGCTACTTTTGCTGCATAGCGCATTGCTTTGCAGCCTAGCCAGATAAAAAGGTTTAGTTTGAGGTCTTTTTCATCGGCGAAACCGTGAGGAGTAACGACACAGGGAATGCCTGCTTTTCGTGCCGCCATAATTCCTATGATGTCTGATTTATAGCCGTGGGTATGTATTATATCAATCTTATTTTTGCGAATGATATCCGCCAGCTTTGAGATAACAGAAAAATCGAATTTACTATTCATGGAGATTTCATAGGTGTCTAGCCCCAGTCGTTTATATTGCCGACTGATTTCCAGGTTTTGAGTGCCAGGTTCAATAGTCACGACAAGGTCACACCGTATGTTGTCTGGCGCTAAATGTTTTGCTAAAGCCAAAATCCAGCGTTCGGCACCATAAAAACCGGTAGGACAAATAAATTGTAAAACATTAATGGTTTTTTTCATGTTTATATTTTCAGGGTTATGTGCTGTGCGTATTTTTATCGTTCAATGCGCATTTTTATCCAACGAATTTCGTTTTTGATGGATAATTTAAGCAGTCGTTTGAAAAATTCTTTAATCAGGCTGAACCCAATATTACAGGATTGTTGATAGTTTGCTTTAGGCCAGTCTTGACGGCAGTTTCGGAAATCGTTGTTGGTTGGTCTTGATGAATAGTATTCGTATGGACCATGATTCTGCATTAACAATACTAATATTCGGGTATAGCTCTTCTCTATGGATGTTGATAGTTGTGTAACTACATAATCTCGAAAGAATTTTGCTTTATCCAGGTAGGGTTCCTGGTCGTTTGGTGCATAATAAAATGCTGCTGCAAGTATATGGGTTTTTCTTAACTCCTGAGCAGCCCAGGTGTCATTTGGGAATTCTAGTATTTCAGATTTATGTAGATAGGGGGACTCATTTACCAACATCCAGTTGGCGTAGTGCAACAGAGTGTCTCTGGCGTAGTAAAAGGCTTCATCATATGATTTGCTGGCATCTTTGATGTCGAGAAAGTGGCAGATTGCCTGTAATAGAACTGTGTAGAACCAGCATTCCTCGATATTGGCGAGATTTCGTTCTGCGATATCATCTGCTGGATGTGCCGTATTACGAATGATCTGCTCTGCCTTGAGAAGATAATCAGGCTCTTGAGTTAATTGATAGCAGTCTAGTAATGCAATTATGTAATAGCCGGTTCCTCGGTCAAGTGGGTATTGCCCATTAAAGTGGTTTTTTCGACCGGAGGCCTGACGGTTTTTGAAAGCAAGTAATAGTTCAAAGCAGGTGTTTGAACCGTCGTATACACGAGCAATCCACTGAGTCAGGGACAGAACCATTTGCTTTGATTCTTCAGAGCCTGTGAGTAGGTGATGGTATGCTAAGCCGGTGGTGTAGCAGTGTTGTCCGCCAGGGCCGCCACCACCTGAACGATCGACATCTGGAGTATTTCCCTGCGCTTTTGAAAATGAACGGTGTGTTGCGGTGGCTGCTTTTAAATAGTGGTCGGTATGCCAGAATAGACCGCCATTATATTCGGCTTTGTCATCAGTGGTGTGGTAGATATCAATGTCTTTGACATGTTGGGCGAGGTCATCGGCAAGCTCAAACCAACGGTTATCACCAGTTAATAAGAATTGCCTTAAAAAACCGTAGATAGGGTCATACTGGTTGTTATAGTGAGAAATAAACAACTCTTTGCCTTTGTATCCTAGTGATTCATGGTCTGCGTATAAGTCCCCAAAATTTCGCCAGCCGTATTCGTCGACTGTTTCACGCTTGGCAAAGAAATTATGCTCATGGGTTAAACCGATACCGATTAATTTAGCGACGCCATCTGTTTCGCTAATGGGGATAAAAACAGGTAATGCGGAGCATGTGACCAGCCAGTCGGTATCTGCTTTGGCAGTGGGTGGTGTGTGAACCCAGTGTAATGCATCGGATTGATCGCTAAAATTTAACCAGAAGGTATGCGTTTTTTTCTCACCCCCCTGGAGTTCGTGCAGTGTGCCGTTGATCGCGGGAAACAAGTTGATCTGTAATTTATTTTTGTTGTTGATAATGATTGATGACGGGAAATTTTCCCAGAATTTTCCCACGGTTAAGCTGGTGCCATTAACGCCATATATGATGGGCGTTGCTCTTATTCCAGTACTTATCTGATTGTGGTTTTCTGTGATTTCAAAACCGTTTGTTTTCAACGTCACCTGATTGTTTTTATCAACATGAATCGGGCTTTGCCAATTATCACCCCCGCTAGCATGCTGAGTGATGTGGGTATCAGGCCTGGCTTGCTGCCATGGTGCATCTCGTGATATTTGATATGACAGGTTGTCATTATTAGCCAGTTCCAGGTCAAACCCAAAGGCGTTAAGTAATTCAGACCCCTGGTCTCCTAAATCCCAGAGCCCGCGTGGGTGCGTAGCCGGGTTAGGGTTGTGTAGTGTTGTTTGTATCTTTATCAATGGCATGGCGCGATAAAATTCTACTACTGTCGTGAACCGTAATGGCTGCTTATCTGTTTTATATTCAAAATAACCTTCCAGCTCTAGCTCGATAATATTGACTGCGTTATTGCTTGTTAAGCTCTGGAATGAGCGAGAACGCCAATGAGTGAGTTTTGCCGAGGTGGGTTGGTTGTCAGATGACAGGGTGCCGGCTAATGAAGCGATTGTCAGTTGTGGCTTGTTGGCCCTTTGCGCTGTCAGCGCTAAGCTTGTTAAAGAGATGGTAAATCGATGTTCCGGCGTTGAGATAGTGAGATTATTTGCATCATTGCTAATTTGAAGTCCAGGCGCATCGTGGAAAGTTGGTTTGACGGTTGGCTCATTTGAGATGAGCAGATGATATTGCTTTTGTGCTGTTGCTGAATGGAAGAAGCCAATGTTGATCCACTTTATACTGCCGTCTTGCCAGTAACAAAGTGGGTGTGCGTGGCATTCTATTGTGTTGTTGCCTAAATGTAATGTTAATTGTGTTAATGAGGTGACTTTGCCCGTAGGAAAAGGAATGCCAGTTCTGCAAAATCCCTCGTTTTTTCCGACCACCTCAATGGCGATGGAGTTGTTTGTTGGCGATGGTTGTTTATCCATGAGTTTGCCTGCTAATGACTTCCGGGTAGCGTTTGTCAGTGTTTGCATTAAATTGCCTGATAACCCTGGGGACCATATTTATGGTTACTGACTTCTTTTTTTGATTATTTTTGCGGGATTACCCGCGACAATTGAAAAATCAGGTATGTCATTTATAACGACAGAACCGGCGCCAATTACACATTTTTTTCCTATGTTCGCCATGATCAGCGATCCATTTCCTATCCAGCTGTCTTCACCAATAGTGACGGTTTCAAAACTACCCCCTTGTTCTCTAATTGGGGTGTTTATATCTGAAAAATTGTGCTGCCCTTTGCCGCTCATGATGTGTACGCCACTGCCGAGTAGGCAGTTTGCTTTGATGTGACATTTGCCTATGTTGCACTGGGGCCCAATGTAGACACCCTGGGAAAGCTCGGTCTGTTGTTGGGAGAAGATGGTACCAAAACCGATTGTTAGTTCTTCATTGCTTTTTTTCATGGCAAGTCTGTAAAAAGCAGATCTAAGGTAACTCCCTGATATTCCAGGAAAAAGACTGATTAATTGGGAGAAGCCGGAAAAGGTCTGGTCTTTAGAGGAAAATAAGCTGGCAATTAAAAAAGCAGCATAAATTGGCAGCATACAAATAAGTGCAATAAGGCGAGCTATTCGCTTTGCAGTCTGTTTAAGCATTTAAATTTACCATAGCTTTAAAATTAGATGAAGAGTTTACTACGTTGCTTCAATGTGAGGGGTTAAAGCTTGTATATAAAATGGATTATAGCACTGTGGGGCAGATCGCTGATCACTTTTTAGTTTGCACTTTAAGTACGGGGTAGGTGTCATTGCTGTCATTTGAACAATCATTCGATTGTGTTGTTACTTTCCACTAAAAATTATTTGGTGCTCATACCAGACATTCACCGACTGACGCGATCGCTAATTCCTTTTACCCCGGCCGCCCTGCGTACGTTGCATTTTCACACAAGATCGAATCACTTCGTTCTCTCTCTTGTTGTACTCAATACAATACCCTCAAATGGCTCTACGGTGATGATACCCGCTGCCGCATCTACGTCATTCGCTAGCGCTCATCACTTTGAGTCTGCGCACACGGGATCGCCTGTGGGGGACTAGTGGCTGTTGCTTCGCTATCTTATGGTCACCAGCGTTAAAAAACCTGTTAGTACGATGCATTTTAATAGTGGTTTTATTATCGCGTTGGTCGCTAATAATATTCAAAGAGCAGGGATGTTTTTTGATAGCGCTAAGAAATTAAATATTTGGGTGTTGGCCTTTCCATGAGAAGGCCAAATTTAGATTGTTGTTGGATAAAGTATCTGAGATGGGCCAGTGAAGTTATCAATTAGGTGCGAATTGAAACCGTTGCAAGGGGTAGATGTACTTGAAGCGGTCTGGTGCCAGCTAGAGCGTGACTCCAACGTGTCATATTTTCAGTCCTGGGCCTGGATTTCAAGCTGGCTGCTTGTTATGCCTGATGGCGTGTCTCCATTGATATTAACAGTGACCTGTGGTGAAAATCTGGTTGGTTTAGGCGTGGTAGTTCAGAATAATGGTAATGCTTATTTACATGAAACCGGGGTGGAAGCGTTCGACGCGTTATGTGTTGAGCACAACATGCTACTGGTGAAAAGAGGGCTTGAGAAGGAGGTAGTGACTGCGGCAGCACATTTTTTATTACATAAAGATAATGCATGTAAAGAATTTTATGTGAGTGGGGTTAGTCAGTTGTGTGAAAAATTGACTCCGAGTTTTGATTTTCAGGGTGAAGGGCTGTTAGTTGATGTCCTCAATCACGGGCCTTATTATGTGGTTGATCTGGTGGCTGCTATTCCGTACGAGCAACAGCTTAGTCGAAATACTCGTTATCAAATTAATCGTTCTTTGCGAAAATATTCATTGTTTGGTGCAATTAAATTAACTTTTTCACAAGACCTCCTGGAGGCCGAACTTTTTTTTAAGCGGATGGTTGTACTTCATCGCCTGTATTGGGCAAAAAAAGGAAAAAAAAGTGGTTTTTTAAGTGATTTTTCCCAGAAATTTCACTGGAATATGGTCACGAAGCAGCACCACGCTGGCAGGGTGAATCTGGTTAAAATAACGGCTGGCGATCATGAAATTGGGTATTTGTATCTTTTGATTAAAAAGGGGACTGTTTCCGTCTATCAAACTGGGTTTCATTATGAGCCTTGCGGACAATTTAAGCCGGGTTTGGTCAGCCATTACCTTGCAATCCTTCATTATCAGGCTAAAGGCTATAAACAATATGATCTACTGGCTGGCGAGAGCCAGTATAAAAATAGTCTTGCGACGGGACAAGGGCATATGTTCTGGCTTGTGTTTAGTAAAAATCAATTTTTCTCTCGTATAGGACGTTGTGTTAAGGCTATTTTTCGTCGTGTTACAGAGCGTTCTACCTCTGTGAAATGAGCTGTCGTAGGTTTTTTCATGAGATATGTTGAATTTACGCCACTTTTCTCCTGTCCTGCTTTCGCAGGAGGACTGAGTACCGGTGTTTTTCAAGGTAGTTGTCGTGTGCCAAGAAGGCATTACAGCATCCTGCTGTTTTGCCTTCTTGGCACACCGACAACTATCCTGACACAGGGGGGGTACTGTTGTGTCGTCATGTTTATAGTGCGCATTATTTTTCATGCGCCCCATATGTGGGACGCATGCTGTTGGGTATAGTCACATTTTAAATTGATTTACTGACAATAGTTGAGAAATCGCTTTCGCCGCCATCCTGGCTGTAAGTGGTAACTGCAAAGTAATACGTCCCAGTATCCAGTTTATTGATCACGAACTTTACCTGCGAGGGGTCGTTGATCTCGGCGTATTGTGTGAGTGAGTTGATGTCGCGGCCCATATAAAGCTTGTAGCCGCTGATCTCACTCAGTGCCAGTGGTGTGTTGTCTGTGCGTGTTGTTGGTGCTATCCAGGATAACGTAGCGATGCCTGATGCATTGATTTGGTTGATAACGTCGTTTTTTGACGTGTTTATATCTGTTTTGATGTTACTGCTGGTATTCCCTCCTCCGCTGTCACCGCCGCCGCCACAGCCAGCCAGGCTGATGCAGACTATTAAAGCGAAGATGTTTGTGAGTAGTTTTGTATTTGAATTAATAGTCGTGGTTTGTGTATTCATATTGTGGTTCCCTCTGTCAATCAGCATGTCTATGGCACATGTAACGATATCCAGGGGATTATCTGAACGACGTGGATCACACTTGTTAAAAATGACGTTTATAAAACTGAAAAGTTGCGCGCAGCATCACAAACTTTGCGTGATAGAAGTTGGGTTTGTCCATATAATTAATTATAGATTTTATATGTAATTTTAAGGGTTATTCACTTCGTTATAGTTGGTGGTAGGCAAAACTGGAGGCTTGTGAGGCGACTAATGTTAGATAGATGATAATGAAAAAATTATGTTTTATCGAAGTTGAAAATCGCAATTCCATAACGGAAGACAGTTGGAGCAGGACATCAATGTGACGCACCTTAAAGTATCATTTATTTTATAAGTTAATTTTTTTGGTATTGAGTACTGGATAAAAAGGTATGCTAATGGCTTGCTCAGTAAGCGCGCGAGCCAGTCTGCTTTTGGCCTTGACATAGTTGACCACTAGCATGCCATGACTCCGCTTGTTTTCATCAGAGATGATAGTTATTTTCGAATAAATGTTGAGCCCACTGAATTCATTGGAGGCTTTCCTTTATTGACGGATAGGCTTTTAGTAAGAAACTGTTAAGAGATGATCTTGCCAGGTTCGAGGAGTCTGTGTACGTTGTTCTAAGTGCTACTACAGCTGAGCCATGCGGTTTTCCAATAAGCTTCCGCAGTTCCAGGAGTTTGGCTGTTATTGGATTTGTCGTATTTTTATCTGAGATACGGTACCAGTACCATATTATTTGTGTGTGTTGCTGGCTGTTTATCAGTTGTAATTCTTTAATTTCTAATATTTCATTGCTCGACATACGGAGTTGCTGTGTACTTTGACTGGTGATTGTCCGGGTGTTTTGGTCATAGAGACGATTGAGTTCATTGATGAGCTCGGATCCCTGTGACTGCCTTGCATAATATGAAATATGCAAATCAATGATGCTGTTCTCTGATTGATAAGATTGGGAGAGTTGACTGCTGGCCCCGTTAAATATGGGGTCCCAACTATTATTTAATACCGAAACCTCGACCCAGGGGTCGATTGCTGTTGGGGCTGGAGCGACCAGGCTAGTGTCTGTTGTGTGATTTTGATCTGCTATGTAAAGAATGGCTGGTGCGATTGCAATTATCAAGATGGAGGTAAGTGTGGAAATGATAAGTGGTGTACGAGCAGTTTTTTTGGTGAGTATTTTGTCAGGTTTCGTTTCTTTAGGTGCTGGTTCGTGGAACTTGGCTCCAAAGTAAAAAAGTGGCAGCAATCCGCCTGCAAATAACCACCAGCCAAGACTGTTATGGTCGTTGACTAGTGGGTGCTGCATGTTTGTTAATTGACCTATCCAGATGATGATGCAAACGCGAACCCAGTTAAGAATAACTGCGCCTACCAACGCGATGAAGACAAATAAGAGCTGGCGGGTAAGTGAACGGTAGTTTAAATAGGCGTAAAGAGAGCTGATGGCTGCTGCTGCGATGAAAAAACGCAATCCACCGCAAGCCTTTGCAATTAAGAACTTTCCAGCCGGGATGGATATGTAGTGTTCTTCCAGCAATATGGGCAAGTTTGTTAGTTGCAGTAGTTTGAATGATGCGATGGCGGTTAAGTTTTGCAATGGAATAATAAATAAATCCCATACTGGTGCGGCAAAGAACAGGTAAGTAAGAGGAAATAAGATAATTTTTGTTGTGTTGTTTCCTAAAAGAGCCCATATCAGCGCAGGAAATAGTGCCATTAACGCCAGACGCTCAACCAATTGTATGTCGATTGTTTTAGCACTTAGCCAACCGATTGAAAGTATGAATAGCAATAGGAGGCCAATGGGGTGTGGTGATATTTGAGAGTGGGCTAATGCATTTCTTTTGAGCCAGATGAGATAGATCGAGATAAATGGTAATAAGATGCCATGATTATAGTCACTAGAATTCCACCAGAAGTTAATCAGGCCGAGTAAGCTGTCTGAATAGAGCAACAACAAGGAGGTGAGGGCAGCTAAAACGAGGAGTAAGGGTGCCTGCCTGGTTGCGTTCATTCTCATTGAGGACGAGTTCATATGTGGGATAAGTGGCTTTTAGTTTGAAAATGTTTGTTTATAAAGGATTTCGTCACTTTATCGTAGGGACTAAAGGTATTTTTTATTTATTTAGTGAAGACACCAGGGGCGGGTGACGCTGTATAGATAATTGTATCTCAATATAATGTTGGGTTTTTGAATTAAATTCTTTAATTTAGTGAGCGTTATGATGGCAAGCAAGACTTTATCAATTTGTGCACTTGTGTTGTGGTTGGCTGTTTTTATTACAGGGTGTAGTGGTGAAAGTAATATTAATGAGCCAGAGCGCCTGGAGAGAGCGCTTAATTATTGGCAGGCAGGTGATGCCAGGGCTGCGGTAATCGACTTGAAAAGTATTTTGCAACAAAACCCTGCTAATAAAGATGCGCGGCTTTTGATGGGGAAAATCCATGTGAGGCTAGGTTTTGGAGCGGATGCTGAAAAGGAGTTGCGCCAGGCGCTGGATAAAGGGGCTTTGAGGGAGGAGGTCTTACCATATCTTGGGCGGGCATTATTACGGCAAAACAAAAGTGAACAGTTCATGATTGACCTTCCACTTGAAAGCTCCCAGATGAATCCAATGTTATTGGCTTTGCGAGGTGAAGCTTATTTGATGAAAGGTGAGAAGGAAAAAGCGCGAGACTCAATTGAGCAGGCGTTAGTTCAGTCTAGAGATAACAGTGATGTGTTATTGAGCGCCGCAAAATTAGCGCTGACAGAAATGGAAGTTATGGCGGCCCTGGGCTATTTAGAAGAGACGCTAAAACTTGATGATACAAATAGCCAGGCCTGGTTTTTGAAGGGCGGAATTGATTTTATGGCGGGGCGTTTGACACTCGCAGAAAATGCATTTTTGAGAGCGATTGAGCTGGAATCTTACAATGTAAACACGAGCCTTTTTTTTCTTGCCAATGCCAGTTTGGCAAGAACGAATCTTACCCAGGGAAGGCATCAGGATGCGCTGTCTAGAATAGATGATGTGTTATTGAAAATTGCACCAGAGCACCCTTTGCCTAATTATTTACGTGCGCTGGTTTTATATCAGTTGGGGGATTATGACGTTGCTGAAGATTATTTGATAAAAGTGGTCAAGATTGTGCCGAATGACCGTGGCAGTATCTTGTTATTAGGCGCGATTAGCTATCACCGGGGGAAATTTGAGCAGGCAAATGCTTATCTTGTTACGTTTATTGCGGCGATGCCTGACTATATTCCTGCGCGTAAATTGCTCGCGGCAACGCGAATTCAATTACAGCAACTTGATGGTGCGATGGAAGTATTAGAAGCTGTTGTGGCGGATGCGCCGGATGATGTTGAATTATTGGAGATGATTGGTGATGTAGCGCTGCAGTTAGGTGATTCGAAGGGGGCGCGCGATTATTTGTCTCATGCACTGAAAAAATCGCCGGATAACGCTGATATTCGAGCGAAATTGGCATCTGTGCATTTGATTGAGGGTAATGCTGATCTTGCGATTAATGAATTGGTTGTACAGGATGGCGATGGTAGTAGTTCCACGCATAAAAACGACCTGGTGCGGGCTGTTGCCTATATGCAGAAAAAAGAGTTTGGTTTGGCGAGAGAGCTGCTAAACAGTGTTGTAAATGTGCAATCCGATAATGTGTCAGCGCATCAATTGTTGGCGCGTTTGTCAGCAATAGAGGGTGATGAGGCTCAGACGTACTTGCATTTTGCACGGGCGCTGGAATTACAGCCTGATAATGTCAATTTAATTCTCTTGATGGCGAGACTCGAAGTGAAAAAAAATGCTTTGATTGATGCGCGAGCGCTATTAGACAGGGGGCTTGCGCTGGAGCCGAAGCGTGTTGAGGCTGTGGTGATGTTAGCGTACCTTGAAGCGCAGCTGGAGCGTTGGGATGAGGCGTTTGTATTAGCGAGGTCTTTATACAGCAGGATTGGCGAGGGCCAGGCGGAAGTGGCTGGTTTTGAATTGAAGGGTAATCTTTTTATGCTCAGAAAAGACTTTGAAAATGCCTTTCTTAGCTATGATTCGGCTGTTGATATTAGTGAATCTGAGTTGCTGGCATTGAAGCGATATAGTGCTCAGAAACAGTTTGATGTTAGTGGCGCTATTCGTTCATTAGCAGAATGGGTTAAACGCCATAAAGATCATTCGAAGGCTCGACTAATGCTGGCGACTGGCTTTATGGGGGAAGCGCGTAATGCTGAGGCTAAAAAGCATTTTCAGTTTCTTCTGGATGCTGAGCCAGAAAACCCTGTGGCGCTGAATAACCTGGCCTGGCTTTATCTTGAGGAGGGCAACTTTCAGGCGCTTTCTCTTGCCAGGCGTGCTTATTTAATACAGCCTGAATCACCTGATATCTTAGATACTTATGGGTGGATAATGGTCAAGTTAGGCAATAAAAAAGAAGGGGTGGCCATGTTGGAGAGGGCGTTTGAGCTGGCGCCTAATGACGTTACTATCCGACAGCATCTGTTGGTGGCACGAGAGTAGAATCAATATTTGGTGTTTTTTTAGTCAATTTTCTTTACAGATAGACAGGTTGGCCTTATCTATTTTATTTTATTTCTTTGTAAAACAGCAGTTTAAATTATTGGCATGGAAATTGAATGTTGAGAGGGGAACATGATTTTTTTGATTGTAAATATAGTAGAGGAATAGATGATATGAAAAAGTTGCTTGGTATGTTGATCTTAAGTTTTTCAATGGTGACGACTGTACAGGCTGGCGCCATTAGCGGTGAGCTGCAGCTTATGGGAACAGGTAAGTATGTTGGCGGTACCGATTATTCAAATGCTACTGGTCTGGATTTTAATTTTTTGGGAATTTTTGATGATAAAGCGATGGTGACGCGCGCAACGGGTGGCTTTAGTGGCTTTTCGACTCCAGGAAGCTTTATTGATATGTATGATATTACATTTAATGCGCTAGGAGATGTCTGGCAGATGGGGACATTAAAGTTTTCCTTGCTAAGTATTTCGGGTGTAGGTACTGAGGTAATATCTGGCATTGGTAAGGTAACGGACAGTGCTATTGGGGGGTTTGCTGATACGATTGGTTCTTTTGACCTGAAATTGAGCGGTGGTGGAACTTCATTTACATTTGCATCTAGCACTTCGGTTCCAGAGCCTGGCACTATCTTTTTGATGGGACTGGGTGTGCTATTTATTGTGGGTGGCGCTTTAGTACGATCTAAAAAAGATGAGCAATCAGGTGATTTCGTAGTGGTATAGCTTCTACCAGGTATATTATAATTAGTGTTAATGTAAAAACCCTGGTCGCATTGTGCGATCAGGGTTTTTTTGTGGTGTAATTGGGCTTAGAATGCTGCGTTTGGTCTAATGTCAGGAGATGTTATGAGAAAGGCTAGTCGTTATAGCGGGTTGTTATTATTTTGGATTGAGCTATCAGTGAAGCGTACAGGTTTTTTATTTCTCGTTTCGTTGGTTTTGGCGCTCTTTATGGTTACTGGTTGTGCTAGTCAACCGCAAAATAAGTCGGTAGAGAGCACTGCTGTTGATCTGAAAGAACCTTCGCCTACCAGTGAGTATAAAATTGGGCCGGGTGATGTGATTGATATTTTTGTCTGGCGGAATGCTGATGTGTCAATTACGGTATCAGTACGGCCTGATGGTAAGGTGTCTTCACCTTTAGTTGAAGATATGCAGGCAATTGGAAAAACCCCAACGGAGTTGGCGAGAGATATTGAAGGTGTATTGTCTTCATTTATAAAAAAACCAGCCGTTACAGTCATTGTGAAAAAGTTTGGGGGCTTATATAGCCAGCAGGTGCGTGTTGTTGGTGCTGCGGCAGTACCGCTGGGCATTCCTTTTCAGGAAAAAATGACATTATTAGATGTCATGATAGCAGTGGGTGGATTGACAGAGTTTGCTTCGGGTAATAAAGCAAGTATTGTGCGTGCAGTGAATGGTAAACAAGAGCTATTTCGGGTGCGTTTAGATGACTTACTTCGAGACGGTGACATTTCTGAAAACATTGAAATGGTACCGGGAGATATACTGATTATCCCTGAGTCCTGGTTTTAAATAAGGTTCATTTTTGATGTTGAATGGAATTAGCGTTTGTGTGAGTGCTTTTAGGTGATGGTTTCTGCCTTCGATGAGCCTGGATTCTCGGGCGTGTACTTTATGAGTTTGAATTAGTTTTGTTGAATAAGTGTAATGATTGTTATATGGGTTTAATACGATGCAAAGCATAATCCCTATGAGCGAGCTTAGGAAGGCTTGGCATTACAGATGGGTGGCTGTACTGGTGGCTCTGATTGTGTGTGGTGCTGGTTGGACTGCCATTTCTATGGTGCCTGATAAATATGAATCAAAGGCTCGAGTGTATCTTGATACTCAGTCGATGTTGAAACCGGTGTTAAGAGGCCTGGTCATTGATAGTGACGTTAGGTCTAGCGTTGCTGAAACGACACGGAGAACGTTACTCAGGCGATCGAACCTGGAACAGTTGATTCGGGATGTCGACATGGATCTGGCGATTAATTCACCGCAACAAAAAGAGCGCTTGATTCGTGAGTTAAGTCAAAATATCAAGGTTTCTGGTGGTGGGCGAAACAATATTTATACGATCTCCTATCAAAATAAAAATGCAGTATTGACAGAAAGAGTTGTGGCAAAAGCGCTTGATATTTTTGTTGAGACTGCTCTTGGCGTTGTTCGTAAAGATTCAAGCATGACCGAAGGCTTTATCAATGACCAGATTTCGGGTTATGAAGAAAGATTGACTGCTGCTGAAGAGCTATTAAAAGAATTTAAAAGAGAAAACATAGGTTTTATGCCGACCGAGGCGGGTGGTTATTTCCAGCGGTTAAGCCGTGCCGGGGAAGAGTTGAAAGGAGTCCAGCTTGAGTACAGTGAAGCTGAAAATAGACGGAATGTCCTCGCTTCTCAAATGGAGGGTGAGCGTCCCTTTATGTCTGGGGTGGTAAATCAGGATAATGTTGACAGGCTGGATGCCAGAATACACTCCATGCTGGAGAAGCTAGATACTCTGCTTCTCCAGTTTACGGACAACCACCCTGATGTGATTGCTATCAGGCAGTCTATTACAGATCTTGAAGTAAAAAAAGAAAGTAAACAGGGGGAAAATTCGCACGCTAGTGAATCTGAGAATAGCATTAAATTTCTTAGTAGTCCTGTCTATCAGGAGCTTAAGGTTGCCTTTGCAAAGGCGGCGGCTAATCTTGCCGCGTTACATGAGCGTAGAAGGATTCATGAGGGGCGAGTGGCTGAGCTCGGCGGTTATATTGATAAAATCCTGGAGGTTGAGGCGGAGCTAGCGCGTCTGAACCGGGACTATGAAATTAATAAGAAAAATTATGGGATTTTTGTGAGCCGTAGAGAGTCAGCAAAAATTACTCGAGATGCTGATCAAAGTGTTGATAATATTCAATTCAAAATTATTGACCACCCTACAGTAGCTCTGTTTCCTGTTTCTCCTAATCGGCCTATGTTGGTAACCTTGGTGCTATTGCTTGGGCTTGGTGCAGGGACTGGTTTAGCCTGGCTTGTTTCTATGGCGAGGCCAACATTTGATGAACCGAATGAAATCAGGAAAGCGCTTGGTTTACCAGTGCTGGGAGGGGTTTCTCGGTTATTCACCGATAAGGCGAAAAAGCGAAAAAGAATGGAGTTGACATGCTTTATAGCGATGGTTCTTCTTTTGTTTGTTGTTTATAGCTTTATCATCATTATCGAGAAATTTGGTATTAATATTTTTGAGCTTATTTGAGCGATGTCTTTTGAGTGTTTGAATCATGACTATTATAGAAAAAGCGATTGACAAACTAGAGAAGAAAAGTGGCGGCATGGTCGGTTCTGATTCTATATTGCCTCAGCAGGATGTGCCCTCTGATGGTGAGATAGAAAAACCATTATTGAAAATTGATTTATTTCAAATCCTGGAGAAGCAGGGATTGAATTTGAGCGTCATTGAAAAACAACAGCTAAAGGAGGAGTTTCGGCATATTAAGCGTCCCTTGCTTAGAACAGCGGCCGGCCTGGGAGCTGATGTGGTTGATAATGGGAATGTTATAATGGTCGCGAGCACAAAAGCAGGCGAAGGAAAAACATTTACTGCGATTAATTTGGCGTTCAGTATTGCGATGGAGAAGGAAAAATCTGTTTTATTGATAGATGCTGATGTGGAAAAATCTGCGTTGAGCGGGGTTTTTGGCGTGAAGGGCGAGCAAGGCTTAGTTGAATATTTGCTTGGTGAAACAGAAGGCCTGTCTGATGTTATTTTTAATTCTAGTTTGAATAACCTGAAAATAATGCCAGCTGGAAAGCGAAGTGAATACTCTACTGAATTATTTTCAAGCCAGAATATGCTTGGCTTAATGACAGAAATTTCTCAACGTTATGATGATCGCATTGTCATTGTGGATTTGCCTCCCTTTTTGATGACGACAGAAGCGATCGTGTTGGCAAGCATGGCGGGGCAAATTGTGATGGTTGTTGAAGTTGGCAGTTCGCAATCTGATGTCAAAGAGGCTATAGGAATGCTTGATTCATCCATGATAGTCGGTCTTGTGTTAAATAAATTTAATGTGGGGGGGCGTTCTTACTACTATGGCGGCCCTGCTTCTGACGCTTAGGGTTTTCTGCAGTGGCTTTGTGGTCTGGTGTGCGGTGGCTTTTGGCGGTATTTATTTGTGTTGCTGGAGGTTTTTTGAGCTTCTCTGTGACTGCAGGAACATGGACGGTGGATCCTTCTGTTGGCCTGGTTGGGATATATACTGACAATGTAAATCTTGAGTCGTCATCATTAGCTGAAGACGATTTTGTTCATCGAGTGACGCCAGCGATTTCTGTTTCAGGTATCGGTAGTCGTATGGCGCTAGATTTAGATTATCGCTTGCAAAGTACATCTTATACTAATGATGAGTATAGACGTGATTCCATATTTCATCGGCTGAGGTCAGTAGCTGAGGCCGAACTAGTGAAAAAGTGGCTTTTTGTTGATGCTAATGCATCCTTGACGCAGGAAAATGTTGATCCAGGAGGGCAGACGACATTGAATAATTTTTCTGTGACGAATAATCGCGTTAACGTATCAACGGTAGGGGTATCTCCATATGTTCGTTACTCTTTTAATAGAACTTTGAGTTCGGAAGCGCGTTACTCGCGGAACTGGATTTCTTCTGATGACGTGCGATGGCCTTCGAGTAGTTATGAGAAAATATCTATTAATGTTATGACAAAACCTGGTGCTAGTTTGTTGGGTGGGAAACTAGAGTACGTTGCCGGGCGTTCGGATACGACAGGCAGAAATTCTTCCGAATCCAGGATGTTGAGGCTTAATTCATGGTACCCCATAAGTTATTCATTGCAGTTATTGGTTGATATAGGTTCGGAGCAAAATGAGTTTGGTTCTGAGGTGACTGCGCGGTATATAAAAATAGAAAGAACTTTCTGGTTTGTTGGTCTGTCCTGGCGGCCTGGTGCTAATACCTTACTAGAGGGTAAGTATGGCGAGCGATTTTTTGGTAAAACATATTCTATGTTATTTTCAGGCAACATACAGAAAATGAAGATTAATGTGAATTATGCTGAAGATATTTCAACGGTTTCACAGCTGCAACTTGATGTTATTAATAATGGGCAAAACAATATTTTGTCTTCCGGCATGTCCAGACAAAGGAATGGTAATTTTGTATACCAAAGATTGACAGCTGATATAGAGGTTCCGATAGGGCGGAATTATGTGACGATTCGTGGTTTTTCTGATACTCGGGATTTTCAGGTGACTAATAATATTGAGCAAAGTTCTGGAGGAACTGTAATGTTAAGGCGGGCTTTGTCCAGACGTAGTGACATGACATTGTTGGTTAGTAAGAAGCACCAGGAGCTGGGTGTGGGGGCTGGAATGCAGGAGAATGAAATTTTGACCAGGAAGGTGCAGTTAAAAACTGCACTGAGTCGTCGGCTAAGTAGCACCTATGCATATTGGGATGTCGATAGTCTATCTACAATTAATGATAATGCATACAAACAAAAGAATGTTAGTATCCGTTTAAGCTTGGCTTTTTAGTCTGCTGCGGCACGCTGCTATGACTAGCTCCAGTGAATTTTTCTGAAATAACCATAGTTTATGTCAAATGTGCAATGAAATGTTAATTCTATAAGTATGTACGAATCATTTTATAATCTCCACTCCCGGCCATTCCAGCTAAGCCCTGATGCGCGCTTTTTCTATAACAGTCGAGGGCATAAGCGCGCGATGTCATACTTGCGCTACGGCATTGCCCAGGGAGAAGGTTTTATCGTCATTATGGGCGATATCGGTACTGGCAAGACCACGCTAGTACAAAATATGTTTGACCATCTTGCCGAGGATAACCTGGTCGCGGCTAAAATTGTGACGACCCAGTTGGAAGCAGACGATATGCTGCGGATGGTGATATCTGCTTTTGGTCTTTCTTACGATGGGTTAGATAAGGCATCCCTGATAAAGGTGTTAGAAAGTTATTTTGTTAAACAGGCTCGTGCAGGTAAGCGTGTTTTGCTGGTAGTGGATGAAGTTCAGAATATCCCACTTAAATCGCTTGAAGAGTTGAGAATGCTGTCTAATTTCCAGGTTGGCGGCATGGCACTTTTACAGATTTTTTTGCTAGGTCAGCGTGAATTTGTGAAAACTTTACAGGCTGAAGGGTTAGAGCAGCTACGGCAGCGAGTGATTGCCTCATACTACCTTAAGGCGTTGGAGCAAGATGAGGTTCAGGGTTATATCGATCATCGACTCGTCTCCTCTGGATGGAAAAATGACCCGGTGTTCAAGACCTCTGCTTATGATGAAATCTATGAGTACACGGCTGGTACGCCTCGGCGGATCAATACGTTATGTGATCGATTAATGTTATACGGTTATCTGGAAGAGATTCATGAAATCGATGCGGCGGTGGTTAAGACGGTGACGTCTGAGCTTCAGGGGGAGATTACTCATGCGCCTGTGGCGCATGAGACCCGTCGTAGTGGTGAGAATAAAGTGAGTCAAAAGATGATTGATGTGGAGCAGCGTTTGTGTGTATTAGAAGGGAAGATTGAGGAGCTCGAGAGTGGTTTGAAGTCTCATAAGTCCAGGTTGTCGGATTTATGGTCTTCAAAGTAGAGGGGATGAGAGAAACGGGTGAATTATGGTAAGCTTCAGATTGACGTAAGGCAGAGAGATTGTTAGTGTAAACGAGTTCATGTGCATCCATGAGAGGGTGGCGTTTGGGGAGCACAATATAAAAATAAAAGGGTCCATTTTATGATCAAGAAATCACGCATTTTGATAGCACTTCTGGGGGGGCTAGCATCATTGGTGCTAGTGAGTGGGGCACATGCTAGTAAACCAGGTGATCCGGTTGCTGGTGAGATGCAGGCTGGGTTATGTGGCGGTTGTCACGGCTTTGATGGGAACAGTCCTGATGCCAGTTTTCCTCGTCTAGCTGGGCAATATGAAATGTATATTGTTAAGCAAATCAGGGATTTCCAGAAAGGGCATCGTGCAAATAACGATACCATGGCGGGCATGGCGGCAATGGTTGCGTCATTGCAGGACGCAAAAGATATTGGTGCCTTTTTTGAAAAACAGAAAATGGCAAAGAAGCCAATTTCGACTGTTGATAAAAAGCTAGCAGCAAAAGGTAAGAAGCTTTATTACAACGGAAACCCTAAAACGGGCGTATATGGCTGTGTGAACTGCCATGGAGACCGAGGAAAGGGTAAGTCTGCCACTATCTCTATTTTCCCGCGTATTGGTGGTCAGCATCGTGACTACATCATTAAGCAGCTGAAAGATTTCAAGAGCAGTTCTCGTGCCAATGATCCTGCTGGGATGATGGCTGATATTGCTAAAAAGCTATCGGAAAAAGAGATGACAGCAGTGGCTCACTACTTATCAGCGCAGCTACCATAGCGGTTAGTTAAATGGAGATAGCCCTTTTACT
The DNA here is from genome assembly GCA_021648525.1 of Gammaproteobacteria bacterium. GTDB lineage: Bacteria > Pseudomonadota > Gammaproteobacteria > SZUA-140 > SZUA-140 > SZUA-76. The sequence continues at coordinate 45,560 of JAKISP010000020.1, forward strand.
GGGCTGAGTATTGAATGAAAAAACGGCAGGTTGATCATCAACCTGCCGTTTTTTTTTGTGCTGAATTCAGGATTGGCGCTCGTTAGTCTGCGCTGAAAAACATATTAACTACCTAAGCGGGGAATGCAACCAGGTGATCTGCTGCGATGCTGATTCCCACCTGCTCACCGATATTGTGGTGAAAGTGACTAGGGAATAGAGAAAGCACTCGGCTGCCATTTGCAAGTTTTAGGGTGTACATGATTTCAGCGCCCTTGAAGGCTTTGTCAACAACTTCTGCACGCAGCTCGCTGCTCGCATCTGGGATGATGTCATCTGGGCGTATTAGTACTTCAACATTCGATTTGATTGGCCATGGGTAGGCGCGGTCACCCTGAATTTCACCGATGTCAGTTTTCACGAGGTTGGGGGCAAGCAGTGTTCCTTTGAGAAAGACGCCCTGGCCGATAAAGTTGGCAACAAAACGATTAGTGGGTTCATGATAGAGGTTAAAGGGGGTGTCCCACTGAAGAATGCGACCTTCGTTCATGACGCCGATCATATCACCCAGTGCGAAGGCTTCTTGTTGGTCATGGGTGACCAGAAGCGCTGTGATGCCCTGTGCTTTTAGGATGCTACGGATCTCGAGGCCGATTTTCTCACGTAGGTCGATATCAAGACTGGAAAATGGTTCGTCGAGAAGTAGCAGGTCAGGTTTGTTGGCGATGGCACGAGCTAACGCGATTCGCTGTTGCTGACCGCCTGAGAGTTCGTGCGGATAACGTTTGCCGAACCCCTCCAGGTCTACCAGTGCCAACAGTTCATCGGTACGTTGTTGTTTTTCAGATTTTTTCATCTGGCGGAGGCCAAAGGTAATATTGTCATAAACGCTGAGGTGCGGAAATAGCGCGTAGTCCTGAAACACCATGCCTAGCTTACGTTTTTCTGGTGCCAGCATATTGCCAGGGGTCGAAACTTTTTGCGTGCGCAGTGAGATACTACCGCTAATAATAGGTTCAAAGCCTGCAATGGCGCGCAGTGCGGTTGTTTTACCACAGCCACTTGGTCCTAACAGGCAGGCGATATCGCCCTGATTGATGTGAAATGACAGCTCGCTAATAACGACCTGTCTCTGATAGTGGCATTCGATGTTTTTGATATCAAGCAGCGCGGGCATCGTAGTGGTTACTTATTGTGTCAGTAGAAACTCGATGAGTGCTTTTTGTGCATGCAGGCGATTTTCAGCTTGATCCCAGACAACGCTCTGACGATCATCGAGAACAGCCGCGCTGACTTCTTCTCCTCGATGTGCCGGAAGGCAATGCATGAATAGCGCATCACTGTTTGCGAGGGACATTAGCTCGCTATTGACTTGATAGTCAGCGAAGGCAAGTGCGCGTTTCTGACTTTCTTCTTCCTGACCCATGCTGGCCCACACATCAGTCACGATTAAGTCTGCACCATCAGATGCGGCCTGTGGATCTGTGGTGAGCGTGACGCAATCTTTGTTTGATGCGAGTAAGCCAGCATCTGGTTCATAGCCACCTGGTGCGGCGATGTGTAGTTCAAAACCAAATTGACGTGCTGCATTGATATAGGAGTGGCACATGTTGTTGCCGTCTCCAATCCAGGCAACTTTTTTACCGCGAATACTACCGCGCTGTTCATGCCAGGTTTGCATGTCTGCCAATAGTTGACATGGGTGATACATATCTGTAAGGGCGTTAATTACGGGGACTTTTGAGTGTGTAGCGAAGGTCTCAATGGTCTCATGGGCATAGGTGCGGATCATGATGATATCGACCATGCTAGAGAGTACGCGCGCGGTATCTTCAATCGGTTCTCCGCGTCCAAACTGGGTATCGCGTGGTGAAAGAAAAATAGCATCGCCACCTAAATGAGACATGCCTGCCTCAAAAGAGACACGAGTGCGGGTTGATGATTTTTCAAACATCATACCGAGTACTTTGCCACGAAAGGGCGCGTAGATTTCTCCTTCGATACGCATCCGTTTTAATTCGATGGCGCGTTGCAGTAACGTTTCCAGTTCTGCTGGTGTCAGGTCATTTAGCGTTAGAAAATGGCGTGTCATGATACTTTACCCAAAGAACAGACCGTCTCAGTTGCCAAAAATGTAGTGATCACTTTCACCAGGCGAGTGACCAGTTCATCCGCCTCCTCATCGCTCAGAATGAAGGGTGGTAACAGGCGAATCGTTTTGTCCGCTTGAATGCTAATAAGCAGCCCGGCTTCTAGTGCGTCCTTTAAAAGGACGTCGCAAGAGCGATCAAGCTCAATACCGATCATAAGTCCTTTGCCCCGAATATCGACAACACCTGTTTCATCAGCAAATGCTTGTTTAAGGTTTGTGCAGATCTGCTCGCCAAGTTGTTCAGTGCGGGCTACCAGTTGTTCGTCTTCCATTATTTTCAATACGGTAAGGGCAACGCTGCATGCGAGCGGATTGCCGCCGAATGTAGAGCCGTGGTTACCGGGCTGCAAGACATTGGCTGCTGGCCCTTGAACCAGGCAAGCGCCAATAGGGAAACCATTACCAAGCCCTTTGGCTAAGGTGGCCACATCAGGCTTGATATCGCTATGTTGCCATGCAAACCATTCGCCGGTCCGGCAGATGCCGGTTTGAACCTCGTCAAGCATCATTAGCCAGCCCTGCTCATGACAGAGTTCACGTACGGCATTGAGGTAGTTATCATCAGGGATATTGATGCCACCTTCACCTTGAATTGGTTCGATCAGGATTGCGACTGCGTCATGGCTGTTTTTGGCGATTTCACGCAATTCGTCGATGTTATTAAATTTGGCGCGTATAAACCCCTGCACGAGCGGTTCGAAGCCGGCCTGAATTTTGCGATTACCGGTGGCAGAGAGGGTGGCGAGTGTACGTCCATGAAAACTTCCCTCGGCAACGATAATGGCTGGCATGGCGATGCCTTTGTTATGGCCATAGAGGCGCGCAATCTTGATTGCAGCCTCGCAAGCCTCTGCACCAGAGTTGGTGAAAAAGGCCTGTTCCATGCCCGATAGCCGTATCAGTTCATCCGCGAGCTGTTGCTGCTGTGGGATATGGTAGAGATTGCTGGTGTGAATGAGTGTGCTGCCCTGCTGAGCGAGTGTTGCAGCGATGGCCGGGTGAGCGTGCCCCAGGCCGCACACGCCGATACCGCTGAGTGCATCCAGATAACGTTTGCCGCTGGTATCCCATAGCCAGGCACCCAGGCCTTTTTCAAAGGTAACGGACAGACGTCCGTAAGTTGGCATGATTGAGTCAGACATGATCGAATTCTTTATAATCCAGAAAGCAAAAAGCGACCAGTGATTTAGTCGCCACTCTTACAGTAAGCGGGAAATTATAGCGGATTTTAGATCTTTTGATACTGATTATACGAGCAAAATCCCTCTGTTTTTACAAATTTTTATTGCCTTGATAGATGATCAATTCGTTCATTTTTGTAGAAAAATAGCCGATGTATCACTTACAGGTTGAAGTTATCATGCATGTCATGTTGCTTTGATTTTTAACTGATTGATATTTATTGGTTATTTTGTGGTTTGCGAATCACTGGCAAATCAAACTGAATACAGTTCAATGGGCGGTGATGAATATGAGCGGAGAGGCATTGGTACAGCCCCTTAAAACTCCAGATAATAAGCCGCAGGCTAAAGGAGCGGTAGACCTTAGTGTTTTTGAACCCTTTAATGCGTTTACCACTGAAATGATTGATACGGTTATCAAGGAAGCATCGGTTGATCGCTTGCCGCCAGGGCGTCGTATTTTTAATCAGGGCGATATTGATGGTAAAAGTGTCTTTTTGCTTTCCGGGCAAATTGCATTGATTGCTGATGGCCACCCTGCGATCACTATTAAGGCCGGTACTAATGAAGCACTACAGGCGGTGGCGGATAATAAACCACGTGAAGTGACGGCACTTGCAAGAAGCAGTGTCACACTGATGTCGGTGGCGACTGAGTTACTTTATGAAATGAGTAAAACAACCCTGATAGTGTCGGCGAAAAAATCGAACTCAGCGGGTGACAGCAAGGAGAGTCGTTCCCGTTCTGCCCGAATTGAAAGGGTTCTAAACTCCCCGCTTTTTTTCCGCCTGCCTAGTCCTCATGTACAGGTATTGACGCGCCGCCTCGAAGAGGTCTATGTTAAAGCGGGTGAAGTGGTGGTAAATGAAGGAGATGATGGTGAGTATTATTATGTAATTACCATGGGTAGCTGTATGGTCACTAGAGTCCTCAAGGGCACTGATAAAAAAAGCCGCCTGGCTGAGCTTGGTATTGGTCGTGGTTTTGGTGAAGGGGCTTTGATTGGTGATATGCTGCACAGTAGTACCGTTTCAATGCTAGAAGATGGAGCGTTGGTACGTATCCCCAAAAGTGAGTTTATGACGCTGCTGGTGACCCCATACATCAAGCGAGTCTCCTATGAGCAGATGTTGATGATGCAGGATGAAGGTGCGGTACTACTGGATGTGCGGATACACTCTGCTTTTGAGAGAATGAGCCTTCGCGGAAGCATCAATTTACCATTAGCCACTTTGTGGAAGGCCGCATCAATTCTGGATAAGAGTAAGGAATATGTTGTCTGTTGTGATATTGGAAAGCGAAGTACGATAGCGGCGTTTCTGATGGCCCAGCAGGGGCTTAATGCGCGTATTCTGGAGGGCGGCCTGCAAGACTTGCATGAGCAACAGGATGATGGGCTAGAGGTGGCTTCCGAAGAAGATGGTGAAGCTGATGTTGAGAGTGAACTGCAACGGGAACTCGTGAAGGAAAATGAGCCAGATATTTAATTCATCAACGGGTGGCTAAAGCCTGGTAGCCTGAAGCCTCTTTAGCCTGCCTTATCTCTGAGCATAATCGTCTTTAAAATCATACGCTGAATCGATGTGTCATCATTGATGGCCGCGATCTCTTCCAGTGAAAACCATCTTACGTCATTTGATTCATCTGATACTACTGGCATAGTGTCTAATGAGATTTCGAATAAGTAACGAATGTCGAAATGTAGGTGTTCTGCTTCTCTGCAGTTAGCCGGGATGGTGTGGATATCAATGTCGAAAATGGCATCACTGACGACACGCATATTTTTAATTCCCGTTTCCTCTCTAGCTTCTCTTAGTGCCGCAGCTAATACATCTGAATCTTGTTCAATATGTCCGCCTGGCTGTAACCAATGCCCCAGTTTTTTATGGTGCAACATCAATGCATGGGAGTGCGCCGGGTTTATAATCCATGCCGATCCGGTTACGTGGCCACACTCAAGTGTTCTTTTATAGAAATCATCATGACGTTGGACAAATGCCAATATAGCCTGTTTAAAAGATAATTCAGTTTTATCAAAAGGGTGATGTGCAGTGATTATTGCTAAGTGTTTTGTCTGGTCCATAGTGGCGTGAGTTTAGCATAATATGAATACGTTGCTGTTGATTAAGGTGGTGCGAATTATGATAGTAGAGGGTAGTGGAAATCAGCTCCTGATTGTATTGAATTTTCACACCAGAAAAATTTCATAAAACATTATTTCATTGTTCATCTGGTACTCATGAGTTATTGGCTGCTTCGACCTGCCCAGGTAATAATTTTCAGATAATCGCCATAAAATTAGACTTAGAACACGTTTTTTATCGAGAGCATGATGATGCTGTAAAAAATATTTCAGCCCCGTGATTAGTTCTGTTGTGTGTAAAAAATAAAGGCATAAAACTTTAGTATTTATTTTTATGGATTTTGTTCATATATCAGTGAATTAACAGCTACACATCGAATTAGTTTCCTTCTTTTCTGTGGGATTATGAATGTTTGCTTCATTTAAATAACATGTAAAAATTTCTATAAAGATATAAAAGTTAAGTTGATTTCGCCGCTAACTTATTGAGTTCCGAGAAAAAGTTATTACACCATTTTTATGGTGTACGACAAACACACAGAGTACAACATCAGGATTTTGGCGCTAGAGAATATTTCAGTGCCACTATTGGTCAGGGAATAAGCCAGTCACAGTGAAGCGAGAAAATCGTAATCGATTTTCCGAGAGGTATTTTTTAATTAACTGGAGTAGGACAAAAAACTATTTTTAGTTAAGCACCAATCAGGAGAAACAGAGATGAAAAATAAAAAATTGTTCGGCACATTATTCGCGGCAGTGTTTACTTGTACGATAGCAGTAGCTCATGCAGATGATGGCCTCAAGGTAACCGCCGAAGCGGCAGAAAATGAGCATGGCATCGCGCTTAGCATGACGGTCTCTGAAGAGGTTGAAGAGGTCAATATGGTGGGCAATAAAATTATCCGCCTGGTGGATGCTGACAGTATTGTTCCCGGTGATCGCCTGGTCTATGTCACCACTGTGAAAAACCGTAGTCAGCAATCGGCAGAGAATGTCGCAATCGTGAATCCTGTGCCAGAGCATACCACCTATCTTGAAGGTAGCGCTCAGGGTGATAGTGCTACGGTCACTTTTTCTGTCGATGGTGCAAAGAATTTTGATAGCGAAAAAAACCTGACTGTTACAGATGAAAACGGTGATAGGCGCGCTGCCACCACAACAGATTACACCCATATTCGCTGGGTATTGAACTCGCTGCCTGCCAAAGCGGAGGCCGATGTGCTATTTCGAGCGCGCCTGAATTAATAGTCAGTAAATATAAGTTTTTTTGATTGCAGGATTACAAAAATGAATTCAATTACATCCATGTCTAAACCTTCCCAATGGGATTTTCTTCTCTCCAGAATCCTCGCGCAGATACGAGGGTTGCCACCCTGAAAATCACCATATTTAAGTGTATTAAATAGCTCAATGTAAAAATTATTTTTTAGGCAAACAGGAAAGACGCCAAACAGACTAAGGAAGGTCGCAAGAAAGGAGACATAATATGTCTGATTTTAAAATTCTCAGAAAACTGGTCGGAATCCCGACAACTGTTTTATTACTCACCATGATGGCCCCAAATGCTATGGCCGTAGGTACCGCATCAAACACCTCTGTTACTAACTTTGCAACGGTGAACTATGATGTGGCATCTGTTGGGCAGCCCGCTATCAATAGTGCCTTGGTTGCTTTTGTGGTTGATACCCGAGTTGATTTAACCGTATCTACCGATGATCTTGCCGAAGTAGCAGTGACCCCAGGTTCGAATGATAATGTCATGACCTTTACTGTCACGAATACCGGTAATGCACCTCATGACTTTAGCCTTTCATCGCTAGCACTTGTGGGTGGTACAGGTGCATTTGGTGGTACGGATAATATCAATGCTAACGATGTGCAGATCTTTGTTGAGACCGCAGCAAGTGGCAGTGCTGGATATCAGCTAACGGACGTTGATACACACATCAATGCCCTGGCGGCGGATGCCAGTATTAACGTCTATATTGTTTCAGACTTCAGTACTGGTTACTCCGATGGCGATATCGCTTCATACTATCTTAATGCCGAAGCGCGTATTGACAATGGTGGTAGCACGCTAGGTGGTGCACTGGTTGAAACGGTTGGAGGGGATACCGAGGGTTCGGTCGATATTGTCTTTGCTGATGATGCAGGTATCAATGATGCAGCAGGCGATGCAACCGACTCTAGTCAGGATGATTATCAGGTTGTTACGGCAACACTGACCATTGGTAAGACTTCTTCGGTAATATCGGATCCAGTGAATAACACAACGGATCCGAAGCGTATCCCTGGTGCCGTCATCGAGTATGAGATTACTGTCTCAAATGGTGTGAGTGGTGCAACGGCAACTAGTGTGGCTATCACCGATAGTCTTAATACTGAAATAACTGAAGGTGATATTGCATTTCAGACCACATATAATGTGACCGCACTTCAGGGTATTTCGATTAGACATCCTGACTCTACAATCCCCGCAGATTTTTATGAATATACCAATGCTGGTGGTGCTGAAGCTGCGGGCCGTGGAGCGGTGGTTGCCGACTGGAATGTTACTGATACAGATAATGTTGTAACGGTAACAGGCATTGTGCTGGACGGCGGTGAGTCGGCGACAATTCGCTTTAGAGTAACCATCCAGTAATCGTCACACCGTGGTCTACTGTTTCACAGATGCTGAACGTGCTTTTTGCGCTGGTCGAAAGACCAGCGCTTTGGCCGTTCTGCGCCTGTGGGCGGTATTTTTTATCACGTTACTCATGGCGGTTGTTTTAACAACAAAAATAGCCCATGCAATCCCTGTTGGAACCAGTATCAGCAACACCGCATCAACCAGTTATATCGTGAGCGGGGTTTCTGGTTTTACAGAAAATTCAAATACAGAACAATTTTTAGTTGAAGATAGCGGCATCCCTGACTCGGCTACGTTAACCGTCACCGAAGCATCAGGACTTTATTTTATAGGCGGTGATGTGGTCACGATGACAGTCGACGTCACTAATAGTGGTGGTAATACCCAGGCGGCTAGTGAGATTAGAATGAGTGTACCAGCCGGCTCAGTCTTAACACTTGATGGTAACAGTGCTACTAGCGAGGTCACTAATGGCGCGACCACAACATATACCTTTAATGTCGCGGATATTTCGGTAGGAGATAGTGCTACTTATACCGCGTTGTTGACCCTAGCAACCAATATTGACACGGCAAATGACCAGATAAATACAGCGTATTTTACCAATGGTGCAACGATAAATACGAATGTAATCACACTTAATCTGCGTAATCGAACCTTATCAGAATTGAGCTTGATGCGCCTCTCACTGGACAATACCATCACCCCACAAGTGGTAAACCTCACCGAATATGATGATGGTATGGGTGATTATGTACCATTACCAGTTCCCAATATGCCATATACCACCATAGCAGTCACCAGTACACCGATGCGACTGGAAGATGCTGCTGCCTTTAGTCACCTGCAGTCTGTTTTTGTACGAGTCGATGACTTTGATCGCAATATTAACAGGCTCGCTGCAGAGACTGTGACAGTCGATGTTAGTGTGGATGGAAATGCTGATATGGAGCGCTATCGTCTGCTTGAAACAGACATTGATAGCGGTGTGTTTACTGGTTATATCACGATCTCACTAAGTACACAGGTGGCTTACGATGGTCAGTTAAGTATTAATACCAATAGTGAAATAACCGTGACTTATCGTGACCTTGCTGACACCTCGGATATTGCTATGAAAGAAATTATTGTTGATCCATATGGCACACTATATAACAGTGCAACAGGTGTTGCGCTTAATGGCTACACCGTACACATGGTTGATATGAATACCGGTTTGCCTGCCGCAGTAGTCGGTGATGATGGCATTAGCGCTTATCCTGCGACAGTTGTCACCGGTGGTACTGTGGTTGATGCCAGCGGCACAGTCTACAACTTTGATAACGGTAGCTACCGCTTTCCATTTGCCCCCGTGGGTAATTATCAGCTAATTGTCGAACCGCCTGCCAATGTTGCATTTCGCTGGCCCTCAACAAAAACAGATGAAGCCCTCGCGGTGACGCCCAATGGTCCTTTTGTAGTGACGCTGGGTTCGCGTGGCGAAACTTTTCCGCTACAACCTGGGCCGCCGTTGCACATCGATATTCCAGTCGACCCTGTCGATACACCTCTCTATGTCACGCGTAGTGCAAACAAGGCAGAGGTGGCTGTTGGTGATTTTATTCAGTTTCGAGTTGAGATTGAGAACCTGGCAGCTAGTGTTATGAATGATCTAACACTGCATGATGAGTTGCCTCACGGATTCCGCATTCAGGAAAATTCAATCTATATAGATGGGGTTTATGCTCCGATGCCGATTATCGCTAGCAATGGTTCAACATTGCGCTTTGATCTTGGTGGAATGGCGCCAGGCGCCTCAACTACCATTGAGTATGTGGCTGCTGTGGGTGCGGTAAATAGAAACATTGCGACAAGTTCCAGTTATGCCGAATCGGGTGAGAATTTCGCCTTATCAAATACTGCGCTGCTCGAGACCATTATTATTGAAGAGCTCATGCGTAGTCGTACGATTTTGATGGGGCAGGTGGTTATTGATGGCGATGGTGAAAGGCGGGGCCTTAGCGGTGCGCGTATTTTTATGGAAGATGGCCGTTATGCCATTACTGATGAACGTGGTATGTATCATTTTGATGACGTTAAACCCGGCACTCATATATTACAGCTGGATACGGGTGGTCTTCCTTCAAATTATGAAGCGGTTATGAAAGAAAGTAATACCCGTTTTGCAGGCAACGCATCCTCTCAGTTTGTTGATGTACAGGGTGGTAGCCTGTGGCGGTCTGATTTTTATGTGGCAGAAAAGGCACGGACTGGTGGCTATGCCTCAGTACAGATAGAGAACATGCCACAGGAGAAACCGGAAGAGATTACTTACCGGATCAAGCTGGAAGCAGAGAAAGTGGCTCTGGATAAAGTACGTCTGACTGTGGTCCTTCCTGATGGTGCTGCGTATAAACCGGGTAGTAGCCTGCTAGGAGTTGAAGTGGTTGATGATCCACAGGTGATGGACAACATGTTGATCTATCGCCTCGGCAATAGCAGTGATGCATGGCATGAATCTCTGCAATATACAGTGACGCTAGCCAATGAAAATAATAATGATGAGCTGATCTCAAAAGTATCGATGGTGTTTAATGTGCCCTCTAAAAAAGGGCAGCGTGTACCGCTGGCGACTCATTCACTGCTGACCAGAGCGGGTAATTCTGGGCAGGTAACGAGTGGTATTAAACAGCGAGTGACTACTTTTGGTGAAAAACCGGGTAGTGATTTTGTGGTTGTTGATGATACCCGAGAAGAAGGGTTACCTGAGTATGACTGGGAGTGGCTTGGTCGTAGTAATGCTAATGGTGAATTCAAGTGGTTAACGCCAGCTAAAGGTGCGCTGCCTGCGATTCCTTCAACGAGTGTTGTGATCAAGCATGATCAGTTCCACCGTATTGAATTGTCATTGAATGGCAAGCCGGTACCCGCACCGAATTATGAGGGTTCAATGAAAAATAAAAATGGTGCTTCACTCAGTATCTGGAGAGGTGTGGATCTGGTGGTGGGTCGCAATTTGTTCGAAGCGACGGTAATAGATTTGAGTGACCAGGTGCTTCATCGTTTCACTCGCATTGCCCATTTTTCGGCTCCACCAGTGCGAGCAGAATTGGTGGAAGAGCAGTCAATGTTGATAGCCGATGGCTCCACCAACCCGGTAATTGCGGTACGACTTCTTGATCGTGATGGTTATCCTGCACGTTATGATGTGATTGGTCGTTTTGAAATAAATCCAGCCTACAAAGTACAGCGTGAAGATGATTTTGCAGACCTTAATATACCGGGGGCCTCTTTAACACGCCATGAGTACCGTGTATTGCACGATGGTATTGTCAAAATAAAATTAGAACCCACCACCGAGAGTGGCGATGTCGAACTTAACTTTCTATTGGCTAATAATATCATCGAAGAGGTAAACGCGCCTCTCCGGGCAGAAGTGGGTGAGTGGTTATTGGTAGGTCTGGCTGAGGGTTCGGTAGGGTATAATAAATTGAGTGACAATATTGAATCGTTATCGGGAATTGCCGCTGAAGAAGCTCTTTATAGTGATGGTCGGGTTGCCTTTTATGGTAAAGGGCGGATATTGGGCAGATGGATTCTGACGTTGGCTTACGACAGTGACAAAGAAAAGCCATTGCAGGATGGTGACCCTGGGTTGTTTCAACAGATCGATCCCGGCAAATACTACACCATTTATGGCGATACTGCGTATAACGGTTTTGATGCACGCAGTAGTGAAAAGCTCTATTTGAAACTGGAGCGTGATGCGTTTTATTTCCTCTTTGGTGACTATCAAACCAATCTCGATAATGTTGACCTCGCTCAATATAACCGCACCCTGACCGGTATCAAGTCACGTTATCACGCCGGTGGTATCGATGTGGTGGTCTTTGCCAGCGAATCGAATCAGGCCTTTGTAAAAGATGAAATTCGTGGTGAAAGTCGTAGCGGTCCTTATTATCTTTCGCGCAATAAGATTGCGATGAATAGTGAAGTGGTGACGATTGAAGTGCGCGATCGCTTTCGTAGTGAAATCATTGTTGATCGCCGCGAAATGGCACGTCATAGTGAGTATGACATCGACTACCGTGCCGGTACGATCACCTTTAGAGAGAGTGTGTATAGCATTGATGCTGGGCTTAACCCGGTTTTTATCGTCGTTAAGTACGAATCGTTTGACCAGGGTGATGATACCTTGACGATGGGTGGTCATGCAGAGGTTGAAATGTCTGAGAATACCTCGGTTGGCATCACCAGGATTGATGAAGGGCGAGTAGGTGGTGATGCCGAGATGGATGGCATCAATGTGCGCCATAACTTTGGTGATAATGTTCAGCTTAAGGTAGAAGTAGCACGTAGTCTTGATGAACGTGCGAGTGGCGACCTGGTTAAAGGAAACGCTTATATCGCAGAGCTTGCGGGCCGTAACGAGCGCCTTGATACCAGGGGCTATGTACGTGAACAGGAGGCAGGTTTTGGTCTGGGACAGTCTACAGGTTCTGAAAATGGCAGTCGTAAGATGGGTGTCGATGCAAGTCTGCGAGTGACCGACCGTCTACGTCTCAAAGCACAGCTCTATCGCCAGGAGACCCTGGATAGCGCAGCGACACGTGACCTTGTCGAGACCAACGGGAGTTATCAATTCGACAGCTCAAGTCTGCGTCTGGGCGCACGTTCTGTTCGTGACGAACGTGGCAATGGGGATAAAGAGATCTCTGACCAGATCACCGCCGGTGCCAGTAAACAACTGTGGGACGGACGCCTGGTGGCACGCATCGACCGTGAACAGAACATCAGCAGTGGCAAGATCAACAGCAGTGATTTCCCTGACAGGACTCGTGTGGGAGTGGATTACCGCCTGACACAGAGCAGCGACCTGTTTGTCGAGCATGAGCTGACCGATGGTGATCTGCGCGATACCCGAAGCACCTTGATGGGGATTAAATCCACCCCATGGGAGGGTGGAAAAATCTATACTGGCCTGAAACAGAGTGCTGATGCCAAACGCACCACCACCAGCGCCAATGTCGCACTACAACAAAAATGGTTGCTCAACGAAAACTGGAGCCTTGATGTGGGTGCAGAAGAGTCACGCACGATGAGTGATACATCGGTCACGCCACTGAATGCCAACGTCCCGCTTGCCAGTGGTGGTAGTGATTTTAGCGCGGCCTCCGTCGGGTTGACCTATGCGCCAGGTGACTGGCTCTGGACCGGGCGTCTGGAGACGCGTGATGGTAGTACTGATGATTCCTGGGGGGTTGCAACCGCTGTGCAGACAACGCCTAATCAGGCGCTTTCTACCCTGCTGAGTCTGCAATATAGCGAGAGCGAGCGTACCACCGGTACACGCAGTAGCAAAACCGCCATTCGTCTGGGAACGGCCTACCGCCCCGAAAATAGCCGCTGGATCTTGCTCGATAAACTGGACCTGAAACGGGACGAGGCAAGTGGTGGTGAGTTTGATACGGAATCATGGCGCATCATCAATAACTTCAACGCCAACTTTAAACAGAATGAACTATGGCAGCACAGCCTGCAGTACGGCATGAAGACGGTTAATGAAGTGATCAATAGCCGAAACTATAAGGCCTTTATTGATTTGATGGGCGTTGAGAGTCGTTACAACATCAATGCTAAGTGGGATGCTGGGGTTCATGTCAATGTGCTGAGTCACTGGGATCTTAAACAACGTGATTACAACAGCGGCTTCTCAGTGGGCCACACTCTGGCGAAAAATGTATGGGTAAGTGTCGGTTACAATTTTGTTGGTTTCACCGATAAAGATTTTTCAGCGTCCCGTTATACCAGTAAGGGTGTGTATCTGAAATTCCGTGTGAAATTTGACCAGAATAGTGCCAAAGAGGCAGTGCAATGGCTAAAGCAATGAGCCGCTTAGTAGAGACAGAGAGTAGAGACAGAGAGTAGGAACAGGTATAATGTTATGAGGGATAAAAGCACAAAAATTTGGGGAGTTATTAACAAATATCAGCCATTGGTGGTGTTCGGCAGCGGCTTGTGGTTATCTATGTTACTGATGTTGCTATTGCCAGCCTCTGCCCAGGCAGCGATCACCTATGTGCAGCAGAATGGTACTGTGACGAAGAATCTTGCCTTTCCTTATGACACCACGACAGTGACCATTTCTAACGCCCCCACTATTGGTAACACCATCATTGTATCAACGGGCATCAATGTCAGCAGCGGCAGTTCTGTTGCTTGTAGTGATGGTGTTAATACCTACTCTATCGATAGATCACTCACCACATTCCCTGCTTTTCCTTATAGAGAGGTGATCGTCTGTTCAGCAAAAATAGCAACGGTGCCTGGGTCGATTACTGTCACGCACGATTATGCGAATGAAAGTGCTATTGATGTGCATGAATTTTCTGGTATTGCCGATGCTCCAAGGGTAGATAGAAGCAATGTTAACAGCGGGAGTGGCACAACCCCAACCAGTAATAGCACGAGCAGCTCCAGCGAATCGAATGTACTGGTATTTGGTGCGCTTGAGGTCAACGGGCCGTCAAGTGACAGTTTTATTGCGGATAGCAATTTTCCTGGTGGGCCCTTTAGAACCAGTATTAATAATGTCACCATCAATACCCAATACTGGATTACCACGGGTGCTGCGAGTACATACGCCTATGCACCAACGCTTGGCACCAGCCGTCTCTGGGTCGGTGCGGTTGTTACCTATAAAGCCGCTGCGGTTGCCGGCATCAATATCGTTGGCACCTGTCAACAACAAGATGAGACGACTAACTGTGCCGATGGTGGTACCGTTCGAATAGCCATTAATGGCGACTTGCAGGGGCAGAGCACGGCCACTTCGGCGGGTACCTGGACCATCGCTGGTGTTGCTGCCCCAGCGAGTGGCGATGTGATTACCGTGTTTATCGATGGGGTAGTAGATATTCGCGAAGCGGTGGCGGTTACCAGGTATGACGGTGTGGGTGATATTACTGGGGTTGAACTTATTGAAGAGCACTTAACTATTGGTAGCGACGATAATCAAATCGTGAGCAACGCCGATCTTAGCCAATACGATAACTCTGTCAGCATCGATGAAGATGTGTTTCATGAAGTCAATGGTTCGAATAACTTGACGGTTGATACTACCGGGGCATTGACTGCTGAGGAACTCTATATCAAAAGCGGCAACACCTTTCAGCCTGGTGCAGGTAACGTCACCACGCATGATCTGGAGATTAACGGTACGTTTATCGCGGGTAGTAGTAATATCACCCTGGATGGAAGCTGGGATAACAATGCCGTTTTTACTGCCGGAGCCTCTACCGTGAATTTTACCTCAGGATCTGGCACCGAAACGATCGATTCAACCACTGCCACTGGCCCTGATTTTTACAATATTCACTTTAATGACGCGGGTGGGTCGGGAACCTTTCAACTCGAATCGGCCTTGAATGTGAGTAATAACCTCACCATCACCGACGGTATTCTGGATGCTAACAATGGATCAAGCTATGCGATTAATGTGGGCAATGATTTTTTGCAGCCAGGTGGGCGCGTTCTCGCTCGCTCATCAACGCTTACCGTAGCCCGTCACTTTACCGCTGATGGCAGTGAATCCGATACCGGTTATAACAGTGCAACTCTGGTGATGAGTGGCGCCGGGATTTTAACCTATAATAATGTAGCTTCATATTGGGCGAATGGTTTCCGTGATGTCACAGTAGGGCAGAGCGGAAGTACGACGACCCTGGCTGATACCCAGTTTTGTGTGTTAAACGTGCTAACGGTGGGGTCTGGAACCCTGCTTGGTAGCGGCCCTTTATCCGACCTCTATTTAAGAGGTGTACCGAACCCTTTATCATTTAATGTTAATTCAATAATTAATATTAGCACATTGTATTTTCATAATAATATCTCTCAGAATATACCACCTCTGGTTAACGGTTATGATAGTGATATCAATCTCAGTCGCAACAATGCCAGTGTTACCCAGACTGGAGCGATTACCATTAATTCAGGTAGCCATTTACTCCTGGATGGCGATACCTTTGCGGATCGCACTGTTACCTATATCACCAACGGTTTTAATCTAAATGTAGCCGGTAACATTCAGATTGGTGAGGGTGATGATACCGGCCTCAAAACATTGAATGGTACCAACAGCAACATCACTGTCGGAGGGGATTTCGAGATTCGCGATGTTGGCACTGGCACTCAACAGGCGCTCTTTATTGCAAGCAATTCGACCGTTACATTAAATGGTACGGCAGATCAGGTCATCACCTCAAGCGGCAGCAGTTTCAATCACCTCACGATCAATAATACCGGTACCGTGGGGAATGATGATGTCATCATCGCCGATGCACTGGATATCAACGGTGATCTTACTGTCACCAATGGTCAGTTGGACCTGGAGAGCAATAACCCCGCAGTGAACACGGCTGGCAACGTCACGATTCAAACGAATGGGGCTGTCTGGGTGGGGGCACGCACTGCGGACTGGACTTTTGATGGCACCTCACTCCTGAGTGATAGTTCTAGTGGTGCTGCGCAGGATCTACAGGATGTGGTGGTCGATGGTACTAGTCTGACTCTCGCCAGTAATACTAGAGTTGAAACCATGAGCGTGACGACGGGCACACTTAATCTTGGTGCTGCGGGTTATGTGTTAGCGATTGATGGTACCGGTACACCGCTGTCGAGTTTAGCCACTTTCGTTGCCGGTACATCAACGGTGAACTATACCGGCTCAGGCAGTGCAACCAACGTTGCCACCCTGCCTTATAGCAGCCTGCAGTTTGCGCCAACCGCCGCAACCACATACTCGCTCACTGGGCATCTAACTGGCGGCAATGCCATGACGGGTCACTTAACCGTGGGTGACAATGCCACGCTGGAGACCACGGCGATCAATAATTACAACATCACGATGTCAGGTAACTATGACCAGTCATCGACGACCAGCTTGGTGGAAGCTAACTCATCAACGATTACCGTGGGGGGGGATTTTACCGCTGATGGTAGTGTATCCGAGAACGGCTATAACAGCGCTGTGCTGGTGATGGATGGGGTCGGGCTCCTAACCTATAATAACGTCTCAGCACCCTGGGATAATGGTTTCAGTGGCCTGACAGTAGGCCTGGATGGAAACACTACGACCATGGCCAACCTCTGGCTCTGTGTATTAGACGTGTTAACGGTAGGATCTGGAACTCTGGTTGGAAGCGGTACCTCATCCGATATCTTTTTGAAAGGTGAACCGTATCCTTTATCGTTTGATGCTGGTTCAACCGTTAATATAGACGCATTGAACTTTCATGATAACTTGACTCAGAATATACCACCGCTGGTTAATGGCTATGATAGTGATATCTATCTCACCCGTACCAATGCCAATGTTGTCCAGACTGGTGCGATCACCATTAATGCAGGCAATGATTTAATCCTCAATGGTGATAACTTTGTGAATCGTGCGGTTACCTATAACACCAATGGTTTCGATTTAAACGTAGCAGGGAATATTCAGATTGGTGCCGGTGATGATA
>JAKISP010000068.1 GCA_021648525.1 Gammaproteobacteria bacterium
CGATTCTGCTAGGCTGCGCTGCTTAAGATTTTTCCATGCCATTTTATTTTTTCCGCGAAGCATCATGAATTTAGGCTATTATCTCAAATTATCGAGTTTAGTTCTCGACTGTTCGTGCAAAGGTCTCTTAATGAAATACCAGGGGATGTGTTAACAATTACCTGCGTAAGCAGGGTTCTGAGACATTTTTCATGCTGGCAAGGCGCGATGAAGAGTAATCATGGTTCTATAGCGACGAATGGCAACGCCGTCAGCCTGGAAAAGGGCCAGAATCTCGCCACGAACGTTGATTGTTAACACCCCAGGGGATATTTTGCAGCATCCTTGCTGCAGCTACCCTCCTTGCACCATCAGGTTAGGGGGTAACCTGATAGCTTCAACTCCATTTGCCATGCGATCCAGCATCAATGATTGACGTCCATTTCACTCCATCATCACTCCATTGAAGCCAGTCCCTTTGGCTAAATCCTTAACTGGCCAACCTCTACCGGCCTCGCCGCATCATCCTGAAATTACGCAAACCTGTGCGCTTTTACATCCATTAATACTTGCGACCTATTTATTATCGACAGATACGCCTGATTTCTTAGCTTAGTTATTAATTTATTTAAAGAAGATCATAAATCAGGCCCCACCATAAACGAGGGTTTTACACGCTGGCAAGAGGACAATCGAACAAAGGTATGTAAGATAAAGAAAACCAGCCTCAAAACCCGCTCATGAGTTAAAATGGCCTTGCTAATAGCACACTGAATGTAAGATTTACCTCAACAACTTCAATATGAGACCTCATGACCCAAGCCCCATCAAAAATCGGTTTTGTTAGCCTCGGCTGTCCCAAAGCACTGGTCGATTCTGAACAGATCATCACCCGCCTTCGCGCTGAAGGATACGAAATCAGCCCAGGCTACGACAATGCTGACATGGTCGTTGTCAATACCTGTGGCTTTATCGATGCCGCCATCGAGGAATCGCTCGATGCCATTGGCGAAGCGCTCAATGAAAATGGCAAAGTGATTGTGACCGGTTGCCTTGGCGCTCAGGGAAACACTATTCAGGAGCAATTTCCTGAGGTGTTAGCCGTTACCGGCCCACATGCCGCCCACGAGGTGATGGAGGCCGTTCACGCCCACCTGCCGCCACTGCACGACCCCTACACTAGTTTGGTACCGCCACAGGGCATTAAACTCACCCCAGCACATTACGCCTATTTGAAGATATCCGAAGGTTGCAACCACCGTTGCACCTTCTGCATCATTCCATCGCTACGTGGGGATCTGGTCAGTCGCCCGATTGGCGAAGTCATGCAGGAGGCTGAAAATCTCGTTAATGCCGGTGTACGAGAGCTATTAGTAATTTCACAGGACACCAGCGCCTACGGCGTCGATACCCGCTATAAATTAGACTTCTGGAACGGCACCCCGATGAAGACTCAGTTTCTGCCACTGGTCGAAGCCCTTGGAGAACTCGATGTCTGGATACGTCTGCACTATGTCTACCCCTACCCGCATGTCGATAATGTCATTCCATTGATGGCTGAAGGCAAGATCCTCCCTTATCTCGATATCCCATTCCAGCACGCTAGCCCATCGATTTTGAAAGCGATGAAGCGTCCGGCACACAGTGAAAACACACTGGAAAGAATCCGCAAATGGCGCTCAATCTGCCCCGATATCACATTGCGCAGCACTTTTGTGGTCGGTTTCCCAGGTGAGACTGAATCTGATTTCAACTATCTACTCGATTTTATGCACGAGGCACAACTCGACCGTGTTGGCGCCTTCGCCTACTCCCCTGTTGATGGTGCTGCCGCCAATGCCCTGCCTGATCCAGTGCCAGAAGAGCTCAAACAGGAACGACTAGAAAAATTTATGGTACTTCAGGCAGAGATCAGTGCTAACAAACGTCAGAAATTGATTGGCTCTGAGATGATCGTGATCATTGATGAAGTCAATGAGACGGGAATCGTGGCGCGCTCGCAGGCAGATACGCCAGAAGTCGATGGCATCGTCCACATCCCTGAGCTGGCAGAACTGCAACCAGGCGATTTTGTTGAAGTCACCATCACTGATGCTGACGAACACGATCTGGTTGCCTCGTTAATTACTGATGAATAACAGCAAATAAACGAGCGCTGCCACTATTGACCTCTCAATCGATACATGCGAAATTATCCCTGGTACATTAGTCGAGATTAGCTGCCACAATCGGAACTCGACATTATTCAGCACTGAAAATGGAGAAATTACAAAATGGTCGATCGCTATAAGCAACTTAAATACAACACCAAAGATGTACTAACACTGCTGACGGCTATTCCCATCGTCATGGCCATTGCAGTGCTAATTATTGCGCAGGTACCCGCTTAAATCTCAATCAGACAAGGCTACGTCTGACACAGGATTTGATAAAGGGGAGCATTTCGATGCTCCCCTTTTTGTTTACCTGCTCTGCGTGAAAATGCGACAAAAGAAGGTTTAAGCTCACTGTAAAAAAGATGTGACTTGCCCGGATGGTCTGACGCGCCAAACCCTACCATTGGCACACTCAACATCGGCATTGATTCAAGCAGAGCGACCCACTCATGCTCGCGGTGTACCTCTTCATAACTGCACCAGACCATCGCTAACGGGCACACCTGTCGCAAATAATCGATATGCCAGCGCGGCTGCTCGCTAATACGCATGTGATGAGAGACCCGCGCCCTGACTCCACCCGGACCAAACGCACTACCCACATAGAGATAATAACCCGGCACTACCTGCATTACCCCGAGTCGACCCACTTCAAGCGGTTGATGCAGTGCAGCATGCATCACCAACACATAAGCGCCCGACTTCGCTTCTATTACATGGCCAACCATAAATGCTATAGTCCTCGCGACTATCGATATCATCGATTATAAATACAAAGAAGTGACATGGAAGCATTCTCCACACTATTAAATCAAATCAGCGGTGTCATCTGGGGCCCGCTCACGTTAACACTCCTGCTCGGTGTTGGCATCTACCTCACGGCAGGGCTGCGCGCGATGCCCTGGCGCCACACCATTACAGCATTCAAACTATTATGGCGCGGCCGTCACTCTGATAAAAAAGGCGATATCACGCCGTTTCAGGCCTTGATGACCGCACTCTCTGCTACCATCGGTACGGGTAACATCGCCGGTGTCGCAACCGCCATCACCCTCGGTGGCCCTGGTGCCGTCTTCTGGATGTGGATCACGGCACTCTTTGGCATGGCCACAAAATACTGCGAGGCGGTACTCGCGGTTCATTATCGCGAAACCGATGAACGCGGCCGTTATGTCGGTGGGCCGATGTACTACATCAAAAATGGCCTAACGAAAAAGTGGCACTGGCTGGCAATCGCCTTTGCATTTTTTGGCATGATCGCCAGCTTTGGTATCGGTAATATGGTGCAGGCTAACTCCGTTGCAAGCGCGCTTGAAGAGACCTTCAACATCCCCACATGGCTATGCGGAATTGTTCTCTGCTTACTGGCGGGTGGCGTAATTCTCGGCGGCATCCACCGTATCGCACTCATTGCCGCTAAGCTAGTGCCGGTGATGGCTGGCGCTTATATCCTCGGCTCACTTGTTGTAATTGGGATGTTAATCGACCAGGTACCCGCCGCGATTGCACTGATCTTCGACACCGCCTTTAACGGCACCGCCGCCGTCGGTGGTTTTGCTGGTGCTGCAGTCTCAGCCGCGATCCGCTTTGGTGTTGCGCGCGGCGTCTTCTCTAATGAAGCAGGACTCGGTAGCGCACCCATCGCTCATGCCGCAGCCAAAACCGATAGCCCGGTACAACAGGGGATGATCGCCATGCTGGGAACCTTCATCGATACCATTGTTATCTGTACCATGACCGCACTCGTCATCATTCTCAGTGGCGCATGGACAGCGGGTAAAACCGGTGCCGCGCTTTCTACAAGTGCCTATGGCGGGGTTTTGCCGGGAATCGGAGAATACATCGTTACCTTTGGCCTGGTTATATTTGCCTTTACCACAATTCTCGGCTGGAGCTATTACGGCGAACGCTGTGCTGAATTTCTCTTTGGGGTAAAAGTGATTCTGCCCTACCGAATACTGTGGCTTATTGCCATACCATTAGGGGCAACAGGACAATTGACCATTATCTGGTTACTGGCCGATGTTTTAAATGGTCTGATGGCGATACCTAATTTAATCGCCCTGCTCCTGCTCGGCCCGATTGTGTTTCGAATTACACACAACTATTTTAGAAAACAGCAGCAGGAGTAACTCAGATCAGAGCCATCAAAGTGCGATAACGATAGCGGCCACTGAGGCAGTCAATACGATAAATGCTAATTTAATCACGGTTAATTCCCTAACATCTTTTCAGGTAACTCATATAAAAAAAGCCAATCAGAAGCCACTACACATCTTGTAAGGGATTTCTGACAACCATTCTACTATTGCAATCGGCAGTGATAAAATAAAACTTTAGATCCCACTAAAAACTAAGCCTGCCGCACTGTGATAACATCAACACTTTAAAAAGACATCCCGGTAATGAAAGAGCCAATACGCCTCTCCAAACGCTTAATCGAACTGATTCGCTGCTCTCGCAGTGAAGCCGAACGCTATATAGAAGGAGGCTGGGTACTGGTTGACGGCGAGATAGTTGATCAACCCCAGTTCAAGGTTCTTAATGAGAGTATTGAACTGCATCCTGAAGCCACGCTTGCCCCCTGCCCGCCGGTCACGATTCTATTGCACCAGGCGACTGGATTTGAGATAGAGGCGCCCACAACAGCACTTCCTTTGATCACCCCTGAAAGCCATTCATCTGATGACAAATCAGGCATTCGAATACTCAAGCGCCACTTTGCCCGGCTTAAAGCGACCGCCCCACTTGAAGCGCGCGCAACGGGGCTAGTCGTTTACTCTCAGGATGGACGCGTCGTGCGCCGCCTTGTAGACGACGCCAATAAAAATGAACAGGAATATCTGGTTGAAGTCAGCGGCGAGATTGCAGCCAATGGGTTAGCAAAGCTCAACCGCCCAATGAAAATGGATGGTTGGAAGTTGCCTGCCGCCAAAGTCAGCTGGCAAAATGAGATCCGCCTTCGTTTTGCACTCAAAAATGTGCGCCCAGGTCAGATCGAATTCATGTGCCAAAGCGTTGGCTTAAAGGTGGAGGCGATGTTGCGGCTGCGTATTGGCAGAGTATCGCTGTCAAAACTTCCGCCGGGCCAATGGCGCTATTTACCTAGCGGTACCTTATTTTAAGCGCCGAACCACACCACCTGGTTTTCCTTAGTAAACAAGACCAATCATCGGATTCACTAGTCACCTCAGTCTACACCGCAACAAAACCCCTGCATGCTGCTGTAGATATCTTAAGAAAACCCACTGATAGTCACAATAAGTTGTTGTAATTAATAACATCTACGATAAGATTAAGTGGCTAATTGCCGCTGGTTCAAAAGCGTGGCTCTGGCCGATATTGATAAACACAAAATGACAACAAACTATTTCATGGATTACATCACTTAAGAAACTACTATGATGATAAGAAACATTACGCTAATCACTCTGCTCGCCTGCGCTACGCTGCCGTTTTCTGCCGTCAGTGCACAGCTCCTGGCACCTGCGCCAGAACATAGCTTTTCAGCCGTGCTTGTGGCCAAATTCATCACCCAGTTCCACTATAAAAAGAACAAGCTAGATGATGCGCAGTCGAAGATCATCCTGAACGAATATATCGATATCCTGGATCCCAATCGAAACATCTTTACGCAAAAGGATATCGAAAAATTCAACCTGTATAACAGTATCCTTGACGATGCCATTCGCGACGGCAACCTCTCCCCCGCCTTTAGCATTTACCGAAAATACAACCAACGACGCATCGAACGCGCTGACTTTGCATTGCAGCGCCTCACACAGGCTTTCGACTTTACTATCGATGAACAATACCTGTTTGACCGCAGTGAATCGGCATGGCCTAAAGATAAAAAGGCACTCAATGAGATTTGGCGTAAACGTGTTAAGAATGACATGCTCACCCTCATTCTCTCTAAAAAAAGCGATGAAGAGATCCAGAAGAGACTCGGCAAACGCTACGAACGCATCAAGACACGCAGCAAACAGGTAAAACCAGAAGACGTTTATGAAGCCTTTATTAACGCCTATCTCGTCACCATTGAGCCTCACACCGCCTACTTTTCACCGCGCACATCTGAAAATTTCAATATCAACATGCGTCTCTCACTAGAAGGGATTGGTGCTGTATTACAGACTGTCGGTGACTATACCGTTGTTAAAAAAACCATCCCCGGTGGCCCGGCAGAGATGAGTGGACAGTTCCAGTCAGAAGACCGTATTACCAGTGTCGGCCAGGGGATTGATGGTAAAATGGAAGATGTGGTTGGCTGGCGCATTGGTGATGTCGTGGCACTGATTCGTGGCCCTAAAAATACAGTGGTCCGACTGCAGCTACTACCCAAAGGCAGCGAAGATAGTCCCGGTAAAATTGTCACGATCACCCGTGATAAAATCAAACTTGAAGAGCAGCATGCTAAAAAATCAATTATAGAAGTGCCAGATGGCAACCGCACATCCCGCATTGGCGTGATCACAATCCCAACCTTCTACATGGACTTTGAAGGGGCCAGACGTGGTGACAAAGATTATGTGAGCACCACCCGCGATACCCGAAAATTACTGAAAGAATTACAGGCAGAAAAAATTGATGGCCTGGTCATTAATCTTGCCGATAACGGCGGCGGCTCTCTACCCGAAGCGATATCGCTTACCGGTCTTTTTATAGAATCAGGCCCTGTTGTTCAAGTGCGTGACAGTGAAAACAAGCTCGATATTAATGAAGATACTGACGACGGTATTGCTTACAGAGGACCCATCACCGTTCTGGTCAATCGCTATAGTGCCTCTGCATCAGAGATTTTTGCAGGTGCCATGCAAGACTACGGGCGTGCCACCATCGTCGGTGAAACCACCTATGGCAAAGGCACCGTACAGCAGGTGCTCGATTTAAACAGACATGCGCCGCGTAATAGTGCCACCCTGGGGCAACTAAAACTCACCATGGCCCAGTTTTTCCGCATCAACGGTGATAGCACTCAGAACCGCGGTGTTATCCCCGACATCAAATTTCCTACCGCCGAAAGCAGTTCAGAACTTGGCGAAAGCGCATTAGATAATGCACTACCATGGGCCAGAATTAAAGCAGCAAACTATAAACCCTACGACCTCATCCGCGATGATTTATCAACGATCCAGGCACGTCATCTGGCCCGGATTAAGATAGATGAGGGCTTTCAATACCTCCAGACCCAGGCAGAAGCACGCAAAAAAGCACTGACTAAAACGTCGATCACACTGCTTAAAACAACACGAAAAGCAGAGCGTGAAAAACAACGTAGCGAAAGCCTGATACGTCTCAATAAATTTCGTACCTCGATTGGTTTATCACCGAATAAAATGAGTGACCTGGAAAATGATCGCGAGGTCGCGAGTGCAGAAGATGAAAAGTTTTTAGATGAAGTCAAAAACATCCGGGTGAAAGAAGCGGCTGCGATTTTAGCCGACCTGATCACTCAACCTGACCCAGGCGTTAAAGTTACCCAGAACAACGCTCAGGATAGTAGCCAGGACAATTAATTAAGTACAGAACCATCAAACCTGAAAAACCTCAACAAGCATCGCCTGTTGAGGTTTTATTAAGTGCGCAGTAAACAGCCCATTGAGGCCACCCACAGTAGCCATTACCGCAGTTGAAATTTCACACACAACTCGAACCAGATCAACCGTAGCTCCAGATCAACTGACCGCTTATTTTGACTGGCACTCGCCACAAACACCATAAATATAGAGCGAATGGTCGGTAATCGCATACCCCGCTTTTTTGGCGATCTCTTCCTGACGCGTTTCAATCATCTCATCAACAAACTCATCCACCTTGCCACATTCAACACACACGATATGGTCATGATGCTCCCCTGCATCCAGCTCAAATACCGAATGACCCTCTTCAAAGTGCAGGCGAGTCACTAATCCGGCCGTCTCAAACTGCGTTAA
Organism: Gammaproteobacteria bacterium; assembly: GCA_021648525.1. Taxonomy (GTDB): domain Bacteria; phylum Pseudomonadota; class Gammaproteobacteria; order SZUA-140; family SZUA-140; genus SZUA-76. Next base: position 8,072 of record JAKISP010000068.1, read on the forward strand.
AACACGGTAAACCGTCGCCAGCCCCACATCTTCTCCTGATTCAATCAGCGCCTTATAGACATCTTCTGCTGTCATATGGCGCTTACTATCTTTCTTTTCGAGAATTTCTAAAATTTTAACCCTGGGCAAAGTCACCTTCAGCCCAGCCTTTTTCAAATCCAAATTTTCCACTATGATATCCTTTGTCGCTATACTGATACTGCAGCATGAAATTCTGCTAAATCATCCTTCACAAGCCCTCTTTGGTCGAGCGGACAAGAGAATCACCTTACTAGTAATGAATATTGCAAGACAACCCTCTATGAAAAATAATTTCAAAATCGCTTTATCCCTGTTAATAGTAGTGTTTAGTGCTGGCTGCTCCATTCATAAAATCGACATCCAGCAGGGAAATGTTGTCTCACAGGAGATGATGTCACAGTTAAAAGTCGGGATGCAACGAAATGAAATCGAACGCCTGATGGGACGACCAATGATTATCGACCCATTTCGCAAAAACCGCTGGGATTACGTCCATACATTCAAATCAGGCAAGAGCAACGAACCAGCCAGCCAGTACCACATCACCCTGATCTTTGACGGCGACCACCTCAGTAGCATCGACAGCAAGCTCCCACCCGAAGGGCTACCAATTCGTTAATCAACCGATGGCTTTTCTTCTTTACCCACTGAATCCGTCGCCTTAGTCGATTGCGTCGTCTGAGGCTTATCGGTAGTGGTCGCCTTAACCAATTTGCCTTCGCCCTCTTTGAGATCACCTCCGCCCTTTTTCATCCGCTTACCTTCAGCTGCCCGCTGACGGCGCACCTCTTTTGGATCGGCGATCAACGGGCGATAGATCTCGACGCGATCTCCCGCACGTAACACAGTCGTCATCTTGCTCATCTTGCCAAATACACCCAATTTATTAACCGCCATATCAATTTCAGGGTAATTCACCAGAATGCCAGAGTGCTTAATTGCATCCGCTACCGTACCGCCCTCATTGATCACCGTTTCCAGAATCACCTGTTCATGCGGCAGCGCGTATGCCACTTCAACCTTAATTTTCTCAATCCGGTCATCTTTTGCTTCAACCGCTGCCACATTCACTTCAGGGTCTGCCATAACTTATCACCGCACGCTCACAAAATGCATCCACCAGAGAGTTCGCAATCTGATTAAAAACTGGCCCCAGAGTAAGCTCTACTATTTTATTCGAAAATTCAAATTCAAGATCCAATGAGACCTTACAGGCCTCATCGCCCAGGCGCTCAAAACGCCAGAAACCTTCCAGATGTTTAAATGGCCCTTCAAGCAGGCGCATCTCGATCATCTTACCCGGCTGCAAACGATTACAGGTCGAAAAAGTTTTATGGATACCCGCACGCGACAACTCTAACGTTGCGCGGACTTCATCTTCATCACGGCTTAATTCTGTCGCCGCGGTGCACCACGGCAGAAACTCCGGATATGCGGTTATATCATCCACCAATGCAAACATCTGGCTGGCGGAATAACGCACCAGTGCACTTCTATTTATTATTGCCATACCACTACCAATTATCGCTAACTTAACTTTTCAATTAATTTTTCAAGCAATCCGATGCTTTGCAGAAACACCACCAGCACCGCTAACGGTGCAACGTATTTCAACAGGAAATTCCAGCCATTAAAAGCCAACAGATGCTTCGTACCCATTTCATGGAGTTTTGATTCACGCGACATCGCCCAGCCCACAAACAGCGCAATGAACAAGCCACCCAGCGGTAACATAATATTCGCCGTGAGGAAATCTAGCAACTCGAAAAAGGTCATATCAAACAGTTTCACCTCCGCCCACAGGTTAAACGACAGCACCGTACCCATCCCCAGTACCCAGGTGGCGATACCACAGACGATCGATGCCATTCGCCGCGTCATATTGCGATTTTCCACCAGCCAGGTCACCGCCGGTTCAATCAGCGAAATCGATGAGCTCCACGCCGCAAACAACAGCAGAATGAAAAATAACGTGCCAAAAAAGAGTCCACCAGTCATCTGACCAAACGCCAGCGGTAACGTCTGAAACACCAGCCCCGGCCCTGCACCCGGTTCCAGCCCGTTGGCAAAGACAATCGGGAAGATCGCCATGCCAGCGATAAGAGCCACCACGGTATCTGCGATCACAATCATAATTGAGGTACGTGCAATCGAGTCTTCACTGCGCATATAGGAACCGTAGACCATGATTGCCCCCATTCCAAGGCTCAGGGTAAAAAAGGCGTGCCCCATCGCAATCAGCACCCCTTTGCCCGTTAACGCACTAAAATCCGGGGTAAAGAGAAAGGCCAGTCCCTGCATAAAGGCACCGCTATTCATCGCATAGATAAGCAGAATAATCAGCAATACAAAGAGCGCAGGCATCAACAGCATCACCGCCTTTTCAAGCCCACCACGCACCCCGCGCGCCACTACCACCATGGTGGCAATAATAAAGAGCGTATGCCAGAGCGTCAGCTTAAGCGGGTCAGCCAGCAGATCATCAAAAACGGTTTTCACCTGCCCTGCCGAGGTACCACTGAAGGACCCACTGGCCATCTCCAGCACATAATTGATTGCCCAGCCCGCAATCACGCTGTAATAAGAGAGGATTAGAAAACCAGCCACCACCCCAGACCAACCCAGCAACTGCCACAGCGGGCTGCGTCCTTCCTCTTTGCTCAGCACCTTCATGGTATTGATCGGGCTCTGTCGGCCACGACGCCCCAGCATCACCTCCGCAATCATCACCGGCAGACCGATCGCCGCAATACATAACAGATAAACCAGCACAAACGCACCGCCGCCGTTTTCACCGACGATGTAAGGGAACTTCCAGATATTGCCGAGCCCCACGGCAGAGCCGGTCGCCGCGAGTACAAAGACCCAGCGTGATGACCACTGACCATGTATGCTGCTGCGCGAATTTTCTGACATTATCACTCCCTTGAAGTCCTGAGTCGCCTATTGTGGGCGAAATCGCTACATCACTCAACCACAGAGGGCACTCCTGTGTATAATAAACGCAACTAAATAGATGAAAAACCTGCGTTAAGCATTCGAGTTATGGCCACAAAGAAGAAAAAAAAACCGGGCAGCAACACCATCGCGCTCAATAAGCGCGCGCGCCACGACTACTTCATCGAAGAAAAATTCGAGGCGGGTATCGTGCTGCAGGGGTGGGAAGTCAAAAGCATGCGCGACTCACGCGCACAACTCACCGAAAGCTACGTTTTCCTTAAAAAGGGCGAAGCGTTCATCTCCGGCCTTCATGTCACCCCACTGCACACCGCCTCGACTCACATCACACCGGAAAATACCCGTGTGCGCAAGCTGCTACTGCACCGCAAACAGCTCGACAAGTTGATTGGTGCGGTTGAGCGCAAAGGCTACACCCTCGTTGGTACCGCCCTCTACTGGAGCCACGGCCTGGTAAAGGTTGAAATTGGCCTTGCTAAGGGTAAGCAACAGCACGACAAACGCGCCAGTGAGAAAGACCGTGACTGGCAGCGGGAAAAAGGGCGTATTCTGAGAGGTCGCTAATCGCACCTGTTTTAAACTTGGCAATGAACTCCCCACTGCGTTAAACTCTCACCTGTAGTAATACCTTTTGGGGGTGACCTGGCTTCGACGTGGGTTGCGAAACCTGAGGTGCATGCCGAGGTGCAGAATTCCTCGTTAATCCGTCTGCAAAACCATAGTTGCCAACGAAGACAACTACGCACTAGCAGCTTAATAACCTGTTTAGTGCCCTCAGCCTGGCGTGTGCTTATGCGCCCAGATCACTGGGGTCGACTCACATAAGATCGCGCTGAAGTACGTCCGGGACGGATGCGTTAAAACTTAACGGAATCGCTGTCTGTTTTCCCTGCCTGTTGGGTAGCTTGCAGTTAAACTAATTAATAGGATAAGCATGTAGAGCCAATGGCAGAGGATTTGCGGACGCGGGTTCGACTCCCGCCACCTCCACCATAATGGGGTTCAACAAGAACCCAAACCAACCCGATAGACCAATTAAAAAAACGGTTTATCGGGTTTTTTATTGCCTATAGCATCCTAAGCGGCACTAGACAATCCTAGGGTTTTGGTAGTACTGTTGGTAGTACAGACTCATCCACCAAGGTCTTGATACCGCCTTCGCAAGCCAGTGCATTCACATCTTGAAACTCGGCCTCAATGTCGGCAACTTGGCTGTCTGGCAGTGTATTTAAGACTTCTTGCAGTTCATCCGTTGCATTTTCTGCTAACTCATCAAAGTCCAACTCAACTTGAATAGCCTTGGCTTCAAAAAACTGGGCAAGATATTGGTTAGGGGTTTTTCTGAAAAAGTGCCGATTTGAGTATTGCGCTGCCATGGGTTTATTTTTCCAGCATCATTAGACGATTTAAGTTGTAACATTCACGGTGACTTGGCCGTCGAATAGCACATTTAGCAATATTTTTGCTTTTTTCCATCTTATTTATAACTCCGGCACCTTTTATTCGCCCTACCAGCAACATCTCTTTGCACAGCCTTTAACTGACCAACATTATTTTTCATTCCCAAGAGGTAAAGGTGCTAAGCCAAGTTCGTTAAGAAACTCGTTGTGTTTATTCGTTGCATTAACAATATCATTTTCATAACCAACCAACTCACCATGAACTGTCGGTAAATCAATGACGGGTTCTGGCTTGGCGGTACTGACGTAACGGGAGATGTTTAAGTTGTAATCGTTCTTTTCAATCTCTTCCATTGATACGCGGCGAGCGTAGCGTTCATCTTCCTTGCGGTATTGGTAAGTATCGATAATTTTTTCGATATGCCCTATTTCTCCATTAGGCATTTCATCAGTGTGCAATAGACGATTCTGGCGTTTGCCTTTTTCAAAGTGTTCGCTGGCATTGATGAACAGTACATCGTCCGGTTTTTTACAGCGTTTCAACACCAGAATACACACCGGGATACCGGTGGAGAAAAACAGGTTGGCTGGCAAGCCGATCACGGTGTCGATGTGCTGGTCTTTGAGTAACTTGGTACGAATACGCGCCTCTGCGCCGCCTCGGAATAAAACACCGTGGGGCAGAATAATCGCCATCACGCCGTCATCACTGAGAAAGTGAAAGCCGTGCAACAAAAAGGCAAAATCAGCAGCGGATTTGGGTGCAAGGCCGTAGCTTTTAAAACGGAAGTCTTCGCCCAGTGCGTCAGTTGGATCCCAGCGATAACTGAAAGGCGGATTGGCGACCACGGCATCGCATTGCAGTTTTTTCGCGGGGTTCATTTCATTCAATAAATCCCAATCATTCAGTAGTGAATCACCGTGGTGAATGTCGAACTCGGCATCTTTCACGCCGTGCAGCAGCATGTTCATACGCGCCAGGTTGTAGGTAGTGATATTTTTTTCCTGGCCGTAAATTTTGCCGATACCGTGCGACCCCATTTTTTTGCGCACATTAAGCAATAGCGAACCCGAACCACAGGCGAAATCCAGCACGCGCTTGAGTTTTTTCTTTTTGCCGGTGGCGGGCTCCTGTCCGTCCAACGTGACAATGGCGGAAAGGATGCTGGAAATCTGTTGCGGGGTATAAAACTCACCCGCCTTTTTACCGGAACCGGCGGCAAACTGGCCGATCAGGTATTCATAGGCATCACCCAGCGCATCGCTGTCACTACTGAACTCGGCAATGCCTTCGGCGATTTTCTGGATAATGGTACACAGCTTTTCATTGCGTGCTTTGGGTGTTTTGCCCAGCTTTTCCGAGT
>JAKISP010000069.1 GCA_021648525.1 Gammaproteobacteria bacterium
GGTATCTGTTCACCGAACTGCCAAAGGCTGAAACAGTCGCAGCCATCGAAGCACTCTTACCAGGTGTCATTAGCCAAGATCTGATGAAGTATTAAAGTGTAACCCTGTGGTTTGTTTTGCGCTTACACTGTTTCAATATTATTTTTGTTTTTGACCCTGGTCAGTTGATCATAAATGCCATAGGTATAATCGATCGTGTTGCCAAGGGCATCCTGCTCTCGGGTTACCTGACCAAAGGTATCGGTTGCCGCACCCGCTAATGTACGAGCTGAGCATTAAAGGAGATTAAAGGGGTCAAGTATCATATTGACTTATTTACCTTGACCACCATTGTTGCCAGTGAGATGAGAAGATGAAGTAAGATTATCAAACCACATCAATTATAGTGCAATATTATACTTGACCCCTTTTCATCCTTTTCATTCATTACCCCACACCAAAAAATCACTCACATATTCGATAGCTAATTCCTTTTTTCCCGACCGCCCTGCGGACGGGATCGCCTATCGGTGACTAGCGATTGTCGTAACATATATTCCACCTAGCACTATAATAAATAACAACATCAAACTGAGCTTTTCACTCAAAGTAAAATACTTAATTCCTTTCTCTATCCCTAATAGCATTTTCCAAAACGAAAGGTTTTCCCGTGTACTTACGCGGTAGGCAATAATCATTCCCCCAGCAAGAAATATTACTGAGAAAATTACTATCATGACCAACAGTGATTATCCATACTTCACCCCTCCACCCTGAATTCCATATAATTATTTTTCATAAATAGCCCTAACCATATTAGTATTTAGCCTGTTCGGGTATAAGACAAACCCCCCAGCCGCCGAACCAAAAGACAAACTAGGTGAAGTCCCATTTTGATTCACTGGCATTTAGGACCGTGTTCGCGTTATTAATCGTTCTAACTGCATCAGGGATATCAAGTAAGTTTTCTGCAAACCGACCACTAGGTATTCCTAATGCAAAACCAACCGCATCAAACACTCCGCCAGCTACTGGGTCATTTGCATTAAAATCAGATAACTGCAATACATCACTACGTAAATCCATTGTTTTTGAGAGTTCTCCAGCATAGCAGCAGTTTATCTTATTTAATTATCCACTATAAACATATACAGGCCAACAGCCATTAGTACAAAACTAATAACTAATATTCGCTTACCATTCTTTATGAATTTTTTCCTGTGAATAACCCCCTCATTCAAAAAAAATGAATCTGACATAAGTATCAAAGGCCCTAAATAATAATATTTTTGATCTCTAATATTATTGACCATAGGGAAAAAATTAAAAATCATTTTTCCTAAAAAATAGAGAAATAAACATATGCAAAATATTCCGACAATAGAAACAATAATATTTAAAAAAACCATAGCTATGTATCAGACGTAAATTATTTGTAATCGATCAAAGGAACCTTGCAAACCTATTTACTATACACACTATACATAGAGTTGGTGTTAAGTTTACTGGGGTATAATACAAAACCACCAGCAGCAGTGTTATTTGAGGTACCACTAAACTGGTCACTAATATAATCAATTGCGCTCCCACCAAGCTCGATAACATCCCTAACTGTCACGGAGCCTTGCAACATCATATTCGCACCTCCTCTAAGTTGCGGTCCAATATTGACCTGGCCACCAGTTGGGAGACTACCATCCTGGTTCGCATCAAATAAACCAGTAATTCCTATACCTCCTATACCTGGAGTAGGAACACCAGAAAAAACTTCCACTCCAATGAATGAACTCTGTTCTCTCGGCATTGTATCGATACCCACATCAAGCGTTAGCCTAACAAGATCTAGCCCTTCTGATGCATTCGCGAAAGGGTTATCAGAATCAATTAGCCCAATAATCGTTTCTCCCACTAATCCTGGTGTGAAAGACCCACTTATCCCAACATCAAATGGCTCATCATTCACACCTGAATAACGAACCTCGGCACCAAGTGATATTCCAGTACCAAGTAATCTAAAACTAATCCCTACCTCCGCTGCATCTTTTCCAAAGGGATCATTAAAGTTAACAGGATTATTATTCACATAAGCATAAAAATTAATCCCAGCCTCAAACCCTAATGGATCTTCAGACATAAACCGCCCCACCTCAGGATCATAATACCGCGCACGGTAGTAATAAAGACTGCTCTCGTTATCTTGCTCACGACCGGTATAAGCAAGCCTGTTTTCACTCGTACCTGTCGAACTTAAATCCAGCCCAAACGGCGTATAAGCTCTTTTCTGCGCTGTCGCTCCGTTATGATCACTCAGTGCTATCACGGAGTTAACCTGATCATGATGAAAGGTGCGGTTAAGCATATTACCATTCGCATCACGCTCAAAGCCATTGATGATCTCATCGACCACCACCCCACGCAGATAACTTGATTTAAGCTGATTGTTTTCATCATAAACAGATTCAAAATGCTCAGCTTCCAGCAGGTAGTTATTAGTGCCGGTCGAGGATGACTTCTGAATGCGGTAGAGGTTAGGATCATATGCAAAGTTTGTTACCGAACCCGCGCTGTTCATCTGGGTAATCAGGCGTTTTTGATTATATTCATAGCTTTCAACAATCGTTCCAACACTGTTACGTTTATTGATACGGCTGCCGTTGTCATCATAGTCATAACTAAAAACCCGTGTTGTGCCATGCCTCAATTCATCCAGTCGATTACCGATTGAATAGGTATAGTTGCTTGTCACACCATTATGCGTCTTACTTAGTCGATTACCCACACCATCATAACTGAATGTTTGATTGTTTGTGACATCAGATGCATTCACCTGAGTGAGTCGATATGCTGGGTCGTAACCGTAATGAGTGGTATCACCACCCGTAATGGCGATCTGTGTGATATTTCCCACACTGTCCTGCGTATAACGACGTTCATCGATCACATCACCCGCGCTGCTACGCTGCGTTGTTTTGATCAGAAAGCCGTCTTTATCGTAGTGGTAAAGCGTGGCGGCACCATTCGACAGTATTCGGCTCAATAATCGACCCGCTGCATCATAATGGTATGATGCCTGAACGTAATCTTTATTCGCCATGGCAATCAAACGGCCAGTGTTGTCATAGGTAAATTTTGTTTCTACATTGATTATATTGTGCCGTCTGTGTTGTGAAGTCTGAAAGATACTCTGCCTGGATCACGCGGTTTAGCGAATCATAGCGCGTACGTACTACCGCGCCATTACGATCAGTCGCCGTTAAAATATTCCCCAGTTCATCATGAGTATAGGCCCTGGTTTGTACTGTCGCGCCCGTATGGTCGGTAAGCACCACTACGGAATTGACTTGATCATGATGGTAAGAATGGTTTTTCAGCTTGCCGCTGGTATCACGCTCAAAACCGTTAATGATTTCACCTATGACCACACCCCGCAAGTAACTGGCCTTGAGCTGATCGTTTTCATCATAGAGGGCTTCCAGGTTATCAGCTTCGAGCAAATAGTTGTTGAGAACTGCGCTGGTCACTTTTTGAATACGGTATGCATTGGCTCGTAGGCCAACGTTGTTGCCGCACCATTGGTCATTTACGTCACTCTTGACCCTTTTTCATTCATTACATACATGATAACAGACATCTTCGTATTCTATTCTTAGTCGCCTTGTCATCACAGCAGTATGTGCTGTATATATGTTAAGTCAAGATTTGCCCCCTTAATATGACCACACCCCGTAAGTAACTGGCCTTGAGCTGATCATTTTCATCATAGAGGGCTTCCAGGTTATCAGCTTCGAGCAAATAGTTGTTGATAACTGCGCTGGCCACTTTTTGAATACGGTATGCATTTGGCTCGTAGGCCAACGTTGTTGCCGCACCATTGGTCATTTACGTTACTCTTGACCCCTTAACAATGTCGATCAGGTCGCCGCTTGATTCAATGCTCATTCACCAAATTTGACAATAACTCCGTTTACACTTCATCCAGGCTACCTTGCTTAATTGTTTTAGCTTCTATTATCCTGCGCAGCTCTATATAATTTTTTATATTTTCATAGATGACAATTTTTCTATCACCAGCCACTATACGAATTCCCGAAAGCCTGTTCATTTTCAGTGCATCCATACACGGAAACCCAAAACGCTCCACTCGCTCTATTTTATCCCAGGCAATAAAACCGGGATTGCGCTTTGGCCAATATTCATAAGTATTTTTTCTGAAGTCTCCTTCGATGCCTTTATCAGTTATTAATATAGGAACTAAAATAATTATAAAACGTCTTCCTAAAATGTATGCCAGGAAAACTAAGAAAGCTATGACTCCCCAAATAATAGATAGTCCTAATAGTTGCTGCTCGTCGAAAATTATACTACTTGCTTTAACCCCCCCCCATACTGTGGATATGATCCCCAGTAATATAAACACTAGTGCAACAATGACACCAACATGCCTATTTGCCCATTTATAGGTATAACGCATAAGCCATTTTTCTATATCAAGAACTAACATTTATTATTTACTATAAACACCCTGCACCATATTTGTATTAAGTCTATTAGGATACAGCACAAAGCCACCTGCTGCACTGGGTGTTGGCACAGCCGACGTGGAAAAAATATCACTAAAGAAGTTACTTGCAGCATCAGTTCCAATTCCAATTCCTGTACTAGCTGCGCCCAATAATGTCATTTCCCCAACTGTTGGTGCTGTAGAATTAATAAATAATTGAGTTGCTCTGGGCCCAAGATTGCTTATAGCGGGTAAGGTACTACCTGCTCTTATAACGGCAGGCAGTGAACCACCAACACCACCTATTGCTGCCATACCACTTCTACTAAAATCAAAATTGCTTTGTTCTCCGCCAAAAATATTACTACCCTGCAATATGGCATCGCTAGAAACAGCGCCAAAAGCACCTACAACCACTTCACTTAAAGCGACCGCACCTGACAAGCCTGCTGTTGTATTAGCCGTAACTAAACCTGCAACCACACTTGTTGCACCAAGTGCAGCAAGGCCTGAACCTACAACAAATCCCGCACCAAAAGCACCAGCAGTTTCCCAAGATAATAAATCATTTCCACTATACACTGATGCAATAGCAGCACCCGTTCCAGAAATAAAACCTGTAATACAAGGAACACATACCTTGCCACTAGGATCATTAAAATTTAGCGGATTATTCCCTACATAAGCATAAAAATTAATCCCAGCCTCAAACCCTAATGGATCCTCAGACATAAACCGCCCCACCTCAGGGTCATAATACCGTGCCCGGTAGTAATAAAGACTATTCTCGTTATCTTGCTCACGCCCCGTATAAGCAAGTGAATTTGTACTCGCACCGCTCGAACTTAAATCCAGTCCAAATGGAGTATAAGCCCTTTTCTGTGCCGTTACGCCATTATGATCACTCAGTGCCAGCACTGAGTTAACCTGGTCATGATGAAAGGTGCGGTTAAGCATATTACCATTCACATCCCGCTCAAAGCCATTGATGATCTCATCGACCACCACCCCACGCAGATAGCTTGATTTAAGCTGATTGTTTTCATCATAAACAGATTCAAGATGCTCAGCTTCCAGCAGGTAGTGGTTAGTCCCGACTGCGGATGACTTTTGAATACGGTAGCGGTTAGGATCATATGCAAAGTTTGTTACCGAACCCGTGCTGTTCATCTGGGTAATCAGGCGTTTTTGATTATATTCATAGCTTTCAACAACAGCACCCACACTGTTACGTTTATTGATACGGCTGCCGTTGTCATCATAGTCATAACTAAAAACCCGTGTTGTGCCATGCCTCAGTTCATCCAGTCGATTACCGATTGAATAGGTATAGTTGCTTGTCACGCCATTATGCGTCTTACTTAGTCGATTACCCACACCATCATAACTGAATGTTTGATTGTTTGTGACATCAGATGCATTCACCTGAGTGAGTCGATAGGCTGGGTCGTAACCGTAATGAGTGGTATCACCACCCACAATGGCGATCTGTGTGATATTCCCCACACTGTCCTGCGTATAACGACGTTCATCGATCACATCACCTGAGCTGCTACGCTGCGTTATTTTGATCAGAAAGCCGTCTTTATCGTAGTGGTAAAGCGTGGCGGCACCATTCGACAAAATTCGACTCAACAATCGACCCGCTGCATCATAATGGTATGATGCCTGTACGTAATCTTTATTCGCCATGGCAATCAGACGGCCAGTGTTGTCATAGGTGAATTTTGTTTCTACGTTTTGATAGTCAAACTTACTGACCACCCGGCCTATTTCGTTATAGCCCCAGTCAAGCGTCAGGCCATGACGGCTATCTGTCTTTCGGGTCATGCGGCGTTGATTATCATAGACATAGCGATAGGTCACGGCTTCATTACTGATCTGGTCCAGCTCACCGTATTGATTATATTGCGCCGCCTGGGTCGTGAAGTCTGAAAGGTACTCTGCCTGGATCACGCGGTTTAGCGAATCATAGCGCGTACGTACTACCGCGCCATTACGATCAGTCGCGGTTAAAATATTCCCCAGCTCATCATGAGTATAGACTCTGATCTTATCGACAGGTGTCTCGATAACAGGGTCTTTGACTGCTATCAGACGCCCCATATCATCATAAATAAACTCCGTTATCTGATTATTGGCATCAACCACCTGAGTCAGGTTGCCCAACAAGTCATAGCGGTAGTAGACCGGTTCATTATTGGCATTTAACTCATAAACCATGCGATTGAATTCATCGTACGCTTGATAGCGGGAAGCACCTCTGCTGTTGACTGGCTGCGTTCCTGCCACGGCATTGGCATCGCGAACCTTGAGAAGGTTGCCATTGCCATCATAATCATCAAAACGCGTGACACGGCCTTCAGGCGTTGTCATGCTGGTTTGTCGGCCAAGCGCATCATAGCTAAAACGGGTGGCATTTCCATTGCCATCGATAACCGCTTTAACGCGCCCCGCCAGGTCATACTCGGTTTTAATGCTGTAACCATTTTCATTAGTCACACGCAGCAGCCTGCCGCGCTTGTCATATTCATTATGTAAGCTATGACCCAATGCGTTTGTTATTTGAGTGATATTGCCCATCTCGTCATAGCCATAGCGGGTGGTAGCACCCGAGATATTGCTTTCACTAATCAGGCGATCCATCACGTCATAGCGACGCGTCGTGACGATGCAGCTATGGTGGCCAGGATATTCTGCATCAATCGTACAACGGTCATGAATTGCACGGTCATTAATGCCCGTCAGGGCGTAACGTTCGGTGATAGCGGTCACCTGGCCATTTTTATCGTACTGATTTTCTACTATATTACCGAGGGTATCGGTGACCTTTACGGGTCGATTAAGACTGTCGTACTCATAGCCAGTGGTGATTGTGATTACAGTTGCATCTGTTGCACTGGTACGGCGTTGAACCGACTCTGACGCTAAACGCCATAAAGCATCATAGCGTTGTGTGGTGGTCATAGGGACACCGGCAGTTGCTCCCGTCATCGTTTTGGTCAGCGTGAAGCCATTGGCATCATAGCTATATACCAGATCGGTGACGCGCTTGCGGGTAGGCATTGCCGGGTCAATGAACTCTTCAATCCGCTTAACGGTACCATCGGCATGATATTGGTAACTGGCGATCACTACATTGACATGATCAACACCATTGACCTTGGCGGTTGGCAGGGTGATGTCCTGTAATTTTCCTTTTAATGCCCCCGTCGCCAGGTTTGTCGTCGCATAATAATTAGACACTGTTTCAATATCATTTTTGTTTTTGACTCTCGTCAGTTGATCATAAATGCCATAGGTATAATCGATCGTATTGCCAAGGGCATCCTGCTCTCGGGTTACCTGACCAAAGGTATCGGTTGCCGCACCCGCTAATGTACGAGCTGAGTGATATGAATAGGTCGTTGCATTGCCCAAAGCATCTCGTTTCAGGTAACGCAAACCATCTTCATTGTTGGCGAACTGCAATATGGCTTTATCCGGCTCGACCAGTTTAACCATTGCACCATTTTCATCGTAATAATGTTCGGTAATAAAGCCACGTGGATTAGTGATGCGCGTCCGCTTTCGAAACAGGTCATAGGTGACTGATTCAATATTATCTAATGTATCAACATAAGCGTATGCCTGGTCATTTTCATAGTAGCTAAACTTCATGCGCTTATTTTGACCATTGCGCCGCTCAGGGTGAACAATATCCTCCAACAGGTCAGTTCCTGGCACGTAGGTATAAACCATTCCATCATTTAATGGATTACTCACCCCTGTTAACTGACCGTTTGTATAACGGTATGTCCAGCTACGCCCGGTCCAGTCACTCACCGTATTAAGATGGCCTTCACTCTCATGCCCAACAGGGTAGTACGTTAATACAAGGCCGGTTCGACCAGCAATGCCTGTATTGTCAGTAATCGAAACAAGCTGTCCATTGACGTTATAGCCAAAACCCAGTTCATTGCCATAAGGGTCTTGAATGGTTGTCAGCCGCGCGGTATTACCCGGCACCTTAAGGTCAGCACCACTGAATATATAGTTGACACCATTACGGAATGTCAACGTATAAGCACCGGCGACTGGCACATCCAACTGCAATTGATCAAAGCTCATTCTCGGTGCTGTGACTGCCCAGGTACTATCCACATCATCAACAAGATAGTTCAGTTCACCCCCACGTTCATTAACATAGGTAATGGAGGAGGTAGTGCCGTTACCATTTTCAGGGGCCTGCTCAGTCGTAAAGTTAGGGTTCTGACCATAATCATTGGCAATCAGCCGCATGTTATAAGCGTGCGTCCACCCTTTACTCAGTGGGAAATCTGATGCGGTAGTGGTCTTAACCTGATCCGAATTATAGGTACGTGTAAACGCATAATCTAACCCACGGCCTTTAATAACAATATCCGTTTCATCATGATACATATTGCCGGTCACCGTGCTGACAGGATCAGCAGTTGATGGGGTACGGATCACATCATTATTGGCAACAGAAACCAGGTTTAAATTGGTAAACACTTCATTGTTAAATTCAACATTAACGGCCGGGTCTATTGTTTCTTCCGCAGTAACATACCCGCCACCTGCTGCAAGCCGATTGCTATGATTAACAATCGCATAGGTGGATGAAACCAGATCATCAATTAAGTAGGTATTTTTAATGTAAACATTAAACAGGTAGTTGGGGCCCTGGCTAAAGCGCGTCGGCAGCAGGTATTGACTCCAGGCATCGGGGTTGACTAGAAAGTACATATTATTGCGCAGGGTCTTCATAAATTCCAGGTTGTATTCGTCAATCCCCAGACTATAAGAGCGGTAGGCATGATTAGCAGGGTTAAAGCCGTTATTGACGTCCAGAAAATCAATCGTACCAGTTAAATTACTGCTACTAATCACCGTATTAAAACAATTCTCAAGGTCAATCAAAAGCCCACTGGGCGGGCCTGAATACGGCACCCCGCTGCATGTCATCGAAACATCGTCGGAAACATCCATGGTCAGCCCCACCGTCGCCGTTGCCGTATTAGTAAAAACGATAAGGAGGCTAAGATTAATGATGCCATCGGGATGCGGTGACGTTTCACGGATCGTGAAGCGCCAAACATCCCCATTCACCTGAATCGGCGGATTGTCTACGGTAAACCCACTCGGACTGGTAATATTCCCATACGCCACCTGCAAACCCGTGAGCCCAGAAATATTATAATTAACAACCTTTAATTGCCCTTCCGTTGCCGTTAAGGCCTGGAGCTGGTTTTCAAGGCTGTCCATATTCCCCACGTACGCATCCAAACCATTATTACCACCATAACTCAACCAGCGTGCACGGTTATCCGTAGGTGCTAAAGTGCTGGCATCAGGTAACACGGCATTAAATCCTGGATTGGAGTCTGCACCCGAATAGGCCCAGGTGACCAGTTCACGATTAAAAAGTGAGCGTTGATTTTGGGTAAAACCAACCGGCGGTACCGATGAAAATCCCAGATCAAGGATGGCGGCCGGAAAAGTATTCACTGGCGAATTATAATTAACATCTAACAGGCTTTCACCTTTCGATAGTGCCATTTGTATTCCACGCATGGTGGAAATTGCATCGTATCCGGTAATCTCCTGCCACACTTCGTGCTCAAGCGAAGAGGCATTGTGCCCGATAAATTTGAACGTCTCATTGGAATAGATTTCAGCTTGATCTATCTCCCAACTGCCATTGATTCGGATGCCTTTTAAGTCAATGAGCAGCCCCCCTGGCGTCACTGCAAAAGGGACATCATCCAGATATTCAACCTCATGCGTGGTACTGACAATGCCCACATAGGCAGCCACAGGAGAGATAATGCCTTTCATGCGGCTGTAACGCTCGGATTCTTCTCTTAGTCGGGTGTAATATATTGTTTGCGCCACATGCAGTAAACCGCCGGTTAATGCATCCTGTGCGGCCAGGTGGTTTAATAACGGAACATCGTCAATATCAGCACTGCCGTTGGCATTAGTATCGACATAAACGACTCCCGCATCGCCTATTGCCCCGCTATCATCCACTACAATCACATAATCATCATTTGCTGAGAGCAATTTTTTGTATGCACGCCTCACCTGAGTCCAGTTTGAGGTCTCACCACCAGACGCTATCAGATAATAGCCACCAAATATCAGGCCCGCATATTCAACTGTCACAGGGTCATCATCCGGTGCTGCTTCAATCGTAATTTTTACGTCTATTGGCGTGCCAATTGTGACAAGAGTCGTAATACCACCACAATTAAAAGTGATTGTGCCACCCGCTGAAATAGAGGAGCCCACTTGCTCACCATCTAAACGATGAGCAAATCTTTTCGTTCCCGCATCATCAAAAATAGTTAATGTCAGTTGTTTGGTACTTAATTCAGCCAATTTAACGCGATAAGTTGGCAACCCAATAGATGAACAACCAGGCAGTTGCATCGTAGAAGTCAGATATTTTGACCAATCAACCGTATTCCCCGGATCCATGTCATAAGCTGACACTGAGTCGTATCTTGTTACCGCACTCACGACTTCGTAGGGCAGCGAAGCGGGAAGAAGGCCACTTTCATCGCTAATGATTTCACCATTATCAATCACATCTTCCAACGTCACACCGGGATGATTGATCCTCAGATATTCCAACGCCTGCTCTTCAAATATCTCCAGCGGGTTTTTATTTTTCATACCTGCAACAAAGTCAGGGCTTGCGGGGTTTTCTGCGTTGAAATAAGCGTTATAGTTAAAATCAACCTCTCGCAGCAACATCCTATACACATTTTTATACGTTTTTTGCTTATACGAGGGATCTAATGAAATCCATTGGCACGACTCACCTTCAGTCACACACCCTACCGGCTGGGTTGTATTCCCCGCTCTGTAGTTGTGGTAATCGACTAACACTTCAACCCACACATGCTCAAATGTGACGTAAACAGGGTCTGTACCATCAACATTCTGTATCCCCTGGTTACGAAGTAATGAGACTGCCAGATCATTATTAACAACATTCAACCAGTTTGATAGCTGGTTCTTTTTGATTTTTATATCACCCACCGCATAACGCGACTTGATTCCCTGTGATCGCATCATCGCGACCAAAGTAGAAGCGAGATCCACATCATTCCCCCTCATACCCAACATAGAATTGATTGAATTACTGCGGGCCCCGTGGTAAACCGTATATTCTGCATTATTTCGTATAAATTCGTATATTTTCACTGCGTTGCCCAGCCCAGCAGCTTTCTCCGCAACCACACTTCCCTCTCCCGTTTGGTATAAAGCCTCCCTGGTTTCGCACAACTGCGAATCAACACCTGTGTTCAAACATGCCGCATATGTATCATTAACGCCAATACTGAGTAATACTGCAAAAAGCATTACTAAACTTTTATTTATCATCCTCAAACTTCCCGGTTTATCTTTCATAATGACCACTTACTGACGATGCTTAGTTCTTATACTCAGTGTTGGTGAAATATCATCGATTGAAATTTTCTTTTTCTTCAGCCTTAATCTTTCTTTTAAAGCCTTTATCTTTTTAACGTCGACAACATCCCTGCCACTCATTACCGCTAGCTCATTGACAACGCCCTTAATCACAAACTGCATCTGCTTGCTACGATGCTCGCTTGGTCTGGTTTCTTTAAGTTTTTCGCCACTTGATGACAGAGCACTCACTGCCATTTCATGAGAAGTTTTGTTAACTTCATCAATCGCCTGTTTCATTATTTTCCGCCTTTGCTCAACTGCTTTTGACGTTGAGTCCGCCTTAAAGGCTGTCGTCTTATCCATTTTGTTTGTGCCATTGATGCTGACCACTTTATTGCCAACAGGAATGGTGACATTGGAATTTTTTTGATTCAGCACTAATTCTGCTGATAACATTGATCTTCTCAGATCTACTACCACCGTATTAAGAGCACCATTCATTATTTCAAGCTGTTTCCGCTGCATCATTAATTCACCTACAATTTTCTTTTTCTCAATGGCCCTGTTCTTTAACAAAGCACGGGAAAGATGCCGCACATGCTTAATTTCATCTGAATTAAGCAACGGTTGATTGACAGGATCGGCAATAGAGGCACCCGGCACTAGCACTAGTGCGGTGATCAAACAATATGATATTCCATACTTCATAGACACACCTTAGTGATTGAACTGCAACTCAAACATCTCACAACCCAATCCATATGGGATAGTAAAAAATACACAAAAATCAAAACCATTAACATTAACGTTTTCCATTCAAATTTACTTTCACAATTGCTAGAGGTTACTACCTGGGCAAGCCCCACCAAAAACGACACGTCCTTATCTTCGTTTGCCAACAACGTAGGGATACACCTACTACAATCCGACAGTTAGGGTTTATTTCCTGATCCAGGAAGCGATTATCCCTTACACCAACTTTACTTACAGGGCCACTTAATTAAGAGAAAGGAGCCAGGTATCCTATTGACTTATTTACCTTGACCACCATTGTTGCCAGTGAAATGAAAAGATGAAGTCAGATTATCAAACCACATCAATTATAGTGCAATATTATACTGGGCCCTTTTTTCAAGCGGTCACTCAAACAAAGATGAATAACCATCAAGCGCACTCGCCTCATATGAAGCGAGTGCTCAATAGAAAAAAGTGCCTACCAATGCATTGCATTCAGCTTAGTAACGATACTCAATAATGAGTCGGGGAGCCCCGCTCACACTACCTTCAAAAGACTCTGCCACGCGTGTGCCAGCCGATGACCCCGTCATAATAATCGCGAGTGCGTTACCACTAATCCATTCACCCAGGCTAACCACTTCCTGAATAATCAGGCGAATATCAGGGCTTTTTTGCGTACTCCCGATGTTGACCCAGTCCGCCTCATTATTCCAGACAACACCGCTACCCGTCATCATCCGGTTGCTAATGTCACCGTTATCACTAGTGAAAGTCGCTGCATTAGCAGACGCCTGGGCTGCCATTGTTAAATCAAGTACACCTGAATTGACTTCATCTACCTGAAATTCAAGGTAGGCAGCGGTGATAACAGCGCCCTGAGGGATCTTTAAATATTTGAAGCGCATGCCCACCACTTGATTATCGGCCCCATCCTGTACCAGTT